>NZ_JBMFQS010000045.1:0-514 GCF_049968475.1 Calditerrivibrio sp. | reverse complement strand
AAATAAACAATATTCCGATATTTTCTACTAAATTCCATTCCTATCAAATAAATCTCATCGTATTTACTCTGATATTTCTCAAAGTACCTCTTCTCTTTTATCTGATTCAACGCCTTATTCTCTGATTCATCAACCACAACTTTAAACTCTATCATTCTTTCTATACCAGTCATGTGGAATTGATGCAAAAAACTGTACAGTATATCCCTTATCTTACCAATATCATTTGTTTGCAATGCCCTGATTAAACCTATCTCTGCCCTACCTTTCAAAGCCGGACTCGGTGTCAGGTAAGTCAAAAAGCATCGTTGAAACTCTTCCTCACATCTAAGTTTGGATAGTTTAATACATATACATTCTCATTACCAATCCATAAAAAAACTTTCATTGTCAGATATCCAGCCTGAAATAGCAAACTTTATGGATAAATATAATCTATATCAAGGTTTGATAACAGTTGCTCCCCCAACTTCTAATTTTTTAACAAACCCGGTTTTATCTACATAGTAATCAT
>NZ_JBMFQS010000044.1:0-517 GCF_049968475.1 Calditerrivibrio sp. | reverse complement strand
TGATAAAACATCTTCTATTTCTTTATCTACTACCGGTAAGGCTACCTTTACCATAAGGTTTATCCTCTTTTTAATTATAAATTTTAACATACTTTGAGTGAGAAATTAACCATGAGATTCTGCAAAATATCTGAAAAAGTTATATTTTACTTCATTAGCAACTGAACAGTTCTATTCTAAGTAAAGCATTCCTAAGGGCTAACAAAGAGATAAATAAGACATAGCTAAGAGAAAATTTTGAGATACTTGACGGCTTAAAAATTTTTTGTTATACTTTATAGTGTAAGTTTTAAGTTGATGAACTTTGGCAAATGAATAGGTTAAACTTTAGACCTGTAACCTTAAGGTGGAGTAAAAAGTTAGTATTTCAAGTTTAGTATGTAGTCTGCATTCTCATAACAGAAAATATAATATTTGAATATTCAAGTAGTGGTAAAGGTCTGAATGGCAATATAACAGAAAATATATTTGCATTATGTCCGGTACGATGCAAATAACCATCATTTGCAGACTTACA
>NZ_JBMFQS010000043.1:0-519 GCF_049968475.1 Calditerrivibrio sp. | reverse complement strand
CCCATAAGAGGAAATGAGCCATCTCATGCACTAAAGTGTCCTCATCCCAGCCGTTCCTGTATAAAACAATGTAAGCCCTTTTATAAACCCGCTTCTTTCCATTCTTTTTTACAATTCTTATTTTACTTATAAACTCCCCGTGAGGTGTTTTCTCTCTATTTGAAAATATGATTTTACAGTAGGGAAGCTTGAAATGCATTTGAACCTTCCTGAAAATATTAAACAACTCATTTTTTATTTTATACTCCTCATTCATAGCGATACCTCCTTTAAAATTGCCATCGTCGTCGCCGTAGCTTTTACTTTAAAAAATCAAATACAATAAGTCACGGCTTAAAAACCCAAGAGCCCCCAGGACCAACCCAGGAGCCCCGAGGCTTTATTTTTTAGCTTCCTCTTCAAGAACCTTTATTATAGCGTTTATAACAAAAAGTAGTTCACTTTTAGAAATGAACCCTGGCGTTATATCGATAAAACCCCCTGTCTCTGTCTCTTTTGTCAATTTCCAACCCCCATAAG
>NZ_JBMFQS010000042.1:0-525 GCF_049968475.1 Calditerrivibrio sp. | reverse complement strand
GGTGCTCGGCGGCATCTTCGCGACCCTCATCGTCATCCTGTTACTGCTGTTGCTGCTCCATCGGGTCGACCCTACGCTCGGCCTGCAGCACGGAACGAACCCGGCACCGGCATCCGGGACGATTTCGCAACCGTCTTGACTGCGGCGCACCCAGCACAGTCATCCCGCACCCCCCTTGGGTCGCGCCACGGCTTATGCTAAGCAAGTAGCGTTGCGGGCGTGGTGGAACTGGTAGACGCGCCGGACTCAAAATCCGGTTCCGAGAGGAGTGTCGGTTCGATTCCGACCGCCCGCACCATTTAGAGCGATAGGCGATTAGGTTGACGCGACAGCGACAACATAATTGCGTGTGACCGCTCGAAAAGACATAGAGATAGAGCGTTTGGCTGAAAGCATAGCGCTCTATTGAGCCGTTTCTGCCGGGGACGGTGATCGTTTTATTTATGACGGTTTTCCGGAGACGCCGGATGGGGTTGCTCGGCGCGGGGGGGTTGCTCGGCGCGTCCGGAATACTGGAAACGATCG
>NZ_JBMFQS010000041.1:0-525 GCF_049968475.1 Calditerrivibrio sp. | reverse complement strand
AAAGAGCTCATAGCCAATGTGCCATCAACAAAGAAGATGATAGTCATAGATACCTGCAATGCTGGAAAGCTTGGTGAGGCACTTCAGGTAGCAATGCTCACAAGGGGGATGAGTGAGGAGACAGCGGTAAAGATACTCTCCCGTGCAGTTGGCTCAACCATACTCAGTGCATCAACCTCACTTCAGGAGGCACTTGAGGGCTATCAGGGACACGGGCTGTTTACCTATGTTCTTTCAGAAGGCATGAAGGGAAAAGCAGACATGGACAGGGATGGCTTTATAAAGACCCTTGAACTTGCAAACTATGTGGACAGTGAAGTTCCTGCCCTTGCAGAGAAGGTATTCAAGCGAGCCCAATATCCAACAGCAACCCCAAGCGGCCAGGCTTTTCCGATAGGGAAAATAAAATAGTTCAAGGTGGTTCAAGGTGGTTCAGATGATGGCAGGATGGTGGCATCAGGAAGTAAGGATTACACCATCAAGCTCTGGGATGTAGCAACTGGTCGTGAGATAAGAACACTAAGC
>NZ_JBMFQS010000040.1:0-525 GCF_049968475.1 Calditerrivibrio sp. | reverse complement strand
CTCTGGCACAACGTTGTTTATGGACTATTGCTTATTTTAATCTCTTTTATCAAAGAAAATAGAATTTCTAACAATCTACAAAATAATTATCTACCTTATGTTTCTATGATTGTTGCGGTACACAACGAAGAACAAGTTATTGAAAATAAAATAAAGAATATTATTGATCTTGAGTACCCAAAAGATAAACTCGAAATAATTTTTGCATCTGATAACTCCACCGACAAAACAAACAAAATAATTTCTGAGTTTGCAAAGCAATATAAGAATATAAAATTAATAAATATACAGAAACGCGGTGGAAAAGTTAATGCCTACAACACCGCTTTTAAATATGCAAGTGGTGAAATCTTAGCATTTTCTGATGCAAATACAATTTGGGAGAAAAGTTCTTTAAAAAAACTTGTGGCCCAGCTCCAGGATAAAGATGTTTCTTGCGTATGTGGGCACTTAATTTATACTAACACAGATGAAAGTGAGATTGCATACTCTGAAGGAGTTTATTGGAAAATTGAAAACATGATG
>NZ_JBMFQS010000039.1:0-527 GCF_049968475.1 Calditerrivibrio sp. | reverse complement strand
TGTTGATGATTTTATAAACACTGTTGTTAAATTAATTATTATGAACAATAACTATATAACAATGAATTTTAAAGACATATCAATGGACGAAATATTAAAACAAATTGAACAACTTAAACAAGAACAATTTACAGAAAATATTTATGATATTATTTCAGAAGATGAACAAATAACACATAAGATTCCTAATGATGATAATGATGTAGATAATGCAAAAGAAAAAGATAATGATGATGTTTTACATAATATTGCACATGATGATGAAGAAAATGATGATTCTTCAGATTCTGATATTAAACAGAAGGATATGGTTTCAGTAAAAATTTATGAAGCAGATGATTCACATGATGATGATTTATTATCTCATTTAATAAATGAAGATGAAGAATCTGATGATGAAACAAAAGATTCTGAAAGAAATTCTGATAATGAAGATGAAGATTTATTTGATGTAGATGAAAACAATGATGAAGAAGAAATTGATGAAAAAGAAGAAAAACAAGTAAATGAAATGTTTGCAATAGTTA
>NZ_JBMFQS010000038.1:0-539 GCF_049968475.1 Calditerrivibrio sp. | reverse complement strand
ATCTTAGATGCTAATACAATACCTATACCATCAGGCACTACAAGATCAGCTTTCTCTATCGCTTCGCGGAATAGGGAATCAGTTCTTGCAACTTCCAAAGAATGAGGATTGGCACATACGAAATATTTCTGTGCTGCAGCCCCATTTGTCAAGACATTTTTTATGCCCTAAAGTTGTAGATGTCATGCTGCCTCCAGGAAATATTCTCTCTTATACTCAGCCTCAAATTCTTCTGGACTTATATAGCCCAGCCCACTGTGCACGTATAGTTTGTTATAATCAACCTCTATCCATCTTCCTATCCTTTCCCTTGCCTCCTCAAAACTCCCAAACTCATTAAGCCAGATTACCTCCTCTTTTATTGTCCTCATCATCCTCTCTGGTATCTGCATTGCCCTTTGGATTATCATAACTGGTGAATATCTGCTCAATACCGAGTGTTGCCATATCCCTCATAAATGAGGTAGCTGTCGGCTGCGAACCATTGTCACTTATAAGTTTTAGCCTTTGCCCTCTTACACCATCTGGAAATTCCTTCT
>NZ_JBMFQS010000037.1:0-541 GCF_049968475.1 Calditerrivibrio sp. | reverse complement strand
CTATTTTAGAATCGCTTATTGAACTTGGCGGAAAAGCAAAGGTGGAGTCTGTTTTAAATCTTGTACATATGAAGATGAAAAATACTTTAAACGAATATGATTATCAGTCCCTTTCATCTGGTTCAAAAAGATGGAAAAATACTGCACAATGGGCAAGAAATACGATGGTAAATGAAGGTTTGCTGGCATCTAATTCCCCATGGGGTATCTGGGAAATAACAGAAAAAGGCAGAAAATTTTACGAAGAAAACAGAGAAAAAGCTACTAACTGATATAACTGATATATTATTTTAATCTAAAAGCTGCTTAAATTCTTCTAACGAAGAAATAGTTTTTGCTTTGCTTTTCAAATAGTCCAGACGTTCTAAATCTTGAATATTTTTAAGCTTTTCTGAAATAATGCTTAAATCCATGTTGGGAAATCTTAAACTTAATATATCCAGTATAGCTTCTACTTTACCTTTCAAAATACCTTCCTGAATTCCTTTTTGAATTCCTTTTTCTTCTCCCATTTTATACAGTGGGTCTTCCAGTATTTCTT
>NZ_JBMFQS010000036.1:0-543 GCF_049968475.1 Calditerrivibrio sp. | reverse complement strand
GCAAAAATTATTTTTTGCGTTTAGGGAGTTAAGAAGTTTGTTTTTGTATAAATCTATGGAGCCAACTAGGCATGTTTAGTGTGAATGGTATTTTACAATTTCGTAAAATAGGAAAAACCATCGAACTGGTTGTTATTGTTGTTATACATGCAAATTAAAATACAAACAAAACAAGATAAATGTAATAGTCGGTCAAAACCGACTACGTAATACCCATCAGTTATTCAATTTCCATAGTGATCTCTTTTTAATTTTGATTGATTTATATTATTATTTTTTTTCAATTTTTGCATTAATTAACATTGCTCTTTGAACAATTTATATTTGAAATATGAAAGGGAAGCGCAGGATAGAAAATAATTTACAATTTTAAAGAAGAAAAAAATTATTTTTGTCATATAAAAATTTTTTTGGACCCAGGTCCAGACCTTCCCGAATATAATGGAACCCAAGTGGATTTTTAGCACGATCTGGAGGAATAAAATTAGTGACCGTAAAATTTAAAAAATTCTATTTTAGTCATTCAGGGTCTGGGGTTGTATG
>NZ_JBMFQS010000035.1:0-557 GCF_049968475.1 Calditerrivibrio sp. | reverse complement strand
AAAGATTGCATACTTTCCGTTTTTCTTTGCAATGTAGTAATTACTCTTTCCCTCCACTAATCCATATGGATATATCTCATCAAACCATTCTGGAGTTATCCTATTGCCACTTATATCAAATATAGCCCATTTACCGTTTTTCATTGCTTTGTAATAGTTGCTTTGTCCTTTAACTAATCCATCTGAAGAAATTTCGCTAAACCAATCTTTTGTTATCATATTCCCATCTTTATCAAATATCGCCTTCCTCCCATCTTTCTTTGCCAGATAGTAATTACTTTCCCCTCCAACTAAACCAACTGGAGAGATATCATCAAACCAATCAGTAATCCGTTTGCCATTCTTATTAAAGATTGCTCGACCCTGCCGATCATCATTTACTACAAAGTAATCTGATTCGCCGTTTGTAAATTTTTCGTCATTATAAATATACAATCCGCTAACAACTACTCTATTACTTTTTGCTTTTATAATATAATACTTAGAACCAATTTCTTGAAATTTTACAACGAAAAATCCACGTTTTAACCAACCAATCCAATTTGGGGGAACAGTAT
>NZ_JBMFQS010000034.1:0-561 GCF_049968475.1 Calditerrivibrio sp. | reverse complement strand
CTATTTATGAAGTTGGGGCGAGTTCTTCCGAATGTATTACAAAACCTGTTAATGTCAATGAAGATGAGAAAAAAGGAGAGGTAAAGATATTACAATTAGATGAGGATAGGTTTTTTGTGGTTTTGGCTACGAAAAGTGAGATATTAGAAATTGCCAAGAGGGATTGTGTTTATTACGTTAAGTATAAAAGCAATAAGAAGTAGAGAAGGAGGAACTGGGAATGATAGATTTAAGCAAGTTTAAGAGGAAGAAGACAGAGGAATTAAGTTCAAGGGAGACGGAAGGTTATGAGGAAGGAAGGGAAGAGAATTTAGAAGGGCAGGGACAGGTTCAACAATCTTCTGACGATGAGAAAAAGAAGAAGATGCAGAAGATATTAGTATTAGCTGTAGCTGCAGCAGTTGGAGTAGGTTTTATGGTTTTTAAGAGTATTATAGGTGTTGGTGGTGATAATAAACTTTCAAGTAATAGTCCAGCTAATTTTGCTTCACCGCCACCACCTCCACCAGGACCACCTGAAACACCTCCTCCATCTACTCCACCAACTCCAACTCAGGATAC
>NZ_JBMFQS010000033.1:0-567 GCF_049968475.1 Calditerrivibrio sp. | reverse complement strand
CGTGTCATGAAAGATGTCGCAATCCCTCGTTAATGAGGGCAGGTTTCCACAATAAGTAATTCTTAAAACAAAAACCTCCAGAGGTCCAAGTCGCAATCCCTCGTTAATGAGGGCAGGTTTCCACCCGGGGATAAAAAAAACAAAAGGGAGGGAGGTAGCCAGTCGCAATCCCTCGTTAATGAGGGCAGGTTTCCACCCTTCTCCTCAAAGGGCTTGTCATTCCTAATTTTTCTCTCCCAAAATCCTTAACCTACTCTAAAATATATACCCTAAAATCCTCATCAATCAAGCCCTAAAAATGCTTGAAAATGAAAAATTTTTAACATTGTCTCAATAACTTAATAAACAAAGATTTTCACTTTACTTGTGAAAATTTTATCAAAATAGGAGGGGAATTTCTCCCCTCCTGAAAGCCTCTCTACTCAAAGCTTAGAGAATAAACTAAAAATATTTAGTTCTTTACTTAATATATTTACAAAGTCATTTCACCTTTCCGTACTATACCCATTTGCCTTATTCACTTTTCAAAGAGCTTTAAGCCTGCTCTAAATTATTTCTTGTCAAATA
>NZ_JBMFQS010000032.1:0-621 GCF_049968475.1 Calditerrivibrio sp. | reverse complement strand
TGTCGGAAGCCTCGTAGTATTGGATTTTTTCGGCACAGGTAGCACCGCAGACAACATAGTGGCCTAATGCCTCCCTATCTGTTTTGCTGAACAGCCTTGTATCGCTCTCGATACTGAAGCCGGAGAGCTTCCAGTCCTTCAGCATCTTCACACGGGCTTGATCTATCAGTTCCTTTTGCAGAAACAAAGCCAGTATCGCGGCTTGCCAATTATCTTTTTATGTTTCAATCCTTATTTTTCTGGAAGTTGCTATCAAACTGTTTCAGTATGAGTTGGAGCACTTTGAAAAAGTAGTTTCAATCCTTATTTTTCTGGAAGTTGCTATCAAACTAGAGGGGGTTAAAGGGTTTATATAGGGCTTAACTTGTTTCAATCCTTATTTTTCTGGAAGTTGCTATCAAACTTGAATTTGCATTTGACTGGGTTGCAAAGAGTGAAAGTTTCAATCCTTATTTTTCTGGAAGTTGCTATCAAACAATTGTAAAAATACATTGTAAAATGTAAATCATTGAGTTTCAATCCTTATTTTTCTGGAAGTTGCTATCAAACGCTAAGCTAAGCTTAAAACCTCTTTTTGTTGAGTAGTTTCAATCCTTATTTTTCTGGAAGTTGCTATCAAAC
>NZ_JBMFQS010000031.1:0-695 GCF_049968475.1 Calditerrivibrio sp. | reverse complement strand
CTAATGTATGTTATAGGCAGTAAAAAACTAAAAGGGGTTTGATAGCAACTTCCAGAAAAATAAGGATTGAAACAGCTAAGCTTTAAGGGGCTTAAAAAGGCTTAAGCGTTTGATAGCAACTTCCAGAAAAATAAGGATTGAAACTCTCTGCATCTGCAACCCAGTAAATAGCAATGTCGTTTGATAGCAACTTCCAGAAAAATAAGGATTGAAACTATACTCCAGTATCGTTAATCCCTTGTGAATATTTGTGTTTGATAGCAACTTCCAGAAAAATAAGGATTGAAACATACAATCGTAATCAATAAAGAAGTTGGGATAATGCGTTTGATAGCAACTTCCAGAAAAATAAGGATTGAAACATTCTTTTTCTGCCATACAAGCCTCCTTGTTTTAGTTTGATAGCAACTTCCAGAAAAATAAGGATTGAAACTCAAATATCCAAACCCGATCTGTTTCATTAATTAGGTTTGATAGCAACTTCCAGAAAAATAAGGATTGAAACTCCGTTGAGGTATCCATTTTTCATTGCAAAATTGTAGTTTGATAGCAACTTCCAGAAAAATAAGGATTGAAACCTGTTTACTTGAAAAAGATAACGAGGATGGTTTTTGTTTGATAGCAACTTCCAGAAAAATAAGGATTGAAACTGAATTGACAGAGGAGGAGGAGAAAGAGCTAGAGAAGTTTGATAG
>NZ_JBMFQS010000030.1:0-709 GCF_049968475.1 Calditerrivibrio sp. | reverse complement strand
CGATAGGAAAGGAATTGTGTATGATGTTTGGTTTCATCCAGCTAGTTATCATGAGGTAAAGTCTTTTAGGTTAAGAGTTAAAACGAGCCTATGGTTTAAGAAGTTAATCAATCTTTTTGAGGTTATAGGGGACAAAGGGTATAAGGGATGTGAAAATGTTCATGTTTGTAAAACTAAAGATGAAAGAGCTCAAAGACAGGTTATAGAAGGAGCATTTTCAAGACTTAAACAATTTAATACTTTAAGTAGATGGAGGAAAGGTATTATACTTCTTACATACTTGTATGCTTATGCAATAGGCTATAGCTTTTTCAGGTCTATTGAGGTAAATTTACGTGGTTAATTTCTCACTCAACGTATGCTTTAAATAATCTTTTACTTTACCATGTGCATGTGCAAGATACTATAAACACCGCAGATAAAAGACCTACACCAATAACGGCTTTCTTTTTCATACTGCACCTCCTAAAAAAATTTTTTAATTACCATAAATAATATCTATCAACTTATCTAACTTCTCAGAAGGAAGTATTCCTATAACCTTTAATCCTTTGTTAGGAAATACAATTGTTGGAGTTCCATTAATGCCAGATTTTATCGCAAACTCAATATTATTATCTATAACCTCCTTCCCACTTGGACAAGACTTCTCTAATCCAGATAAACCTTTCTCATCTCCCTTTAAAACACTCTCAAACGACTTACTTAT
>NZ_JBMFQS010000029.1:0-867 GCF_049968475.1 Calditerrivibrio sp. | reverse complement strand
ATGCTTATGCAATAGGCTATAGCTTTTTCAGATCTATTGAGGTAAATTTATGTGGTTAATTTCTCACTCAACGTATTTTCTTTCATAATCTTTTAACTGATTTCTACTGTTTTTAGATGAACAGTTGTCTACTACTATTATTTTACTTACTCCTTCATTAAAGGAGGCATCTATAACCTGTTTAAGTAGATAAAATCTATCCCCATATGTTACAGTTACTACACACACTTTGTATTTCATTTCTTATTCCTTATTTATCTCTAAAGGCATCTATTATACCTCTTACTTGAGCTTTTATAATCTTACTTTGTTTTTAAAAAAGAATATGGGGAGTTTAATAATCCTTGATGATATTATAAATAAAACAGAAAAAACTTTTTTTGTAAAAGTGAGATTGTGAAATATAAATTTAAGCCTATTTTTCATACCCCAGTAAGCACTAAATTCACTGACTTCTCCATTATTGCTTGCACCAACTTTATGGTATAGCACTGTATTGCATACATGATAAAGTTTATAACCTGCTTTCCAAACCCTATAAGAATAGTCTAAATCCTCCACATACATGAAATAACTTTCATCCAATAAACCGATATTTTTAATTATAAACTTAGGTAAAACTACATAGCAAAAAGTGATGAAATTTACTTCTTTTATAGAACAATTTTCAACTTGATCCAATCTTTTCCCCATATTTAAATGAACAGATCTACCTGTCCATTCATTAAATCTACCACCATCGTACCATATAATAGTAGGATTCCAATAATATAGAATCCTTGCTCCATATATAGCTTTTTCTCCGAAGTTAAGTTTAGCTTCCATTGTTTTTTTTATTAGATCGTTTTCTATAACAGTGTCGTTATT
>NZ_JBMFQS010000028.1:0-868 GCF_049968475.1 Calditerrivibrio sp. | reverse complement strand
AAGAGTTTTCAGAGCTTATTAAAACCATAGTAGCCGACAATTTAGGTAAAAGTGTAAATAACTTGAAATCCTTTATCTAAGAGTTATACAATTGAACTAAAAGACTTACTTATTACAGATGAATCGATATTGAAAAAAAATGAAAAATGCTAAAGCAAGTATTCATATTTGCAATAGACTTCACGCTAAATTTGTGGTAGTAGACAACAAAAAAGCAATAGTAGGCTCTGCCAACTTTACAACGTCTGGTTTATCGGATATGGAATCTGGCAACATAGAAGCAGGTGTTTTTTATGAAGAGCCAGAAGAAGTAATTAAATTGTCAAACATTAAGTAAAACCGCCACAGCTTACATACTTGTATGCTTATGCAATAGGCTATAGCTTTTTCAGGTCTATTGAGGTAAATTTATATGGTTAATTTCTCACTCAACGTATAAAACAAATAATTTAAAAGAGGCTTAACTATGAGAGAAATAGAAAAATGTTTTGAATATCTTGAAAAAGGAGATTACCAGAAAGCTATTAAATCAGGCCAAATGGCAGTAAAACTCTATCCAAGAAACATAAATGCTTACATTTGCTTAGGAGAAGCTTACTTTATGGCTGGAAAGATAGAACTTGCAATTAAGAACTTTAAAAAAGTAAAGCCTACATAAAAGAAAATTACGAGTATGATATCAACCTATACACTATTTACAACAACATAGCAAACACATACAAGAAAAAAGAGGAATATGACAAAGCCATTGAATACTATAAGAAGGCACTTGAGATAACAGAAAGAGAAGGAAAGTATCACGGCAGTGGCATAATAATGCTAAACCTTGGAGGGATTTATTCAGTTATCGGAGATTTTGAAAATGCAG
>NZ_JBMFQS010000027.1:0-928 GCF_049968475.1 Calditerrivibrio sp. | reverse complement strand
AATTTCTATAAGATTTCTAAGGAGTTTATAAACAAATATTTTCCTTTACACACAAGTTAACCCATATATATCATTAAGGCTTTTTTCTAGGTTAACTCCTTAAAAAAGGAGTTAACTCTATCACCTGTAAAAAGGCAAAAAATGGGAAAGTCAATCACATGTAAAAACAAACCTTTACTTTCAAAGATTTTTAAAACTTTTCTTCAAGAATTTTAGGTTAGTAGCAACTTCAAAACTTTTATGCTTATACAATAGGCTATAGTTTTTTCAGGTCTATTGAGGTAAATTTATGTGGTTAATTTCTCACTCAACGTATGTTAAATATATGTATGTTAAAAAAAATACAATTATGAATAAATCACTTCGGGAGCGAAAATATGAAGGTAGGAAATGAAAAGATTTTAGGTGGTTTAGGAGGAATTTTCTTATTTTTATTATTTGTTCCTGGAATCGGAATTCTTTTAGGTTTAGCAGGGTACGTACTTTTCTTAATTGCTATGTATGAGATTAGCAAAGTCTACAACGACCAGAAGATTTTTAATTGGAGTCTGATGGGTGTTATTCTTAGCACGTTAGGACTTATTTTTGTAATTTTCTATGAATTACTATTTGGAGCTGCTGGCTTATTAGGGACATTGTTAGGTTCAAATTTGATGGAAAACGTTTTAGTATTTGTAATTTCAATAGGACCAATAATGGACATAATAGTTGCTATAGTTCTGTTTGTTTATGCTTACTATCTCCTTTACAAAGCTTTGAAGAAAGTAGCGGAATATACGCAGATATCAATGTTTAAATTAGCTGGTCAACTTCTTTTTATGGGGTCTATACTTATATTTATATTTATAGGTATACGTTGAGTGAGAAATTAACCACATAAATTTACCTCAATAGATCTGAAAAAGCTATAGCCTATTGCATAAGCATA
>NZ_JBMFQS010000026.1:0-946 GCF_049968475.1 Calditerrivibrio sp. | reverse complement strand
ACCCCATTTTTATTATTACTCCAAGATAACGTTCCTACTAATTTTACATTCTCTCCCACCTCAAATTCATACAATAAAGATTTCTGATCTTTAAAATTATCTCTAGGAAACCTAACAAACAATGCATGTCTATTCCCTAAACTTAATTTGAGAGCAAAATTGCCATTCTTATCACTAAGCCACACACGTTCTACCCTACCTTCTAACTCAACTACTTGACCTACTTTACTCTTCAATTCCTCTAATTCCATAACACAATACCCCCTTATAAATTTTTAGATTACACTATCATTATTATAATGCATACGTTGAGTGAGAAATTAGCCACATAAATTTACCTTAATA
This sequence comes from Calditerrivibrio sp., assembly GCF_049968475.1. Classification (NCBI taxonomy): domain Bacteria; kingdom Pseudomonadati; phylum Deferribacterota; class Deferribacteres; order Deferribacterales; family Calditerrivibrionaceae; genus Calditerrivibrio; species Calditerrivibrio sp. The sequence goes on along the minus strand of NZ_JBMFQS010000026.1, from coordinate 601 downwards.
GACCTGAAAAAGTTGTAGCCTATTGCATGAGCATAAAGGTTTTGAAGTTACTATTAACCTAAAATTCTTGAAGAAAAGTTTTAAAAATCTTTGAAAGTAAAGGTTTGTTTTTACATATGATAGAGTTTTCTTCTTTAAAAAGAGTTAACCTATAAGAAGGTCTGAATAATATATATAGGTTAACTTGTATGGTAAAAGGAAGAATTTATCCATTTAAAAACACTTCACTCGCAACACTATTTTCCATATCTATTACTTTTTCTATAGGCTTGTCTTTTATAGCATACTCATTTAATATGCCGCCTAAATCCTCAACAGGCTTTATGATTATTCTGTCTTCATCAATATAGACTTCTACGACGTTATGTTTTAATCTTTTCCTATATTCAGCAGGAATGGTAATCTGACCTTTTTTATTAATCTTAGCAACTTTTACCTTGCTCATAACAGTTATTATATCACTTTATATTATGTAATTTGAGTTTACGACAACATTACGTAATAATTGTTAATAATATATGATTTATACGTTGAGTGAGAAATTAACCACATAAATTTACCTCAATAGACCTGAAAAAGCTATAGCCTATTGCATAAGCAT
>NZ_JBMFQS010000025.1:0-985 GCF_049968475.1 Calditerrivibrio sp. | reverse complement strand
CTTGTAGAAAAAGTATCAAGCATTAAAAGGGAGCTTTACTTTTCTATTACTATAGATAGAACCATAGGAAAACCAGTGGTTATTGCTTCAAAAAGGGGTGGTATGAGTATAGAAGAGGTAAGTGAGCTCTACCCGGAAGACATCATAAAAATACCGATAGATCCAGCGGTAGGCTTTTTGCCATACCAGATAAGAAGATTAAAGTACGATCTTGACCTTGTTGAACAGGAAAAAGAAATATCAAGAATCGTAAGTAACCTGTACAAACTGTTTATGGATAAAGACTGCTCGCTTTTAGAGATGAACCCGCTTGTAGTAACAGATACAAACCACTTGGTAGCCCTTGATGCAAAGATAGAAATAGATGACAATGCAATATTTAGAAGAAAAGAAATAGCAAAGATGAGAGATTTAACTGAATATGACCCAGATGAGCTTGAAGCACGTTTTGCTGGTTTAAATTTTATCAAGCTTGATGGTGATATAGGCTGTATGGTAAATGGTGCAGGTCTTGCTATGGCTACAATGGATGTTATCAAGTTTGCAGGTGGAAACCCGGCAAACTTTCTTGATGTAGGTGGTGAAGCTACTCCAGATACCATAGCAAAAGGCTTTGAGATAATAACCAGAGACCCAAAAGTAAAAGCTATATTCATAAATATATTTGGCGGTATTGTGCGATGCGATAAAGTGGCAAATGGTATATTGCAAGCCCTAAAGACAGTAGAAGTAAAAGTTCCAATCGTAGTAAGGCTTACCGGTATGAATAAAGAAGAAGGTATGGAAATGCTAAAAAACAGTGGCCTTGCATTTTCTGTAGCCCAGGACATAAAAGAAGCTGCTCATATGATAACTCAAATAACAAAACCAAAAAAAGAAGAAAACCAAACAACAAAAGAAACCAATAAGAAGGAGAAATAAATATGGCTATAGCTGTATATAAAACAAGCAGGGTAATAGTACAAGGCATTACAGGCAAAGAAGG
>NZ_JBMFQS010000024.1:0-1068 GCF_049968475.1 Calditerrivibrio sp. | reverse complement strand
GTATACAATACTATTAGGGGTCTTGACTTTTCTTCACTTTCATTCTCTATATACAGTTTTATATTTGTTTTTTCATAGAATGGTTTTGTTTTTACCGCAAAAACTTTACCCCTTTCTATGTTTATTATTTCATCCGTTTTATCTCTTAAAGCTTTTATTAATTCATCCCCGAGATTAAATCCCATAATAAAGATTTCCCCCGCTCTAAAGTTAGGTAATTATATCATAAAAATTCATTCTTTAATAACAATAACTAAAGGATAACAAAGAGATAACTAAGAGAAAAGTTTGAGATACTTGACGGGTTAAAAATTTTTTGTTATAATTTATAGTGTAAGTTTTAAGTTGATGAACTTTGGCAACTGAATAAGGTAAAAAATATATTATTTGAATATTCAAGTAGTGATAAGCCTTGTTAGACAATATAACAGAAAATATATTTGCATTATATTGTAATTTTTACGGGTTTGACCCGCTCTATAGGGTATTGCAACAGATGATAAAATATATCATTTTCAGTTGCGAATTCGTTTGACCCGCTCTATAGGGTATTGTGACTGGATATTTGAATTAGTTTTTGTCTGAACTATGTAGGATATAAAGATGCAAAAGTTTATAATTTCTATCTTTTAGATATAATCGAGGCTGTTTACAAAACCCCTGAGGCTATTTGAAAAATTTCAAAGTATTGATATAATTTGATTTCTAAAAATAGCTACCAAAATCTCAAAAAATAAGAATAAGTATAATATAGCTTTTTCAGGTCTATAGAGGTAAATTTATGTGGTTAATTTCTCACTCAACGTATGTATTCTATTATGAACTTTACAATTTGTTTATATTTTTTGTTCTTCATTTTAACCTTTCTTTTCCTTTTGGGAAGATATTTTACTATTTTTTAAACAGCCTCAGAGGTTTTATTCATTTAAACATTGATTTATCTTTAATACGTTGAGTGAGAAATTAACCACATAAATTTACCTCAATAGATCTGAAAAAGCTATAGCCTATTGCATAAGCATACAAGTATGTAAGAAGTGTAATACCCTTCCTCCATCTACTTAAAGT
>NZ_JBMFQS010000023.1:0-1289 GCF_049968475.1 Calditerrivibrio sp. | reverse complement strand
TAGATAATTCCATAAACTTACCTCTTCAAAAAATTTTAACTTAATATTGTATCAATTTTTTTAAGCTGTTTAAAAAATAGTAAAATATATTCACAAAAGGAAGAGAAAGGTTAAAATGAAGAACAAAATATATTGACGGGTTAGATATTATATTTTATTTTTATATTTTATTATAAATTAGAAAAACTGCATAATTATTTTTTAAACAAAAAAGGAGGTTTTGAAAATGCCTTTGCTTCTTATAATTCTTTTAGTAATAGTTTTTTTTGCATCTTGCGCTTTTTACAATATAGCTTCTGCTATTGACCATATAGTAACTGCTCTTCTTAAATTAACTTTGTTAGCTGGTATTATTACATTAACTTTTTTTATCGTAAGATGGATTCGCTTAAAAGATCAAATTATAAGTTATAAGAACGGAAGAGATATGGAATCAAACAGACCAACAACTCATAAGAGATTAAATTATAAGAACAGAAGACAAATCGGGGTTAGATATACAATTAAACAAATTACAATTCAAAAATCAGATATGGAATCAAATAGAACAACAACCGAACAAAAGCAGAATCAATATAAACAATTAGAGTACCTCGAGTAAGAAATTAACCGTAAGATTCCATATAAATAGACCTAAAAGAACTAGATATAGTTTTTTAGATACATACAATAACTGTAGATATTTTCTAATTTTAACTCTTGACTTTCTGAATATACGTTGAGTGAGAAATTAACCACATAAATTTAACTTTATAGACCTAAAAAAGCTATAAACTACTCTATCTACTTTTAAATTGAAAATACACATTCTATAATCTGTCTTTGATCTCTTCCTCTTTAGTCTTACAAACATAAACATTTTTACATCTTTTATATCCCTTACTTTTCATAAACTCCTAAATTGGCTTTCTACCAGAAAAAAGTGGTTGGAGAAATATCATAACTCCTTACTGCCTTTTGGCTTTTTGAAATCAATAAAATTTAAAAATTGAATTTCTCACTCAAAGTTTTTCTAAATTAACTTTTATATCATTAGTATCAAATGTCCACATTGCACCGGTTAAAGGGTCTACTATTAACCATCCAATTATTCCTCCAAGAACGATGTTACCTAAAATATACCAGCCATTAGGAGTTGTGTTAACTTTAATAGTTTTTTCATTATAACCTGGTTTACTTATTACAACTGTGTAACTTTTCCCTTGGAAAAATCCTCTTTTTTTCTCTAAAGATACTATAGTTGGAGATTCTCCTTCAAAAACCTTGTCCCCTTTTTCATCATAAATTAC
>NZ_JBMFQS010000022.1:0-2301 GCF_049968475.1 Calditerrivibrio sp. | reverse complement strand
CCTAATACAAATTCAAAACAAATAATTAAACCAAAAAAGGAAACTGATCATAAGGAACCAACATCCAAACCAAAAGAACCATCATCAAAAGTGGAGCAAACAGTCAAAAGTGGCAGTGGTAATTACACTCTCCAACTAATGGCATTTAAAGATGAAGAACATACCAAAAAAGAAGCTGAAAAACTGAAAACCAAGTTAAAAGATATATATATAGTTAAAGCTGATTTGGGTGAAAAAGGGATCTGGTACAGAATCAGGTATGGAAGAAATTTAACCAAAGATGATGCTTTAAAACTAAAAGAGAAACTCCAAAAAGAGTATGGTATAAATGCCATTTTGGCCACACATTAGAGGGATAAGATGGATTATTTAAAACTTTTATATCTTCCAGTATTTGTTTTTGTAGTATCATTCCTGGTGCTTACCATTATTCGAAAGAGCCTTATTAAAATCTTTTTAAAGTTTGCAGAAAAAACCGAAACAGCTCTTGATGATATAGTATTACATGCCATAAGAAAGCCATCCCTCTTGTGGATTTTTGCTTTATCACTCGACATTGCTATAAATTTTTCAAAAATCCCTACACAATATATCTCAATTACAAGCAAAATAATTAGAATTATAATCATCATATCAATCACCTTCGCATTCGGCAACTTGGCTGGGATGCTATTTAATACCTCACTAAAAGAAAAAGCCGTACCAATACCAAACACAGGTCTCTTACAAGCAATTATTAAAGTTACCATCTACGTTGTAGGGTTACTGATCGCTTTAAACTATCTTGGTATCTCGATTACACCTATTATAACTGCTCTCGGTGTTGGTGGTCTTGCGGTAGCTTTAGCTTTAAAAGATACCTTGGCCAACCTTTTTTCTGGGATACATATATTAGTAGAAAAGGCTATAAAAGTAGGCGATTTCATTAGAATGGATAATGGAGTAGAAGGGTTTGTGGAGGATATAACTTGGAGGACAACAAGGATCAAAACAGTTCAAAACAATTTTGTCATAGTGCCAAATGAAAAGTTGGTACAAAGTATCGTAACAAATTTTGATCTTAACGATAAAAAAGTCTCCGTTCCAATAAAGATAAGTGTAAGCTACGATTCAGATATTGACAAAGTGGAAAAGATTCTAATCGAAGTGTCAAAAAGTCTCATAGGTAAGGTGGAGGGATTAGTTGCCGATCCAGAGCCAATTGTGAGATTTAATCCAGGTTTTGGGGATAGCTCCCTTGATTTTACCCTCGTATGCTATGCAGAGGAATTTAAGTATAACTTTCTTATTCAAAGCGAAATTAGAAAAGCGGTATTCAAAAGGTTTAGAGAAGAAAATATCGAGATACCGTTCCCCCAAAGGGTTATACATATGAAGCAAAATTGATACTTATCAAAAGTTTGAATTAATTTAAAATATGTAAGATAAATTATAATAATATGAAAGGATAAAATACTCAAGATAAAACTTTAATAAAGCAATTAGGAGCCTATAGTGAAAAAGCTTTTCATCTGGTCGATAGTGATAAAAGCTGGTCTGTTTTTATATCCCATTCAGACCAAAAGATTCATGAGAAAAGATTTGGTCAGTTATTTGCAAGCTAAACGGCAAAATAGGAGAAAAACTTACCACCTTTTTGTGCTAAATAGCCAGATATTTTTAATATATTTATCAAAAAAAATAGGACAACAGATATGAAAAAAGAACAAAAATTTTATCAAGCATTACAAGATGTAAATAAAATCTTAAAAGGTTAATCTATGGGACGTTCAACAGTTCATTACACAGATAACGGAACAAATAATATCTTAAAGCGACTGCATAACAAATTAAGGCCAGCAGGAACACCAGTTCAGAGGGTTGAATACATAATTGAGTTGTTGTTATTGCGTATCTTTGAAATTAAACTCAGGCAGGAGGAAGATTTTAAGCCGTTAAGAAAAATCTTTTCAGGAGATAATGAAAAGCACCTATTTTCTAGGTTATTAGAAAAAATGATATACTGATTTTTAATTGGAGATTATTAGTATGCCAAATATCAATAAGATTTTTTCAGCTTCAGATGTGAAACACGGGCTATCTCTTTTCACGGATAGAGAGATTAGGGCTGTGGAAGGCTTGATTATAGAACGGGATGGGAAATTTCATATCAAGTGCCAGATAAAAGATAGATACAAGCTTGCAAAGCCCGAAGAAATCGTGAGGCAACTCTGGGTTTATAGATTGTTGAATGAATATAACTATCCGAAAGAAAGAATAGATATTGAAAGAGTGGTTCGTTTTGGCTCAAGAGATTCTGGC
>NZ_JBMFQS010000021.1:0-2547 GCF_049968475.1 Calditerrivibrio sp. | reverse complement strand
CCCTTAACTCTATCTTATTGTCAAGCTTCCTAACGTTTCCACCCATAGCTAAGTTTTTTTATATTTTTACCTTCGATCTCAAATGCAACAACTTTTCCGGCATCTGGATCGTATACATTTTCGAGCTCCTCTTTCATGAAATATGCTGCAGAAAGTATTGCCCTTTGTTCACTACCTAGTATTGCTACTTTATCGTTATAGCCTATGCTGAATGATCTTAGGTGATCCCGATCGGTGAAACCTAAAATTACATCCTCCACAAGAACTATTGCGGTAGCAGGTCCAGACATCTTCATCCGTTTTAAAATGGGATCGTTTACTATTTCATTGTATCGTACCCTTTTATCCTCAGGCATAGATTTTAACTCTTGGGGGTATTTTCGGCTTAATACCCACTCTATCTCTTCTAAACTGTATCCATTTCTTAGAAGGTAGTCTGTTTGTAAAAATATAGCTTCCGAATCTGTTCCTACGTGTAGATTTATACCCAATTGCTCGAGAGCTATAGCATTCGATTTATCACTGGAGAGGTGGCCGTTGTGAATCCCTGCTATTTCACCTAAGGATATTGGCTGTGGCCCCCACCAAAGCCCTCTACCTCTGCTGGTGGGCCATCTAAGGTGTATGAGACAGGCCTCGTAATACTCTTGCTCATATTTTGGTAGATCGTATATCTTTATTGTGTCTGTTAGCTCAAAAGCGGTTAGAAAAGTACCGTTCTCTTTTGAACTGGAGAAAATCCTTGCATCATCCATGAAATCTTTGTTAAACTTAGCCACATGTTTCATTATGTACACATAATCATCTTTGATCTTTTCTCTGTACATCATCTCTTCTAAGGTTGGTGGAGTAACAAAATATCTTTTTATTATGGGTAGGTCGTATTCATAGTAGTATCTTTTTGCCACTAGATCTTGAGATTCGAGGATATGGACCCCCCAGCTGTTGATTACATGTTCTAACTCACTTACTTTATGCTGACTGCGATACATGATATGAAAAACATAGAAGCTGTTGTCTTTGTAGATCCCTTTAAGGGTAACTCCTGCCCCTATTCTCCCCCTATACTGTAGGCACATTGCACTTTTGAGCAGAGCATCAAGGCTAAATTCTCCAACGGCAGCAAGAAGACCGCAGGCTCCTTGGGGTATCCCTTTTTTACCACCAGAAAATGTCTCAATATCTATATCGTTTTTGTATAAAAGCTCTTCCATCCGTCACTCCAAGTACTTTTTTATACTATCCATGTTAATAAATTGATTTGATATATACTTTTCATATCTGCTTTCATCATTTACAACTGATAATGCCGATCTGGGACATGCCTCAACACTTTTGAAGGAATGGTGGGAGATATTATCTTTAATGAACATATAGAAATGTTTATCTTTTTAGGTGACCATTTTTCATGAACTTTAATTAAGCTATTGTTACTGTAAAAATAGCACCAGTCGCACTGTATGCATATACCGAAAAAGAAACATCTTTTTGCTATTAAAACAGCAACTTCTTCATCTAAGGGGAGCAGAATCTCATTAAAGTTACCTTTTCTATCTTCAAATGAAATTGTTTCCACCACCAATCTGGCTGTCTTCTGGAAATATTTTGTGTTAATATCTTTGTAGTTGCAATCTCTCTCTTGTCTTTAACAGGTACAGGCTTTGATCTTCCGCTTTCATCCACTGGTCCCAGCTTCATCACTTGACAGATCAACTTGAGTCCATTTGAAACCTTTTCGATCTTTATCGGCTGTCTTAAAAAATGGAAGTTAACCCCTTCCCTCATGGCTTCTTCAAATTCACCTGGGTGTGCTGTCATCTCATTTAGGGTTCTTCTGTAGATTATAAAAGGGTTAGCACCTAGTCTTACTGAAACCCTTGCCACATCAAAAGCTGTATAACCACCGCCAATGACTCCTATTCTGTCATACTTATTTATATTTAACACTTCATGGTTGCCAAAGTTAATCTCCCTTAAAAATTCTATCCCATTATAAATATTTTCCAAAAACTCCCCTTCTATCCCTATTTCCCCTGGAGATTGTGCGCCGGTTGCAACTATTACAGCATCAGACTCTTCAACTATATTAATGAATTTATCCTTATCTACATTTTGATTTAAAAGGATTTCAACCCCAGTATCTTTAATATATCTCAGCTCTTTTTCAAACACCTCTTTAGGGTATCTATAGGCAGGGATCCCTTCCACAAGTAGCCCCCCAGGTGTGCTGTGTCTTTCATATACAACAACCTTAAATCCATATGTAGCAAGGAAATATGCAGATGATAGTCCTGCGGGACCAGCTCCAATAATAGAAATTAACTTGTTCTTATCGTGGGATTTTTTGATAGGCTTTAAATTCTTACTATAACCCCAATCAGACACAAACCTTTCCAATGCTTTTATATCCACAGGTTCATCGAATTTGGCTCTATTGCAGGCTGTTTCACAAGGATGATCGCAAAATCTACCGCAACCTGCAGAAAAAGGGTTTGTCTCTTTTAGTACATAGAAAGCTTCATCGATCCTTATTATAGCATGTTTTTA
>NZ_JBMFQS010000020.1:0-2677 GCF_049968475.1 Calditerrivibrio sp. | reverse complement strand
GTTACCCAACTTGTTGTATATTTCTTCCACCATCTTTGTAATCTTTTTCTTTTCCAGAACGTCATTTATAACATCAATCAGCAGGATAAGGGCACTACTTTTCTCGACAAACAGACTGTAGTCCTGATTGTTTGACTTAATGGCTATCTTTTCAGCGATAACCACATAAATACCCTTACAGATTGCAAAATAGGATATAAAAACATTAAAAACAGCAACAATGGCAATGAACTTAGCCCCAGCAAGAGACTCACTTCCCTATACAGGATAGTCCATAACTACCCCCTTTTTTAAAATATTAAATATAACACTGTTTATACTATAATCCCATAAATTTATTTTTCAATAAATTCATACCTAACTTAAAAAATATCACGATAACTTATTGCTAAGTTTAGCTTTAAAATAAACACAAATACAATTAAAAACACAACATCAAATGAGTTTCATAATCTCTTAACAATAGGAGTAAACGCCTTTGAACCTATAATAACCTCCTCCCCTATATTTAAATCTTCTACTGTGGCAACCTCCACCAGATTACCATTAATATCAACAGTAACTATATTAAAAACATCACTCTTTCTTATGTCTAGGATTGTTCCAAAAAAAGAGAACTTCCCTGATAGATTTTTTTCAATGAATACTTCACGGGGTGTGCCTATCTTTCGGATTTTACCTTCTTCAAGATAAACCACCTTTTCTGACATTTTAAATACCTCCGGCTTGTCATGTGAAACGAGTATGGTGGTCAAACCATATCTTCTGTGAATCTCTTTTACCTCATCCTGAAGCTTTAACCGTATCGTGAAATCAAGAGCTGAAAGGGGTTCGTCCAACAAAAGTATGTCAGGATTTCTCATGATAGATCTTACAAGTGCAACCCGCTGTTGCTGCCCACCTGACAATGATGATGGATATCTAGCTTTGAGATCATAAAGCTCCACAAGCTTTAATATTTCATCCACTTTTGACAACTGGCTTTTATCTGCTGCATAGACGATATTTTCATATACCGTCATATTTGGAAAAAGTGCATAGTTTTGAAATACAAATCCCACGCTTCTCTTTTGCGGTGGCAAATTGATCCCTGAAGAGGAATCAAAATATATCTTATCCCCAAATCTAATGATACCCTCATCAGGTTCCAAAAGCCCTGCAATCATCCTTAGAACAGTAGTCTTTCCAGAACCGGATTTACCAAAAATAGTCAAAAACTCCCCTTTTTCTATCTTTAAATTAACATCCAGAGTAAAATTACCTTTATAACCCACCAATTCTTTTCTAACATTCACCTCTATCATGACTACATCCCCGTTTCAAATCTTTTATTAAACATATAAACAACGAGCAATGTAAAGAAGGATAATGCAAAAAGTACAGCCGCATATATATGGGCTGTTGTATAATCTATTTTTTCCACTGCATCATATATGGCTATGGATACAACTTTAGTCTCACCATCAATGCTACCTCCAACCATAAGCACAACTCCAAATTCTCCAATCGTATGAGCGAATGACAAAATTATGCCTGTGAGAATAGCAGGCTTCATATTGGGAAGTATTACACGAAAAAGTGTATCCATTTTAGACTTTCCAAGTGTGTATGATGCTTCAATTAGAGTCTTATTTATAGATCTAAAGCCTGACAATAATGGATGAACCATAAAGGGGAAGCTAAATATCACAGAAGCTATCACTACCCCTTCAAAATGAAATGCAAGCTGATGCCCAAAACTCTTTTCCCAAAACATTCCTAAAAAACCATTTTTAGATAATATCAAAAGAAGATAAAAACCCAAAACCGAAGGTGGTAAAACCAGAGGCAGAGCTATCAAAGCTTCAATGACCGATTTAAATCTCATCTTAGAATATGATATTAGATATGCCAGAGGCAGGCCTGTAAAAAATAGGATAACGGTTGTTGTGAAAGCAAGTCTAAATGTAAGATAAAATGGAGTATAATCAATCTGTTTTAAAATCTCAAACATTTTAAATCTCCAATATTATATTTGTCGGTTTTATGTAAACAAAAATCTCATCGTTTAAATTTAAATCAAAAGTTTCAAACTCTTTTTTTGTAATCAAAACACAAAAAAAATAATTATTCGATTCTACCGCAAGTTTCACAAAGATATCAGCCAGGAGTATATCTTTAATTATTGTTCTGAACGAGTTAAAATTATAAATCTGATTTTTAGAAATAAAAAAATTGGTTTCTTTAAATAGCAACTTAACCTTGTTTTCTTTTTTAAGATAGGTTGCCGTTTGGGGATTTTCAAGTATAACACAACAAAATTCCCCAATTTCTGTGTTTACGTTCACAGTCGACATTGTATCAACTGAGTGGAAATTAGTAATAACACCAGCCAACCTATTCATACTGCCTCCAAAATTCCATGAGATAAGGTTTGACATCGGAAATCGCAAAACCTTTCTTTTTAAGATTTTCTGGGTATTCCATATCCGCGGATAGAAATATATCGTAAGGAGCACCATTCTCAATCTGATTATACCCTTTACCTGCCGAACCAATGATAATCTTTACCATGTCGTTTGGGTACTTCATATTGTAGGCTTTAACTAATTCATCAATTATGTAAGATAAAGTACCCACAGCAAATACTTTTATATCTCCAGCAAAAGTTGGAGACATAAAGCAAAATATCGTTAAA
>NZ_JBMFQS010000019.1:0-6890 GCF_049968475.1 Calditerrivibrio sp. | reverse complement strand
TTTTCCACCTCATAAGCAAACTCCACTTCCGCTTTGTCTTTTGATGTGGTGGAGTTTACTTTTATATTTATAAGGTATAAATCATAACTTTTAGAAGGGGAACCATAACTATACGAGGTTTTTTTTAAAACAGTAGCATTAGCATTGTAACCAGATCCAGCCAGCAGATTTGAAATCCCAATAATATTACTGCCATTATCACATGGAGATGGATTACAAATCTGACTGTCACTATTTGCAACGTTTATGAGATAAACTATCTGATCGGTTATCCCTTTTGCCGCCTCAAGGGCACTGGTGTATTTCTTACCCTTACCTGATAAGAATGTGGACGAAATTATAAGATACAGCAAAGCAGAAATAAAACCAAGTGCCACAAAAGATAGGATCAACGTAATGATCAACGAAAAGCCTTTTTTATTCTGCTTTAAAAATTTTTCAATCACTCAATCCCACTCCGCGTATATTTATAGTTTTAGAGGATACCTTTAAAACCTTCCATCTGTAACGAGTATAATCACTCACACCCGATAAACTAAATGATACATTAGCACCAATATCATTATCGTAAAAATTTACTGTATCTGATCCATAGTTATAGTTCTTATCTTTATTACCTTCGTGAGTAAGTATGTAAAAGGATATCAACTGTAAATTTTCATAAATTTTAGATGAATTATCAAATACCCCCACACTCAGGTTGTCGTAAAAACTATCTATAGACCCGTCATTGTTTGTATCGGCTCCGAAATAAACTTTAAATCCTTTTACACAATTAACTACTATTTGTCCATTTCTAATTAGATTTTTTGTGGAAGGATTACATCGGGAAGGGGGTGTTCCTCCGAGTATGTATTCAATTGTGTTATAACTACTTAGAAGAGTCTCTAATGGGTAACCAAAAGCTATGTAGTTGTTTTCAGGATATGGAGCACTTTGGGAGATGGCATTCGAATTGATTGTTCCAGTAGTCCACTTTTTACGATTACCGTCAATTACCACGATATTATTGTTTGTAGTGTTAACTCTTTTGTCCAATAATACGTTCCAGTTGTTGGTGTTATTATCAAACTTTAACATAAGATAACCCTGCAGTTTATCGGATGAGACCATCTGTGTTGTTAAAAGAGTTAGTGTGATATTGTCTCCACCACCGGAGATAGATACAGGTGATATGTTTGCTTCAATACCAAGACCTGCCAGAAGAATATCTTTTCTGATTATCTCGAGTCCAATCTGTTCCTCAATTATTTTAGATCCAATACTTCCCTCTTTTTTATACCCTTTTAAAAGTGAAATGTATGTCAAATAAACCGCAGATAACACCAGCAACATAATAGCAATGGTAACTAACAATTCAACAAGCGAATAACCTCTGTATAATTTCATAACCCACTTTTACCTTTATAAATTTTGGTTTGATAGGTTACCCTTTTTAGTCCTTTATAATAATAACATGTAGTTACATTTAAATTGTAAATTCTATTGTTTGTATTAGGAACAGCGGTGAAGTTCCATACTGTCTCATATTTAATATTACCATTCCTGAAAGGGACATAATCTATCGCTTTATCATTGGCATCATTTGGATTGCATTCACTTTCAGTTCCTGTTGATATTGTCGTATTATCATTTCTTAATTTATCTGAATAATCCTGAGCAATTTTAGATGCAGAATTCCTCATAAAATTGGCAGCATTGTTTTCAATAGCCAATATTAATGAAAAGTTAAGTCCCAACAACATTACCGCAAGAATGAAGACAGATACTAAAACTTCCGCCAACCCAAAACCGTTCAAATTTTTAGTTTTTTTCACAATTTGCCCCATTTAGTTTCCCTAAGTATACCATATCCGAAAAAAGAATACAATTATATTGTACATCATAGACCTCTTCCGGATATATTTTGCCATTGGATTTTAAAAATCCATTTTTATCAAAAAGATAAGAACTGTTATCGCTGATGAATTTTATTTTCAAATTTATTACCTCGATATATCCATTTAACTCATTGGTATCATTATCCATTATTATATTCAAACCTCCACCAGCAAGATAAATATAATAGTTTTCTTTATCTGTAAAAGCAGAAACTCTTGTTTTATTGGCAAAGCTATATATTTTGTATATATCATTTTCAAGATCCCTTTTATTACTGTAAGATTTATAGCTATATAAGCCTATACCAACCAATATACTCAAAATAGAAATAGTCACAAGAAGCTCTACAAGTGTCAAACCATGCTTCATTTCTCTATCCAAAATAGTATCCTCCCTTTTCTAACTGGATTACCAACACCTAAATTTTCATCCACCGTAATATCTACTACCCCTACCGGTGATGCATAATAACCTGTATTCTGATCAATCAATTGTGGAGTTAATGGAGCAAGTCCTCCTGCGGCATCCACAGCGATACCGGCTGGCTTCGCGGTAACTTCGTATCCAGAGCAAACATTAGGAGTATTGATAGACCTTCCTGTTGCACAATTTAGCATCCAGATTTTAGATGTTGATTCCATCGTACATGGGTCAGCCTTATATTTACTTGAAGCAATTATTGCCACCTGGTCTTTATATACTATCGGATCTATAATCACCTTTTCTTTTAAATATTCCCCTTCACCTATCTCCAATGGATACTTCCAACCTGTAGTTCTTGCTACACTATTTCCAGAACCACTAACATTATCCTGCAATGCCAGACATGGATCATCAGTTAATGTTATGCTGTGGGCAGAATTTATGGTTCCCTGACATCCACTATTTACATCACATAAAAACGGTATCCCCCATATATAATTTTCATCATTATTTCCAGGAGTCCCTTCATTGTCCCCAGGATAAAAATGCCTACCAGACCCAAAAAATATGTAAGGCTTTCCAAAACAATTTCCGGAAACTATCTTAGAGGTGATGGAATTTTGTGCAAAATTTAAATATGTTTTATTTATATCCCAGCTCGATGGATTGGCATTTTTTATATGTATAACCACCACACCACCCTGAGAATTCGTTCCAGAAGGTTGAGTCTGATTATAACCTGCCAACACAAAATCTGTTTGTCCATCGTTATTTACATCTATCCCTTCAGTGAATAGCTTGCCAGAAAAAGCCCTGCTTATATTTGGATCCAATATTGTAGTTTTATTTATTGTAAAATCACTATTCAATGTTAAAACAAAAAATTTCAAATCTTTCGACGTATGTCCTTTATAATCACTTGGCCCATTAGCTAAGATGATAAATCTACCTTCATTCCTTTTCACATAAGCAGGCCCACTAAAGGAAAAACCAAGGTCATTATTGGTGAACTCCCACAGAGGAACTGGATTTTCCGGATTTGATATATCTATCGCAAAATATGACGACAATCCATTAGCTTCACCTTGTATACAATAGCTCTCATTATTTCCACAACTGCATCCACCACCGAGCCTTAAACCACCTATTAAAATTTTTTTATCACCTTCATCAATTATATATGGTGGAAGATCAACAAAATACATATGGCAATAATTTGTATTTTTTAGGTATTTCAGATAAGGTATAATGTTTCTTGGAATAAATCCCCACAACTCCTCCCCTATCAAATCGTTTGAACATGTATCTGTATCTTTATTGTCACATAATTTTACAATATCTTTAGTTTCCATATCGTTTATATTTTTTGTTTTCCCCACCCGAAATGCATGCAACATTCCATCGTTTGCCCCCACAAATAGTACATCAAAATTGTTGTTATAATTTGTGTTGTATTTTACAAGCTGAGGTTTGGAATGTATAATATCTCCTATCTTCCAGGTACCTGTTTTACCTTTATAAGTTACAGTTCTCTTTCTCCAACCATTATAATCTATCCCTCTGATATAATTTATAAGCTTATCCTTATCAGTATCTGCAACACCCAACAAAGAGTAGAAAAATGGTTTAGGTGTTAAAATGGTAACAGGGACAAAATCCACTTTACCTGTTGAATTGAAATTCGACATATTGATATCATGAGTAAAAATTTTCCTTTTATCCGGAGATGTTGTTAATAGAATTAAACCTGAATCCCATATTGGTGATACCTTATCAAAAGACTCAGATGAGTCCATCAGAATATCACCAGTCCCATTTCCATCAGAATCGAGCGTTTTATCTATTATCAATCTTACAATCCCTTCAGAATTATCATAACGGTACGAAAGGATATAATCATTAAAAAGGTTCAATTTATGGTCGTTTACTGTATCTTCACGTATCTGGATTGTCTGATTGTCAGTTGTTCCATATGCATATGTCCACCATCCATACACTGATCCAATCCAATCAACCTTCGTATTATTATCAAAATTTCTATTGGCATTAAACACACCCTGCATTGCAACACTGGCACTACTTGTTCTTTCCGTCAATAGTGCCACCCCTGTACCGGACCCAGAAACTGACAGAATTTTAGACAAAATAGAATTAAGGCTATCCGCTAGCTTGTTTCCTTCGAATGCTTCAAAGTAGGCATCAGGAACCCCATCCTGATTTTTATCCCATTTTTCTTGTTTATCTGGTACTCCTGTTTTATCATAGTCATCAAAATTTCCCCATTTGGCGGCATACCATAGGGGATTTTTCAATAATCCTGCAGAATTACCGGTTACCGTAAAGGTTTTTTCCCAGCTTAGTGGCATATTAACTAAATCCGAACTAGCATCTTTGTCTTTCACTACGAGATACAAACCATCTTCGTTTGTTCCTGAAATACTAAATCCCATTACCTGATCAATGCAACCTGCTGCATAAATGGAGGTAACATTTACCTTCAATGTACCATTATTAACATTAAATCTATATTCAGCAATTGCATCCATATCATGGTCTGCTCCCTGCTCAACATCTTCAAAGTTTATATTAACTGTTGCTGATTTCAGATTTCCATCGCTATCATATTCGATGTTAGTTATGTAATAATCAACTATCTGATTTGTGGGACAAAATGCATTTGGATTGCAAGATAGCTTTAGACCATTTGCGTCTATTGTTTTTGTACATTTATCGTAACAATTACTTTTTACATTTAAACATCCACTGACTGACTTAGCAACAGGTATAACCCTTAGATCCTTCCCCCCCACTTTAAACTGAAGATCCGCCACAGGGGATGACACAGCCACCATAAAAGATGACACATTTGGTTTAGATAATTTGTTTTTAAAATCTTTAAAACCGTAGTATGCCGCTGCAGACAGGTAATAGCTTCCCTGTTTTGTTGGTTCCTCAGGACACAAACCTCTGAGTGATCCGAGATTAGAAGCATTCTTTGACGAACATATTGTATCAAAATTTGATCCACTTTGCCCTATAAACCAGCTTAACCCATTTATACTTTCATATTCACCTATTATGTTTGCTATATTACTGGCATTAAAATCTGTTAAATCTCCAGAAAAAGATGGATTAAAATAAGATCCTGGAAGTTGATCCGAATCAAAACTTGTGTTAATATCGCTTAATACTATAATAAAAGGTTTAGAACATTGTGGAAACATATTGAATGGTCGATTCCAGCTTAGATTATATGGCAAACCCAGTGAGCTATCGGTCCCGGTATTAGTCACATTAAATGCAGATGTTGCACTACCCTTATCAGCAAAATATCTTAGAGCTTCATAATACATCTCCGCAATTGGATTACCCCAAGACTTAAATGTTCCTTCAGTCATTGGCCCATCCGTTTTCCAACCTCCACTATATGTATAATCTGTATAATTAAAATCTACTATTTGTAAATTATTTATTGTTTTGATGATCCCAGCCGTATTGGTAAAAATACCTGTAGAAAGATCCACTTCATTAGCAATAGATCCAATATTCTTCCTCAATACGCCACCAGACATATTTTTATCATAGCTACCTGTCAAAAGACCAAAAAAGATATCACTCTTTTTTATACATTTACCACCTATCGTACAATCCGAATCTGATGAACAGTTACTAAAATTATTAGAGCAAACTGATATATTATCCCCTTCTCCAAATTTTTGCAAAATCCCAATAGGCTTGTATGTTCCTGAAGGGTATTGTTTACAGTTTTCTTCTAAAAGGCCGCTCTTACAAACTTCCACCCTTAAATCAAATTCTTGAGGATTTCCAAGTCTATCATCACATACAGGTCTTTCCGTTGATGCCCAATCCCAGATCCTTTTTGTACTGTTTTTTAATACCCTTAGTTTTCTATTTGCCCCTTGAGATTTTGATGTAACACACACAAGATGTCTGGTTCCCTGGTTTGGTATACCAAGAGGTGTTAATTTGACTACATTGTTACCATATAATTCTTTTCCCCAGCTATGGGCGTCCTGTGGTATGTATGTCCCTGTGAGGACTGTTTTACTGGTGGTATCAGTTGACCTATAACCACCATACAAAACTTTTCTTATTATATCAATCCTTGACATGGACAGCCAATTGAGAAGATTGCCACTCCAAGCATCACCGTTGCAGTACTTATCATTGGATCTGTAAGATGGTACAAAAATATCATTCTGATATTTGTAGCATTTATATGGGTCAAAATATCCATAATAATCAAAATTGTGTTTATAGTAAATGTCAATCTTGCCATCCTGATCGATATCCATAGCATCATTGTATGCCTCATAGAATAGCTTATGGTCTTTACCCATCACCAGCATTACAAGTGGTGGAGTGTTACCAGGCAAAAAGGGTGGCACAGCACAGTAGCTGGGATTTGTCGAACTGGAAGGTATTGCTGCAAAAGTATTAAACGAATATATCATAAAAAAAACAATGAACAAAAATCTCCTCATATAAACCTCCTGATACTCCTAGTATAATAATAACGAATTTTCGTGAAAAAATCGTGAAAAATTATTTATTAAATTTACAAT
>NZ_JBMFQS010000018.1:0-8560 GCF_049968475.1 Calditerrivibrio sp. | reverse complement strand
TTGATGGTTTATTCCAAGATTAGAAAGAGTTTACTTGAAGATACCAGAATTGCTATGTACAAGCTTGGTAAAGGTAGTTTTTTCATAACTACTCTTATAAATATTTTGTTGGTTTTTGGTTTTTGTATAGCCATGAAGCAAAGATATTTAATTTATTGATGGACAATAATATGTTGGGGACATTCCTGTTATGGATAGTGGTGGTGCTTGCTGTTATATCTGTGGTATTTATCAAAAAAATTCCTGATAGTTTGCTTATCACCAGCCTAAAAGCAGATCCTTATTGGGGTATCTTTATATTGTTTGTGCTTCTTTTTGTTGCCCTTCTTATAACCCTTTATTATGGTATAGTGAGGGTTTATAAAGATATTAAACAGTAGATACAGGAGATAACTTTTTGATAATATATATTTTTTAGATTAATGAAGAAAAATAGTTGACAAAGTGGGAAAATGGATATATATAACCAATCCCATTGACGCGGGGTAGAGCAGTTTGGTAGCTCGTCGGGCTCATAACCCGAAGGTCGTAGGTTCAAATCCTGCCCCCGCAACCAAAGTAATCTCAGGCTATTGCCTTTGTTGATATATGGCGGATTAGCTCAGGTGGTTAGAGCATGCGGCTCATATCCGCAGTGTCCGGGGTTCAAGTCCCTGATCCGCCATTTCCTTAAAATCTAATACCCTCAAGGCTATCTAAAATGCTTTATCTGCTGAATATAAAATTTTATTGCAAAAAAATTATAAAGATGTATCTTTGATGAGTGCAAAGAGCCAACGATAAATAATGGAGTGTAGAGTTTATGTTTGAAGGAACTACGGTGATATGTGTTAAAACAAATGATAAAACTGCTATTGGTGCTGACGGTCAGGTTACTTTTGGACATACTGTATTGAAAAATAATGCAAAAAAAATCAGACGTCTTTATAATGGGGAGATTGTTTGCGGTTTTGCCGGATCCACGGCGGATGCATTTACTCTTATTGAAAGATTTGAAAAAAAATTAAATGAGCATGGTGGTCAGCTTTTGAGAAGCTGTGTGGAGCTAGCAAAAGATTGGAGGACAGATAAGTATTTAAGAAGTCTGGAAGCTATGATGATAGCTGCCAACAAAGAAAGCATGTATATAATTACTGGAAATGGTGATGTTGTGGAACCCCAGCATGGAATAGCGGCTATTGGTTCCGGTGGACCTTATGCATTTGCTGCGGCGTATGCTTTAAAAAACAACACAGACCTTGATGCGACCGAAATAGTAAAAAAATCTTTAGATATTGCCGGTGAGATTTGTATTTATACCAATAAAGAAATTATTGTAGAGGAAGTGTGATGGAGCATTTGACACCAAAACAAATAGTAGCAGAACTTGATAAGTATATAATAGGTCAGAGTTTAGCTAAAAAGGCTGTTGCAATAGCTTTGAGAAACAGATGGAGAAGATTACAATTGCCCCAGGAGAAGAGGGACGATATCACACCCAAAAATATACTCCTCATTGGGCCTACAGGGGTGGGGAAGACTGAAATAGCAAGAAGATTGGCTAAAATTACAGAATCTCCATTCATCAAGGTTGAAGCAAGTAAATTTACCGAAGTAGGTTTTGTGGGTAGAGATGTGGAATCTATAATAAGGGATTTAGTGGAGATAGCCATTTCAGAAGAGAAAGTTCGAATGAGAGAGCAGGTACTGGATGAGGCCAGGAAGAAAGCAGAGGATATTTTACTGGATAGATTATTACCTGTTCCCACAGGTTATGTTGATCAGAATTCGATTGCAGAATCAAAAGAGAAATTTAGAAAGATGCTCCATCAGGGGAAGCTTGATGATAGAGATGTAGAGATTGACATAGAGGAGTCGCATCCTCAAATAGAAATTCTTACCAATACTGGAATTGATGAAATCTCATCTAATTTACAGGATATATTTAAAAATATCTTCCCCGGGCAAAAGAAGAGAAGGTTGATGAAGGTAAAGGATGCGTTGATTCAGTTGGAGCAGCAGGAAGCCAATAGAATGTTGGATATGGAAAAGGTAAAGCGCAATGCCCTTTACAAGGTGGAACATTCTGGAATTGTATTCATAGATGAGATTGATAAAATATGTTCCAGAGAGGGTTATACAAAAGGTGGGGATGTTTCAAGAGAGGGTGTTCAACGGGATCTTTTACCTATCATAGAAGGATCCACAATTATGACAAAATACGGTATGGTTAAAACTGATCATATACTATTTATAGGAGCTGGGGCATTTCATATAGCAAAGCCTTCGGATCTCATCCCGGAATTGCAGGGTAGATTTCCGATCAGAGTGGAGCTCGATTCCCTTACGAAAGAGGATTTTATCAAAATACTTAAAGAACCTGAAAATGCTCTTACAAAACAGTACAGGGATCTTTTGATGGCGGATGATGTGGAGATTGAGTTTACTAATGATGGGATAGAAAAGATAGCGGAGATAGCCACTGAGCTTAATAAAACCAATGAGAATATAGGGGCAAGAAGGCTTCATACCATTATAGAAAAGGTTCTGGAAGATATTTCTTATGAGGCTCCTTTTGGACATTTTGCTAAAATTGTTATAGATAGCGTATTTGTTGAGAGTAAATTAAAAACTATTCTTGCTAAACAAGATTTAAGTAAATATATTTTATAGGTATGAATATGGTTGAAAGGATAAAAGAAAAAGTACTTTCCGGGGAAGATATTTCATATGGAGAGATAAGGTTTCTAATAGATTTCCCGGAAGATGATATACAGCCTTTACTAAATGCCGCATATGAAATTAAGAAAGCTTTTTTTTCCAGTAAAATAGATCTTTGTTCGATAGCCAACGTAAAAAGTGGGCTTTGCTCTGAGGATTGTAAGTTTTGTGCCCAATCAGCCCATTATAAAACGGAATCTTCTGTTTATGAGTATATAGGTGAAAAGAAATTAAGAGATGCTATTGAGTTTTACAAAAGTAAAGGTGTTAGAAGATTTGCATTAGTTACAAGTGGTAAAACCCTTGATGAAGAGACATTCGATAGAATTTTAAAAGATGTAAAGCTGATCAAAGATTATGGTTTGGTGCCGGATATATCGGCGGGTATTTTGACAAAGGATCAGCTTTTGAGGCTTAAAGATGCAGGTCTTAATGGTTTTCACCACAATCTGGAGACTTCCAGGACATTTTTCCCAAAGATATGTTCCACCCATGATTATGATGAGGATGTGAAAACTGTTAAAGATGCTGTGGAGTTAGGATTGTATGTCTGTTCCGGTGGTATTTTTGGTATTGGGGAAAGTTGGGAAGATAGAGTAGAGCTGGCCTATGAATTAAAATCCCTTAACGTACAATCGGTACCAATAAATTTTCTTAACCCAATAAAAGGTACCCCTCTGGAAGATAGACCAGTTATGTCAGAGATTGAAGCATTAAAGATAATTGCTATCTACCGGTTTATACTTCCGGATAGACAGATTAGGATTTGTGGGGGAAGAAATAGAGTTTTTAATGAGAGATCTAAATCAATCATTCTAAAATCCGGGGCAAGTGGTATAATGGTTGGGGATTATCTTACAACCACCGGGTTTCCCATCGATTCAGATTTGAAAGACATTAAGGATATCTGTAATGAAAAGTAAACCAAAATTCGATCCTGAGAACAAAGATAAAACCCCCGAGGATGTGTCAGTAGCTGTAAAAAATTTTACTCTTAAAGGTAGAATCTGGATAGATGGTGTTGACGGCACATTTATAGGTTTTGGGAGGGTTGTTCTGCTTGAGCGTATTGAACAATATGGCTCTATTTCAAAGGCTGCCAAATCTATGGAGATGAGTTACAAGCATGCATGGGAGCTGGTGGAGTCTATGAATAATCAGGGGAGTAAACCACTTGTCATAAAAACTACGGGTGGAAAAGATGGAGGGGGTGCCCAGCTTACGGAGTATGGGAAAAAGGTTGTGGGATTATTCTGGGAATTGCAAAATAACCTAAAGCAATTTATCGAAGATTATAAAGAATTACTTAAAAAGTTAAATTGACCCATGAAGGATTATGGGCTTTATTTTCATATTCCATTCTGTAAGTCTAAGTGTAGATATTGTGGATTTTATTCAATTTTACACAACGAAGAAACCGAATATGCCTATATAAATGCAATATTAAGGGAGATTAAAACTTATAAAGGTCTTAGCATTGATACTATCTATATCGGCGGTGGAACACCTTCCACGTTGAAATTGCAAAATATGAAAGTATTGCTTGAAGCTATCTATGAAAACTTTGTTATCAATCTAAAAGAATTTACTGTAGAGATGAATCCTGAAAGTGTTACAGAAGATATGTTGAAACTTCTAAAGGATTACGGCGTCGATAGAATAAGTCTTGGTATTCAGTCATTATTTGATCATGTCTTATGTCTATTGGGAAGAGTTCACAGCTCTTTTCAGGCCAGGAGGGCTATAGAAATGATTTTGAATTATGGATTAGAATTAAATAGCGATATTATCTATGATATACCAACTGCTAATCATGATTTTACATTAAATACATTGGAAATATTAACAAATTATCCCATCAAACATATATCCGCTTACAACTACTCCTTTGATACAGATTTTTTGAGTGAATATAAAAATACTGACGCAGAGACATTTTTTAATGATGTTATAGATTTTCTTTATTCCAGAGGGTTTCTTCAGTATGAAATTTCAAATTTTGCTAAAAATGGGAAGGTATCTAAACATAATACTAAATATTGGAAGATGCAGGACTATATCGGATTTGGTATTTCTGCCCACAGTATGATGAATGGTGAAGATGCCCGGATTAGGTGGTGTAATAAAGGAACTGTTGAAGAATATATCAAAGGACAATATATTATAGAAAAATATGAGGTCCCAATTGCAGAATGTTTTATCGAAGATGTTGTATTTGGAATCAGGATGGTGGATGGAGTAAATATTGAAAGCTTGAAGAGTAAATATGGCAGTGAGGTAGTGGAAGATTTTATGAAAAAAATAGTATTTCTAAAAGATGAAAATTTTATATGTTATGAACGGGGGTGTTTATGTCTAACAAGAAAAGGGCAGCTTTATCTGGACTCTGTGCAGCAATACTTCTGGGATCTATTCTATTCATAAATTTTGATTTAAATGCAGGATGTGCCGGAGATTGCTTTTCCTGTCATGAAAAACTTAAAAAAGACGATATTCATCAGTCTCTTGGGACATGTTTCGTTTGCCATAAAGTTGGAGAGCAAAAACTAAGTGTTATAAATGTTCCAAATTCTGATGGTTGTGGCAACAATTGTTTTTCCTGCCATAAAGAGTGGCCTAAAAATGGCTACCATGCAGCTCTGGAAAAGTGTAATGATTGTCATAAATCAGAAAAAATGCGTTAATAATCTCTAATTATTACTATTGATCAAAAAGTTCTTGACACTTGAAAAATGTTTCTTTATATTGGTAAGCTCATTTAAAAGGTATATTTATGTTTAAAAATGACAAAAATGTTTGTAGATAAAATCGGAGGTGCTAAGTGCCAACTTTGAATCAGTTAGTGAGACACGGCAGAGAGGTGGTTTTAAATAGAACTAAATCTCCTGCTTTGAAAAACAACCCTCAGAAGAGAGGAGTTTGTGTTAGGGTGTATACCACCACTCCAAAAAAGCCTAACTCTGCTTTGAGAAAGGTTGCAAGGGTTAGATTGGTAAACGGGATTGAAGTAACAGCATATATTCCCGGCATTGGACATAACCTACAGGAACACTCAGTTGTTCTGGTAAGAGGTGGAAGGGTTAAGGACTTACCTGGTGTAAGGTATAAGATCATTAGAGGTACTTTGGATACTGCAGGCGTAAAGAATAGAAATAAGAGCCGCTCAAAGTATGGCGTAAAAAAAGCTAAGAAGTGAGAGGGTATTTTAAATGGCTAGAAGAAGAGTTGCTAAAAAAAGAGAAGTTTTGCCAGATCCAGTTTATGGTGAAGTAGTTGTTACTAAATTTATCAATAGCCTTATGTACGATGGTGAAAAATCTGTTGCTGAAAAGATTTTTTATGATGCCATGGAAATAATCAAGGCTAAAACAGGAGAAGATGGAATCTCCGTGTTCAAGAAGGCGTTGGAAAATGTGAAACCACTTTTGGAAGTTAAATCAAGAAGAGTAGGTGGTGCAAACTATCAGGTGCCAGTGGAAGTTAGGGCTGATAGAAAACAGGCTCTTGCTATTAGATGGATTATCTCTGCCGCAAGGAATAGAAAAGAGAAAGGGATGACAGAGAGATTGGCCTCCGAGTTGATGGATGCTTATGCCAATAAAGGCGCTGCTGTTAAGAAAAGGGAAGATACCCATAAAATGGCAGAAGCAAACAAAGCTTTTGCTCATTTTAGATGGTAATAGGAGGATCTTGTGCCTAGACAGTATCCTTTGGAAAAGCAGAGAAATATAGGAATTATGGCTCATATTGATGCGGGTAAGACTACAACTACAGAAAGAATTCTATATTATACGGGTGTAAATTACAAGATTGGTGAGGTTCATGAAGGAACTGCCACAATGGACTGGATGGAGCAAGAGAGGGAAAGGGGAATTACCATCACCTCAGCCACAACCCAATGTTTCTGGAACGGCTATAGAATAAATATTATCGATACACCTGGTCACGTAGATTTTACTATTGAGGTGGAAAGGTCCCTTAAAGTTTTGGATGGTGCTTGTGCTGTTTTCTGTGCCGTTGGTGGGGTTGAGCCTCAGTCTGAGACTGTATGGAGACAGGCTGACAAATATAGGGTCCCAAGGATTGCTTTTGTTAACAAAATGGATAGAGTTGGCGCTGATTTTTATAATGTGGTCAAAATGATGGTGGATAGATTAGGTGCTAAACCTCTTCCGATTCAGATTCCTATTGGTGCGGAAGATAAGTTTGTGGGTGTTGTGGATCTCGTTAAAATGAAAGCGGTAGTTTGGGAAGGGGATCAGTTGGGTGCGAAATATGAATACAGAGAAATTCCAGCCGAATATCTTGAAAAGGCAGAAGAGTATCGTATCCAGATGATAGAAAGGGTATGTGAAATAGATGACGAGTTGATGAATAAATATTTCGAAGGTGAAGAGATTACTGAAGAGGAGATTAAAGCGGCCATCAGAAAGGGGACAATTGAGATAAAATTTACTCCTGTGATATGCGGTACAGCCTTTAAAAATAAAGGGGTGCAATTGCTTCTTGATGCCGTAGTGGATTATCTTCCATCTCCGATTGATATCCCTCCTGTAAAAGGTAAAGATCTTGATGGTAATGATGTTGTCAGACATACAAGTGATGATGAGCCATTTGCTGCCCTTGCATTCAAGATTATGACAGATCCTTATATGGGTCAGCTTACATATTTTAGGGTTTATTCTGGATGGTTGGAAGCTGGTAGCTATGTTCTTAATTCCACCAAAGGTAAAAAGGAAAGGATCGGGCGTTTGCTCAAAATGCACGCCAACAAGAGGGAAGAGATCAAAGAGATTTATGCAGGTGATATTTGTGCTACTGTTGGTTTGAAATATACAATTACCGGTGACACCCTTTGCGATGAGAATAAACCAGTTATTCTTGAGTCCATGGAATTTCCAGAGCCAGTTATATCGGTGGCAATTGAGCCTAAAACAAAAGCGGATCAGGATAAGCTTTCTATGGCCCTTAATAAGCTTGCTCAGGAAGACCCATCTTTTAGGGTAAAAGTGGATGAAGAGACTGGTCAAACGATAATTTCTGGTATGGGTGAGCTTCATCTTGAAATTATTGTTGATAGATTGATGAGGGAATTTAAAGTAGAGGCGAATGTTGGTAACCCACAGGTGGCATACAGAGAGACGATAAAGAAAAAATCCTCATATGAATCCAAATACATCAAACAGAGTGGTGGTAGAGGTCAATATGGTCACGTTGTATTGGAAGTGGAGCCACAGGAGCCTGGTGCTGGATTCAAATTTATAAATAAGATTGTTGGAGGGGTTATTCCAAAAGAATATATCCCTGCAGTTGAAAAGGGTATTGTGGAAGCTATGGATACAGGTGTTTTGGCAGGTTATCCGGTAGTTGATGTTGCGGTTACACTTTTAGATGGTTCTTATCATGAGGTTGACTCTTCTGAGATGGCGTTTAAAATAGCTGCTTCTATAGGATTTAAAGAGGCATGTAAAAAAGCATCCCCTGTTTTACTTGAACCAATAATGAAGGTGGAAGTGGTTGTTCCGGATGAGTATATGGGTGATGTAATGGGTGATTTAAACTCCAGAAGGGGAAGAATAGAAGGTATGGAAGCAAGAGGTAACGCACAGGTTATCCGCTGCAATGTTCCACTAAAAGAGATGTTTGGCTACGCTACCTCTCTTAGATCTCTTACACAGGGTAGGGCCACCTACACTATGATATTCGATCATTATGAAGAGGTACCACAAAACATATCAGATGAAATTATAAAATCGAAAGTATAAAGGAAAAAGATAGGAGGATTTTATGGGAAAACAGAAGTTCGAGAGGAAGAAACCTCACGTTAACGTAGGTACGATAGGTCACGTAGACCATGGTA
>NZ_JBMFQS010000017.1:0-9068 GCF_049968475.1 Calditerrivibrio sp. | reverse complement strand
GTTACCCAACTTGTTGTATATTTCTTCCACCATCTTTGTAATCTTTTTCTTTTCCAGAACGTCATTTATAACATCAAAAGGAATCCCCTCTGGAACTATCTGATAGAGTATTACTCTACCTGTGGTGGTATCGTATATTTTCCCATTAATTCTTACTTTGATAAAAGCATTTATGTCCACCACACCCTGATCATAAGCGATAATAACCTCTTCCTGAGAGCTGAATACCATCCCCTGACCTTTGGCATTCTTTACTCCACGGCTTAAATAGTATATACCAAGCACCATATCCTGAGTAGGTACAGCCAGAGGTTTCCCGCTTGCAGGTGAAAGTATATTGTATGGGGCCAGCATAAGTACCTTAGCTTCCAGCTGGGCATCAATTGAAAGGGGTACATGCACAGCCATCTGGTCACCGTCAAAGTCAGCGTTGAAAGCAGGACAGACCAGCGGGTGTAGCTGTATAGCCTTACCTTCCACAAGAACAGGTTCAAAAGCCTGAATACCGAGTCTATGCAGTGTTGGAGCTCTGTTTAAAAGTACAGGATGTTCTTTGATTACCTCCTCCAATACATCCCATACCTCTTCCCTCTGTTCTTCTACCATCCTCTTAGCCTGCTTTATAGTAAGGGCAATACCTTTTTCTTTTTCAAGCTTGTAGTATATAAAAGGCTTGAATAGCTCCAAAGCCATAAGTTTTGGAATACCACACTGGTGCATCTTAAGATGTGGTCCTGCCACAATTACTGAACGACCAGAATAATCCACCCTTTTACCAAGTAGATTTTGTCTGAATCTACCCTGTTTACCTTTTATCATATCGCTTAGAGATTTAAGAGGTCTTTTATTGGAGCCTCTAATTATTCTACCCCTTCTTCCATTGTCCAGAAGGGCATCCACTGCCTCCTGAAGCATCCTCTTCTCATTTCTGATAATTATCTCAGGGGCATTTAACTCTATCAGTCTCTTTAATCGATTATTTCTGTTTATCACTCTTCTATAAAGGTCATTTAAGTCACTTGTAGCAAATCTTCCACCATCCAGTGGAACAAGTGGCCTCAATTCTGGTGGGATTACAGGTATTACATCCAAAACCATCCATTCCGGTTTATTACCACTTTTCCTGAAGGCCTCCATAACTTTGAGTCTTTTGGCAATCTTCAATCGCTTTTGCTCGCTGGATGTCTCTTTCAGTTCAGTTTTAAGCTCTGGTATAGCTATATCCAGATCTATTTTTTTCAAAAGTTCTTTGATAGCTTCAGCACCCATTTTTGCAACAATTGAATTTGGGCCATATTTAGCAATAATCTGGCGGTATCTATCTTCGCTAATTATCTCGTTCTCACTTACTTCTTTGACATTTTTGGGATCAATGACAACGTATGATTCAAAATATACAATTCTCTCTATATCCTTTACACTCATATCAAGAATTGTACCTATACGGCTGGGGGAACTTTTGAAAAACCAGATGTGAACTACAGGTGTAGCAAGCTCAATATGTCCCATCCTCTCCCTTCTAACTTTGGATTGGATAACCTCAACGCCACACTTTTCGCAAACAATGCCCCTGTGTTTCATTCTTTTATATTTACCGCAGAGACATTCCCAGTCTTTTACAGGCCCAAATATTTTAGCACAAAAAAGTCCATCCCTCTCAGGTTTGAATGTTCTGTAATTTATCGTTTCGGGCTTGGTCACCTCACCATGTGACCATGATCTTATTTTCTCAGGTGAAGCTATTCTAATTTTAATAGCATCAAAAAAAGTCGGGCTTTTTTCCACATTGTAAGTATCTTTTGCCATATATATTTAGCCCTCCATTAATTATTTTCATCATTATTTAGATCTTCTTTTTTAACCAATTCCACATCCAGACAGAGACCCTGCATCTCTTTAATCAGAACATGGAACGACTCAGGCATGCTTGGTTTGAAGCTGAAATTACCATTCACTATAGATTCATAAACACGGGTTCTACCTTCCACGTCATCAGACTTAACAGTGAGCATCTCCTGTAAAATATTTGATGCTCCATAAGCTTCCAGTGCCCAAACCTCCATCTCTCCCAATCTCTGACCACCAAATTGAGCCTTACCACCAAGTGGCTGCTGGGTAACGAGAGAGTATGGTCCGGTGGATCTTGCGTGCATCTTGGTTTCCACAAGGTGATGTAGCTTCATTACGTACATCACACCAACAGTGACCTCCTGTTCAAACCTCTCACCGGTTCTACCATCATATAGTACAGTCTGTCCATCTTCATTAAAACCAGCTTTTTTAAGCAGCTCTTTAATGTCAGATTCTTTAGCGCCGTCGAATACCGGTGTAGCGATATAAAGTCCCAGAGCTTTAGCCGCCCATCCTAGATGGGTTTCCAGAACCTGACCAACGTTCATCCTTGAGGGAACCCCCAATGGATTTAACACTATCTCCACAGGCACACCGTTTGGTAAATATGGCATATCTTGCTCCGGAAGGATCCTTGAGATGACACCTTTGTTACCATGTCTACCAGCCATCTTGTCTCCCACCATCAATTTTCTTTTAACGGCAAGATATACCCTTACAGATTTTAACACTCCGGCAGGTAGCTCATCCCCTTTTTCTATTTTAGATTTTTTATCTTTAAACTTCTCTTCTATCCATTTAAGCTGTGCATAGTATTTATTGTTTATCTTTTCTATTTCAGGCTCGATCTCTTCTCTTTTCTCAAAAGGTAAGCCATAAAGTTCTGTATAATCCAGATCTTTTAGTACCTGAAATGGTACTGAAGAACCTTTTTTAT
This sequence comes from Calditerrivibrio sp., assembly GCF_049968475.1. Lineage (NCBI taxonomy): Bacteria > Pseudomonadati > Deferribacterota > Deferribacteres > Deferribacterales > Calditerrivibrionaceae > Calditerrivibrio > Calditerrivibrio sp. Next base: position 6,280 of record NZ_JBMFQS010000017.1, on the reverse strand, counting down.
AAGATTCACCCTTTAGCGTAACTGCTTTTGAGAGTTTTCTATTTTCTAAAATCTTTGCTATGGCAGATTTTCTCGTTTCATCAAGACTGAGCATCTCTACTTTATAATTTCTCTGTATCTCCTGAAGCTCCGCCTTTTCTATCTTGACAGTTCTATCATCTTTCTCCACACCCCTTCTGGTCATAATAACCACATCAATAACAACGCCGGATATACCGGATGGCACTCTAAGGGATGCATCTTTTACATCTCCAGCTTTCTCACCAAAAATCGCTCTTAAAAGCTTTTCTTCGGGTGTAGTCTGAGATTCACCCTTAGGTGTAACTTTCCCTACGAGTATATCACCCTCTTTTACTTTTGCACCTATACGAATTATTCCACTTTCATCCAGATCCTTTAAAGCCTCTTCGCTAACGTTTGGAATATCCCTTGTTATCTCTTCTGGTCCAAGCTTGGTATCCCTTGCTTCTATTTCAAACTCTTCTATATGTATCGATGTATATGCATCCTCTTTTACAAGTTTCTGTGAAACTAGTATAGAGTCCTCATAGTTGTAACCCATCCATGGCATAAATGCCACCACCACATTTCTTCCGAGAGCAAGATCACCTCTATCTGTGGCAGGTCCATCTGCAATAATATCCCCCTTTTCAATCTTCTGACCTTTCTGAACGAGAGGGACATAATTGATACAGGTATCCTGGTTTGTTCTTCTATATTTATCAAGTTCGTAAACATCGATACCAAAATCATCTCCATCGGTATAACCAATAATAATAGTTTTAGCATCCACGTATTGAACAATTCCGGATCTTTTTGCCACAAGCACAGCTCCAGAATCTATGGCCACCTTCCTTTCAAGTCCTGTACCCACAATAGGTGCATCAGTCCTTATCAGAGGAACACCCTGTCTTTGCATGTTTGAACCCATCAAAGCCCTGTTTGCATCATCATGTTCAAGGAAAGGTATTAATGCAGTTGATACCGAAATTATCTGGTTTGGGGCAACGTCCATAAACTGTATTTCATCTTTGTGAACGGTGACAATCTCCCCCTTCTTCCTTGCAATAACATATTCATTTAAAAAATTGCCATCTCTGTCGAGCTTGGCGTTAGCCTGGGCTATAAAATAATCCTCTTCTTCAATTGCAGACATGTATACAACTTCGTCGGTAACTCTACCATTTTCCACTTTTCTATAAGGTGTTTCGATAAAACCATATTCATTTACCCTTGCGTATGTGGTCAAAGAGGTAATCAAACCAATATTAGGCCCCTCAGGTGTTTCAATAGGGCAAAGCCTTCCGTAGTGGGATGTATGTACGTCACGCACTTCAAACCCTGCTCTATCCCTGTTTAGACCACCAGGTCCCAATGCAGACAGCCTTCTTTTATGGGTAATTTCGCTTAATGGATTTGTTTGATCCATAAACTGCGAGAGCTGATAGCTACCAAAAAACTCTTTTATCGATGAAGATAAAGGTTTTGCATTCAGAAGATCCTGCGGACCTAGATCCTTTGTATCCTGTATACTCATCCTCTCTTTAACGGTTTTCTCCATCCTGACCATTCCTATACGGATGTGGTTCTGGAGCTGTTCACCAACTGCCTTAACCCTTCTGTGTCCAAGATGATCTATATCATCCACATCGTCTTCACCAAGCCTTATATTGTTTAACACCCTTATCGTCTCAACAATATCTTCTTTGGTGAGGGTTGTAAGATCAAGAGGCTTGTCAAGCTTTAGCCTTTTATTAATTTTCAATCTACCAACCCTGGAGAGGTCATACTTTTTATCATTGAAAAATAAGCTGTCGAAATATGTTTTAGCAGTTTCTACAGTTGCCGGCTCTCCGGGTCTCATCTTTTTGTATATCTCAAGCAAGGCTTCCTCAGTACTATCTATTTTATCAGCTTCCAGCATATCCCTGATGGCTGTGTCGCTACCCTTACTATCGATAAGCAATACTTTAAACTCTTCGATATCATTCTCTCTAAGTTTTTCAAGTGTCTCTGTAGATATTTTAGTATTTGCTTTCACCAGAAGCTCACCATCTTTAGTAACAATGTCCTCTGCAAAGAAAGTCTCAGAAATATCCTCATACTGGCAATCCATCTTTTTAATACCAGCTTTTGTAAGTTTTCTAATAATCCCCTTTGATATCTTATGTCCCGCTTTATAAATTATTTCACCAGTTTGCTCATCTTTTATATCTAAGCTATTCCTTCTACCAATAAGATTTTCAGGCTCAAAATATCTCTCAAAATTCAGCCCTTTAAATCTAACCACTTCAGTCTTATAATATGTGTTTAATATATCCTGTTCAGAAAGACCGAGGGCCCTAAGAAGAACTGTAGCAAGAATTTTTCTTTTCTTATCGATTCTTACGTAAATAAAATTCTTTGTATCAAATTCAAAATCTATCCATGAACCTCTGTATGGTATAATTCTCGAACCAAACAAGTGTTTTTCAACAACACTCTTTCCAGCAGTCAAATCTTCAAAAAATATTCCAGGAGATCTATGCAACTGGCTAACAATAACCCTTTCTACTCCATTTATTATAAAAGTAGCTCTATCCGTCATGAGTGGAATATCACAGAGATAAACATCAGATTCTTTGGCAGATGCAACTACTTTTTCAGAACCATCTTCGGTGTTTTCATAGCATACAAGTCTCACCTTTACTTTTAGAGGTGCTGCATATGATGTTTTTCTGATGATAGATTCTTTTGCGTCATATTTTGGTTTCTCGATTGTATAGCTTACATACTCAAGAACCGCAGTTTCATTGAAATCAGTAATAGGGAAAATATCCCTGAATACCTGCTCAAGACCCTTATTTTCTCTTTTATCTGCAGGTACATCTAATTGAAGAAAATCCAAATATGATTTCTTTTGAACCTCAACGAGGTCAGGCATTTCTAAAACTTTTTTAATCTTTGAAAAACTTACTCTTTGGATGGAATTGGTAGATTTATTCATTTCTCCACCTGTAGGATTTATTTATATTTTTATTTTTTATAAAGTAAAAAAAGGAGGCATTACGCCTCCAGAAACAAATATGTACAGCAATTACTTAATTTCAACAGTAGCGCCAACTTCAGCAAGGGCAGCCTTAATCTTTTCAGCTTCTTCCTTTTTCACACCTTCTTTAACAGGTTTTGGTGCCTCATCAACAAGAGCTTTAGCTTCTTTAAGTCCGAGACCTGTAAGCTCCCTAACAACCTTGATAACTTGAACTTTCTGAGCCCCAGCACTTGTAAGAATTACATCAAATTCAGTTTTTTCAGCTGGAGCTTCAGCAGCTGCAGCAGCCGCAGCAGGAGCAGCCATCATTGCTACTGGAGCAGCAGCAGATACACCGAATTTCTCCTCAAGCTCTTTAACAAAATTTGCAAGCTCAATTACTGTCATATTTTCGATAAATTCAATCACTTGTTCTTTAGTTATAGACATTTAAGTCCTCCGTCATTAATTTTTTTTGTCTTTAATAGCATTAAGCACATTGAGTAAACTTCTTGGTACATTTGCAAGCAGAGAAACAAAATTTCTAACTGGTGCATTGATGGATCCAAGCATTCTTCCAAGAAGCTCTTCTCTCGATGGAAGATCGGCAAGGGCTATCACGTCATCTTTTGACAACCTCTGTCCTTCAAAGTATCCAGATCTTATTTCAAACTTTTTAAAATCTTTTGAAAACTTCTTCAATAGTTTGGCTACTTCTGTGGGCTCTCCAAAAACGATTGTGCAGGTGGTTTGCTCTTTTAAATCAGCATCTAATTGTGTAATATTATTAGCATTTAAAGCCAATTTCAAAAGTCTATTTTTAACTACTCTAAAGTCATTGCCCGTTGACTTTATAGCAGATCTAATTGCTGTTAACTCAGGGAATGTACACCCCTTGTAATCAGCCAGAAAGATTGCGTTAGCTTTTTCAATTTTGGCCTTCAACCCTTCCACTAACAGTTGTTTATCACTCTTCTTCAAGTTGTCCTCCTAACTCCGGCCGTATCTATTACAACCGGTTTCCGCAGGATTTATGCACAAAGCTACCTGCTTCTTTAACCAGAATTACTTTCAAAACTTATATCTCAGCTAAGACCTTCTGCTGATCAACCTTTATTCCGGGCCCCATTGTCGTAGATATTGCAATTCCACGCACATATTGACCTTTGGCAGATGCTGGCTTAGCCTTAATTAATGTTTCCAACAATGCTTTAAAGTTTTCTTCCAGCTTTTCCACATCAAAGCTTTTCTTACCAACTGGAGCATGAATTATACCAGCTTTATCAACTCTAAACTCGATCATACCTGCTTTAAGATTTTTAACCACTTCTTTGATATTAGTTGTTACTGTTCCAACCTTGGGATTGGGCATTAATCCTCTAGGTCCTAAAATTTTACCGAGCTTACCAACCGCACCCATCATATCTGGAGTAGCCACCACTTTATCAAAGTCGAGCCACCCTTCCTGGATCTTTTTGACGAGGTCATCATCACCAACGTAATCTGCACCTGCTTCCTGAGCTTCTTTTGCCTTCTCCCCTTTAGCAAATACCAGTACCTTCACCTGCTTACCAGTACCATGGGGAAGAGTAACAGAGCCCCTCACCATTTGATCGGCATGTCTTGGATCAACACCAAGCTTAATAGCCGCATCCACAGACTCATCGAAGTTTGCAAACGCAATTTCTTTTGCAAGTTGCAAAGCTTCTTTTAAGTCGTAATACTTTAATCTATCAACTTTTTCTAATGCCATTTTATATTTTTTACCAACTTTAGCCATCTTTATTCACCTCTTATAACTCTACTTCTACGCCCATACTTCTGGCAGATCCAGCTACAATTTTCATAGCTGTTTCGATATCTTTTGTATTCAAGTCGGGCAATTTAATCTCAGCGATTCTCTTTACCTGTTCCCTTGTAAGTTTACCAACCTTTTTAGCTTTTGGGTTATCCGAACCGCTTTCAATTTTCAGCTCTTTTTTAATAAGCTGAGTTACTGGAGGTGTCTTAGTTATAAATGTAAAAGACCTATCCTCGTAAACTGTGATGATGACAGGGATGATCATATCCCCCATATTTTGAGTTGCTGCATTAAAAGCCTTGCAGAACTCCATTATATTAACACCCCTCTGACCCAATGCTGGTCCAACGGGTGGTGATGGGTTTGCTTTTCCTGCTGGGATTTGAAGTTTTACTTGCCCCATTATTTTTTTAGCCATTTATATCCTCCGATTATCCTACTCTTTTTATTTGTAAAAAATCCAAATCTATTGGTGTTTGTCTACCGAAAATACTTACAATTACTTTTACCTTCTCTTTATCAGTATTTACCTCATCAACAACACCTGTAAATCCTTGAAATGGCCCATCTATAACTTCCACGACATCGCCTTTGATGTACTTCATTGCAATCCTTGGAGCTTCTGATTTAGCCAGATCAATCATAGCTTTTACATCCTGCTCAGGTATTGGAACAGGATTGACACCGCCTACAAATCCAGTAACTTTTGGAATCGATTTAACCTTATGCCAATTTTCAGTATTCATAACCATATTCACAAGAATGTAGCCGGGGAAAGTACTTTTCTTACTGATCTTTTTTGTACCTTTCACGAGTTCCACCACATTCTCAGTTGGTATAAGGATTTCCCCAAAGGAATCATATAGATTCTCATTCTTTATCTTTTCTTCCAAAAGTTTTTTTACCCTTTTCTCAAACCCAGAGTAAGTGTGGACAACATACCATTGTTTATTAGACATATTCTAACCTACTATAAATTGTATGATTTTAGACAAAGCCACATCCACAACACCTAAAAAGATTGCCATAAGTACAACAAAAACAATTACAACAGTAGTTGTACCTATAGTTTCATCTTTTGTAGGCCAAACAATCTTTTTTAATTCTTCTTTTACTTCTTTTATAAAGTTTACATACTTTTCCACAACATACCCCTTTAAATGGCAGGCCAAGAGGGACTCGAACCCCCAACCCCCGGTTTTGGAGACCGGTGCTCTGCCAATTGAGCTATTGGCCTATCTTACCACTACTTTGTTTCTCTATGAATTGTATGTTTTCTATCAAACTTACAATACTTTTTTAACTCTATCTTACCAGTAGTAGTCTTTTTATTTTTGGTAGTTGTGTAATTTCTATTTTTACACTCTGTACAAGCCAAAGTAATTATCTCTCTCATCTTTTTCCTCTATTACTCGATAATCTCTGTAACAACGCCAGCACCAACCGTCCTACCACCTTCCCTGATCGCA
>NZ_JBMFQS010000016.1:0-12061 GCF_049968475.1 Calditerrivibrio sp. | reverse complement strand
AAGAAAAACTTTGCTTTCTCTTCAAACTCTTTTGTGTCAAATTCTTTACTGTTAAAAACGCTTTTTAAAGAGTTTAAAAAAGCTTTAAATCTATCTTCATGGGATAGATTCCCTTCTAATCCATACTCGTAAAGTTCATAACTGCCTCTATCTACATCTAATCCAACAAGCACTTTAAGATTAATATCTTGGTTTTTATTTAAGCCTTCGTATATAGCGTCTAATCCAGAGAAGTAGAAGTATCCAACCAGTATCTTAAACTCTTGGATTTTTGGGATTAACTCGTTTAACCTACTTTGCAGAGTGATTTCATGTTGATTGTTCCATACGTACATTACTTATATCCCTCTGTAACATTTTTCCTAAAAAAACTCTTTTTGCTGACTATTAATAGGAAGCCTTCTACCCCTCCTATTGATAATATACATACAGATTTGCTTACTAAATTTTTATAATATTTTTTTTGTAGTTGCAATATGAAATTTAAGCAGGCAAAAAGTAAGATTTAAATTTGGGGGTAGAAAGCTTAGTATATTCAGTAGTAGTCAAAACAAATGAAAAATAATTTTAAATAATATCATTGATTTTAGAATAAATTAAAGAAGGGGGATGCCCCCCTTTTTTTAAGAATATTTATGGTAAATTGTTAAAAATTTACGTCTACTTGGCTTTCCCACAAACCATGGATATTGCAATAGCTGACTGCCACAAGTGTGCCTGATTCTTCAAGCTTAACTTTGAAGCACGCCACCGGGTTTGTATAGGCTGGCCCTTTGTTTGCACCTTCAGTGGATTCGCCGTGGGCAAGGAACTCTGCTCTACCAAGATTATATACTGGTTTCCCACTTGCTGGTTTGAAATAAAGGCTAATCCAACCTATGTAATGCTCTGTGGTGTTTGGGTGGGCAATCTCTTTACCTACGCTTACTTCAATTACTGAATACTCACCCTTTTTAAGCCCATTGGGACACTCAATTACTGGTACATGTTTTTCTGATTTAAAATCTGCACTTTTTACTAAATCTGCTATTGGCATCTTTTCCTCCTTTTTTTAGTTTGTCTGATATTATTATAGCATAAAATTATTAATCATTAAAATTTAATATTCTCCGGCAAGCTGTCTTCTTTTTATATGTTTTTTCACAGATTCCCTTTTAAATGCTGGAAGTCTATCTAAAAACAATGTACCATTTAAATGATCCAGTTCGTGCTGGATAGCCCTTGCCAAAAGGCCATCAGCCTTTATAATAAATTCATTACCATTTATATCCTGCGCAACAGCTTCCACCACTTCAGCCCTTGTTACATTTGCGTATTCCCCTGGTACGCTTAAACACCCTTCTTCATCACACACTTCCCCTTCCATTTTTAAAATGGTTGGATTGATAAATACCTTAAGATCATTTTTCTCTTTTGATATATCTATTATAAATAATCTCTTATCAATACCCACCTGTGGGGCCGCAAGACCTACACCAGGAGCATTGTACATTGTCTCAGCCATATCATTTACAATTTTTTTTAAATCCTCATCAAACTTATCAACAGGCTTACACTTTACCCGTAATCGGGGATCCGGGTATTTTAGAATCTCAAGCAACATCTTCACCTCTCAGTAGTTAAATTATAATCTTTTTAAATTATTTGTCAAGTTTTTTAAGAGTAAAAAAGTATAAAAATCAAACACTAGCAATCTAATTAATATCTTCCCTGCAAACTCAAATAAAAGATTATTACTCTTCAGTATCAGAGGTGGAACCATCACTTCCGCAACATTTTTTGTATTTTTTACCGCTACCACAGGGACAGGGGTCGTTTCTTCCTATTTTAGGTGTGTCTCTTTTGATGGGGGTTACCTTCTCTTCTGATGGTTCATCGGAGAATATATCTTTCTTTTCCTCTTTTAATTTTTGTTTTTTTTCCTCTTTAAGCTCAATATCCTCTTCAGATTTCAGCTGTACGTGAAAAACGAGCTCTGTTGTCTCGTAATAGATCCGCCTCATCATATCTGTGAAGATGTTGAAAGATTCTTTTTTGTATTCTATGAGTGGATCCTTTTGCCCATAGCCCCTGAGACCTACACTATCTCGTAAGTGATCCATTGTGAGTAGATGCTCTTTCCATTTTGAATCAAGGGTGTTTATCATTACAAACCTGATTACAGGTGCGAAATGTTCTCCTAATAGTTCTTTCTTTTCATCTAATTTTTTAAGTGCTAAAGAAACGATTTTTTCTTTCAGGGTTGATGTATTTTTTCGATTGGCTTGGGGTAGTTCATCTACTGTTATATCAAATACTTTCTCGATTTCCATTTTTAATCCATCATAATCAGCGGTGTCAGAAGATAAAATGTAATCTTCTATCATTATATCAGCGAGGTTGTGAATCTCTTCCACAATTACCTGCTCAATTTCGTCATCTGATAATATGTTTTTTCTCAGTCCGTATACTATCTGCCTCTGTTGGTTCATTACGTTGTCGTATTCTAAGAGGTGCTTTCTTATTTCAAAATGCAACCCTTCAACCTTCTTCTGGGCATTTTCGATGGCTTTATTTATGAGTGGGTGCTCTATTGGCTCCCCTTCTTTCATCCCCAACTTATCCATGATGTATGATATCTTTTCGGATCCAAAGATTCTTAAAAGATCATCTTCAAGGCTTAGAAAGAATCTTGAAGATCCTGGATCCCCCTGCCTTCCGGATCTACCTCTTAATTGATTGTCAATTCTGCGGGATTCATGTCTTTCTGTACCAATGATATGAAGCCCTCCCAGGTTTTTAACTTCTTCATTTATCTTAATATCGGTTCCCCTTCCTGCCATGTTTGTGGCGATTGTTACAGCCCCTTTGGCTCCGGCGTTTGCGATAATGGCTGCTTCTTTTTCATGATGTTTTGCATTTAGAACCTGATGGGGGACTAACTTTTTTGACAGTAGTTTACTTAAATACTCCGATTTATCTATCGATACTGTACCAACTAAAACAGGTCTACCTTTTTTATGCATCTCTATGATCTCTTTTACTATAGCATCATACTTTTCTTTGGCGGTTTTATAGATCTGATCCGGGTGGTCAACCCTTATCATAGGTCGATTGGGGGGTATAGGGACAACCTTTAACCCATAGATCTCCATAAATTCTTGGGCTTCTGTGGCGGCTGTACCAGTCATACCGGCAAGTTTTTTGTACATCCTGAAAAAGTTCTGGAAGGTGATGGAAGCAAGTGTTTGATTTTCACTTTCAATCTTTACCCCTTCTTTTGCTTCGATAGCCTGATGGATACCGTCGGAATATCTTCTTCCTGGCATCAAACGCCCGGTGAATTCATCCACTATCACCACCTGCCCATTTTGCACAACATAATCCACATCCTTGTGAAACAGGTTGTGGGCTTTGAGGGAATTATTGATATAATGCAATAGGTCGATATTCTTTGCATCGTAAAGGTTTTCGATATTCAGGATCTTCTCTATTTTACTGATCCCTTCGTAGGTGAGTTTTACTATTTTATCCTTTTCATTTACAGTATAATCTGTATCCTTTGATAGATTTCTCACAACTTTATCAATATGGTAGTATATCTCCACAGAGCTTTCAGTGGGACCGCTTATTATAAGAGGTGTTCTTGCTTCATCTATCAGGATACTATCCACCTCATCCACTATGGCAAAATTTAGATTTTTTTGGCAGTACTCCTCCAAACTGTATTTCATGTTGTCCCTTAGATAATCGAATCCAAACTCATTGTTTGTACCGTATGTGATATCTGCGGCGTAGGCATCCACCCTTTCACAGGGGACAAGCCTGGTGGTGAATTTTTCTTTGTTGTCCCATTCCACAAGGTAGCTTCCATTTTGCTGGATTACACCCACCGTAAGACCCAGAAAAAGATAAATTGCACCCATCCAGAGTGCATCACGTTTTGCCAGGTAATCATTGACGGTCACCAGGTGGGCACCTTTCCCTTCAAGGGCGTTGAGGTATAGGGCAAGAGTAGCCACAAGGGTCTTACCCTCCCCTGTTTTCATCTCAGCAATTGCCCCTTTATGAAGTACATACCCACCTATGAGCTGTACATCAAAATGCCTCATGTCAAGTGTTCTCTTTGAGGCTTCCCTCACCACCGCAAAGGCTTCCACCAGAATATCATCAAGGGATTTCCCTTCTGAGAGTAATATTTTGAAATAATCTGTTTTTTCTCTGAGCTCTTCATCTGAAAGTTTTGATATCTCTGATTCCAGATTATTTATCTCTTGAACTATTGGCATTATTTTTTTAATATATTTTTCACTTTCATCTTTACCAAAAATCTTTTTAAGAATTCCTATCATCTTATCTCCTTGGTTTATCTTTTGTCTCTGTTATGGTCACAAGCCAGTATACCAATCCTAAAACGGTAATAGATAGTATAATTAAAAGCAATTTTTCTATACTACCGGTGTGCTCAAGGGTCATAATCAAAAGATCCCTCACAAAAGCTATCAGAGCAACACCCACAAAGGTACTTATCTTAAACTTTGCTCCTTTTATTATGTTTATCTCTGTGTATAAAAGTTCAGATAAAACCCATATCATTAAAAGTGAACTGAGGGCCTTGATTATAAAAAAATCTGGCTTCATCTTCATGAGAACCACCATATCAAATAGGAAGTAAACTGCGGCTGATATTGTTAAGAAAATTAGAAAAGATAAAATAATGATCTGGGTAACGAACTCAATCCTTTCGCTAACTGATATGATAAAATCCCTTAAGGATAAAAAGACTGAATACTTTTTAATTTCTGTGGTATAGTAAGCATCCGATATGATGTCTTTGTTTATATCCATTAATTTATGCATCGAAAACAGGAGCTCTTTTCTTTTTATATCATCGGATACATTCTGAAAAATCTTTTCATGAAACCATTGTCTTACCCAATTCGACATTATATTAAACATATCCTGGGTTATATGGAATTTTATGTGGGTATTTCCGATATTTACCAGATATTCCAAGTATTTGTTGTCGATCTTCCCTTCATAAAATCTTTTATACCAGATTTTAAGCATATCCTGATGTTTTTGAATCACATCAGGGGTCATAGAATCCGGAAGCTGTATCTTTAAAATCATGTAATCATAGAACTCATCCACAAACTGGTCAGCATACTCAAGCATGAATTTTCCCATAAAGATCAAATTCTGAATGTCCTTTTCCGTCAGCGAGTAATTGCTTATAACCTCTTTAATATATTTCATTACAAACCTCGAAAGATAAAAATTTCTGTTTATTTTTTCTTGATATTAAGCTAAAATTTAGTAAAAATAAAGTCTATTTTTTGTTTGGAGTGAAATGTGGGTAGAAAGGCAGAGATAATAAGGGTTACAAATGAAACGGAGATTAAGCTTTCTTTATCCCTTGATGAGGATAAAGAGATTTTAATATCTACGGGATGTGGTTTTCTCGATCATATGTTACACCTTTTTGCAAAACATGGTGATTTTGGCCTAAAACTAAAAGCCAAGGGTGATTCCCATATAGATTGGCATCACACATTTGAAGATATTGGGATTGCCCTTGGGAAAGGTTTTTATGAGGCGTTGGGGGATAAAAAAGGGATCGTAAGATACGGTTTTTTTCTTCTTCCAATGGATGAAACGTTGGTGGAGATGGCTGTAGATTTTAGTGGCAGAAGTTATCTAAATTATGATGTGAAGTATTATTCAGGGAAGGTGGGGGATGTGGATGTGGAGCTTTTCAAGGAATTTTTCAGGGCTTTTTCCGACAATGCGAAATGTAATTTGCATATAGTAAAAAGGTATGGTGAAAACACACATCATATTGTGGAGGCAATTTTCAAGGCCGTGGCAAGGGGGATTCGTATGGCTGTGGAGATAAAAGGGGAGGATATCCCATCTACGAAAGGTGTGCTGGAATGATAGGTATAGTGGATTATGGAATGGGAAATTTGAAAAGTGTTTATAATGCCTTTAAGAAGCTTGGTATAGATGCAAAAATAGTTTCCGATGAAAGAGACATAAAAGACTTAGATAAACTTATATTACCGGGTGTTGGGGCATTCGGTGATTGTATGAAAGGGCTTATTGATAGGGGGCTGATAGATTCAGTTAAATCTTTTATCGCTTCAGGTAAGCCTTTTCTAGGTATTTGCGTTGGGATGCAGCTTCTTTTTGAAAAAAGTCTCGAGTTTGGTGAGCAGATAGGGCTTGGATATTTTAAGGGGACTGTAAAACGGTTCCCGGAGAAGGGTAGGTTTAAAATTCCTCATATGGGTTGGAATCAGATCAACATTCTAAAAAGACATTCTTTGATTGATGGTATCGAAAATGGTACCTATTTCTATTTTGTGCATTCTTATTATGCCCCGGTAGTGGAGGAAACTATTATAAGTTGTGATTATATCGATAATTTCTCCGCTATGGTTGTTAGAGATAATATTGCTGCGGTGCAATTTCACCCTGAAAAAAGTCAGGATAAGGGGCTTAGGATATTGAAAAATTTTGGAGAGTGGAGATGCTGTTAATTCCTGCAATAGATTTACTGGGAGGCAGGGTTGTCAGGCTTGAAAAAGGGGATATGGATAGGTTTAAGGTCTATTCTGAAAACCCTTTAGATGTGGCAAAACAATTTGAAGATATGGGGGTTAAAAGAGTTCATATTGTGGATCTGGATGGGGCTAAAAAAGGTGATGCGGTAAATTATAATGTTATCGAAAATATCGTTAAACATACCAACCTATCCGTGGATGTGGGTGGTGGCATCAGGAATATAAAGAGGTTTGAGGATTATATTAACCTCGGCGTTCATTATGTTGTCCTCGGTACAGCGGTTGTCAAGGATGTTAATTTTACCAAGGAAGTATTGCAAAAATATCCGGAAAGGGTTATTTTAGGTTTAGATGCAAAAGATGGTTATATAGCCACCGATGGTTGGTATGAAAAGAGTTCCCTTACAGCTATAGATGTTATAGATAGCTACAAAGAATATGATGTGGCGGCTATTATTTATACTGATATAAGCAGGGATGGTATGCTTGCTGGAATCAATGTGAAGGCTACAGTTGATCTATCGAATAGATCCCCTTTTCCGGTGATAGCTTCTGGAGGGCTAAAAGGGGAGGAAGATATATGGGAGTTGAAGAGATACAATATATTCGGCTGTATCATTGGTAAAGCTTTTTATGAAGGGAAGATAGATCTAAAAACGATATTAAAAAAGATAGATTTATAAGGAGGTTTTTATGGATAGATTTTATACTACAGTGGCAACAGGGTTTTTTACAGGTTTTTCAAGCTGGGCTCCAGGGACAGTTGGGACGTTGGTGGCAATACCGATCTATTTTTTAGTAAATCTTTTTTTTAGCAAGTTTGTTGTGCTTTTGGTGGGTATAGGGTTACTTGTTTTGGGGTATTTTGCATCTGAATTTTACTTATCCCTTTCGGAGGAAAAAGACCCTAAAGAAGTGGTTATTGATGAAATTGCGGCATTTTATCTTTTGATATATTTTGCACCTTTAGGTACTTTTTCTATGATAATAAAATTACCAATTTTATTTGGCTTGTTCAGGCTATTTGACATTATTAAGCTTTATCCTGCAAACTTAGTGGAAAGGTTTGAGGGTGGTTTGGGGATTATGTTAGATGACCTGGTGGCAGCGGGTTACGCTTTGGTAGCTTATCTTTTGATATTGTGGGCTCTGTGATATGGTGAGATCTGCTATTATTGCAGTAGGTAGTGAAATATTTACCGGCAGTATAGTGGATACCAATTCTGCATATCTGGCTAAAAGACTAAACCAGATCGGTGTTACAGTAGATCTGATAGCTCCTATACCAGATGATTTGGGTAGAATGGTGGAAACTTTTAAAAACTGTTTCTCTGAATACGATTTTTTTATAACCACAGGTGGCCTTGGACCTACATTTGACGATCTGACGGCAGAAGCAATAGCAAAAGCTGCTGGAGTTGAATTGCAGTTTAATGATACTGCCTATAAGCATATTGAGGATCTTCTCACCAAAAGAGGTGTTTCCATAAAAGAATCCCACAAAAGACAGGCTCTTTTACCTGAGGGAGCTATATTACTGCCAAACAGTAAAGGTACCGCAATGGGTTTTATCTGTGGTAAAGATGGTTCATTCTCGATATCTCTACCGGGGATACCTTATGAGATGAAGCCTATGTTTGATGATTATGTTGTTCCTTTTATTAGAAAGCATTTTAATCTCCCGGAGATATTTATGGAAGATATCAGATTTGCCGGACTACCTGAGTCGGATGTGGATGAGGTGATAAGGGAGATTGGGATTCCTTCTAATATGGAGTGCATTATAAATGTATCTAAAGGGGAGATTATTGTTAGGGTTAGGACAACAGATAAAGAAGTCTTTGATGCTTTTATAACAAATCTAATCGAAAAGCTAAATAGATTTTATATCGGCAAAGGTGACGAATCGATAGGAGTGATACTTTTGAGAATGCTAAATGAGAGAAAAAAGTCGATCTCCTTTGCGGAAAGCTGTACAGGTGGATTGTTGTCCAAAATGATCACAGATATCCCTGGTTCATCAAAAGTCTTTGCTGGTTCTGTTGTGTCATATTCAAATGATGTAAAGGTTGATCTTTTGGGTGTATCCGAAGAGACGTTGAAAAATTATGGAGCTGTAAGTAAAGAAACGGCTTTAGAAATGGTAAAAGGGTGTAAAAAACTTTTCAATACAGATGTTGCGGCTGCCATCACTGGTATAGCTGGCCCAGATGGGGGGACATCAGAGAAACCTGTGGGGCTTGTATATACTGCCATTGATATCGATGGGGAAGTGGAGGTAAAAGAACATCTTTTCTCTGGCGACAGGGATGCCATTAGGGAAAGAAGTGCTAAATACGTATTCGATACTATTATAAAGAGGTTGAAGAGTAGGTGAGAAGTTTTATTGCTCTTGATTTGAAAGAGGAAAACAGAAATTTGATTTTAAAATATGCTTCAGGATTTAGAGATATATTGGTGGGTAAATTTATACCTGCATCACAACTACACTCCACTCTATTTTTTTTTGAAAATTTCAGTGGGGATCTTAATGAGTTAAAAGCTTATTTTAAGACCGTAGCCTTTACCCCTTTTGATTTAGAGATAACCTGTTTTGATTATTTCAGTTTTAAGAATAACCCCACCATCCTTTTTATAAAGTATAAAGCACAACATTTGTTAGATTATTATAAACAGCTTAAAGATTTTTTGGATAAATCTGGAATAAATTACGACAGAAAACCTTTTAAAGAGCATATAACGGTCTGTAGAATAAAAAAAGTAGATGATCTGGATCTGTTTCGTAGGCAGATTTCAATTGCCAATGAGACCTTTTTTCCGGTTACTATTACTGTACCATCCATATCATTTTACAAGAGCAAATTAACACCGGATGGTCCTGTTTATGAGAAACTTTTTTCTTTAGGGGGCGCGTAGATGAATATAGTCATTATCAATGGTAGTCCACGAAAAGATGGTAATAGCTCTTTTATTGCAACAGAGCTTGAAAAAAAGTTTTTAGATAAGGGTGATAGTGTAAGGATTTTAAATTTAAATGATATGTCATATAAAGGGTGTCAGGGTTGTTTGTCTTGCAGAAAAAATAACAGCTTTTGTGTAGTAAATGATGATTTAGTAAAGCTACTTCCCACATTCGTGGAGACAGACCTTTTTGTGGTTGTTAGTCCCAACTATTACGGTTTTGTGACGGGGCAGATGAAGCTTTTTCTGGATAGATGGTATTGTTTAAAGGATGCAAATAGACGGACAAAGCTAAAAGAGGGAGCAAAAGGGTTCTTTATTCTAACGCAGGGATCCCCAAACAGGGATCATGGTAAATCTGTTTCCGATTGGGCAAAACATCTGCTTGAAGGGTTTGGTTTGAAATACTATGGTTATGTTCTGCCTGGTTTGAGTACTGACAATACAGATATGGCAAGAGTGAAACTGAAAGAGATCATCATGAATATAAATATGTTTATATAGGTGTGGTGGTGGATAGTCATATTATATGGGAAAACGATAAACTATTTTTGCTAGATCAGAGGGAACTACCATTTAAAAAGATCTATGTTGAGTGCAGTTCCGTTTACGATGTTGCAAAAGCCATAAAAGATATGGTTGTAAGAGGTGCTCCTGCGATAGGGGTGGCGGCTGCATATGGTTTTGCTCTGGGTAAAATAAAAGGGATTGATGACGAAACGATATACAACGTATTGATAAATACAAGGCCCACGGCGGTAAATCTTGAGTGGGCATTACGAAGATCTCTTAATGAGTATAGATATTATGGTGACATTTTGGAGTTAGCAAAAAAAATACATGAAGAGGATATCTTAATCAACAAACAGATTGGTAAAAACGGTAACGAATTGATAAATGATGGTGAAAATATTCTTACCCATTGTAATGCTGGTGCCCTTGCCACAGGAGGCTATGGTACTGCATTGGGGGTCATACGGGCAGCTTTTGAAGATGGTAAAAAGATTCATGTGTATGTGGATGAGACAAGGCCATATCTGCAAGGGGCAAGACTTACAGCTTATGAATTAATGGAGGATGGGATCGATTGCACTTTGATATGTGATAATATGGCTGGCTATTTAATGAGTCTTGGTAAAATCGATAAGGTAATTGTTGGTGCTGATAGAATTGCTTCAAATGGTGACACTGCAAACAAGATAGGGACGTATTCCATTGCGGTACTGGCAATGCACCACAAAATCCCCTTTTATGTTGCAGCACCCATCAGTACTTTTGATATGTCAATAAAGGATGGGAGTTTTATTAAGATTGAGGAAAGATCACCTTATGAGGTGAGGGAGGTTTTTGGCACAAAAATAGCCACAGATGAAACTAAGGTTTTTAATCCCTCTTTCGATGTTACGCCTAATTATCTGATAAGTGGATTTATAACAGAAAAAGGGGTAATCTGTCCACCATTTGGTAATTACATCCTTGAAAAGTTTAATATATAATAAAAGGAGGTCTTATGGCAGTCAGTTACAAAGAATTAGGTCTGGTGAATACCAGAGAGATGTTTAAAAAGGCTATGGAGGGGAAATACGCTGTTCCAGCCTATAATTTCAACAATCTTGAACAGTTGCAGGCTATAATTCAGGCCTGTGTGGAAACAAAGTCTCCGGTTATCTTACAGGTTTCAAAAGGGGCAAGGGAGTATGCAAATGCCACTATATTGAGGTATCTGGCTTTGGGTGCCACGCAGCTGGCTGAGGAAATGGGACATAAAATTCCAATTGCCCTTCATCTGGATCATGGGGATAGTTTTGAGATATGCAAGTCATGTGTTGATTATGGATTCTCATCGGTTATGATAGATGGATCCCACCTGCCATTTGAGGAAAATATCGCTATTACCAGAAAGGTTGTGGAGTACGCTCATCAATTTGATGTTACAGTTGAAGGGGAGCTAGGTGTGTTGGCCGGTATAGAAGATGATGTTTCGGCGGAGCATTCCCATTATACAGATCCTGCTCAGGTGGAGGAGTTTGTTGCCAGAACAGGAGTGGATTCTCTTGCCATATCGATTGGTACATCACACGGTGCATACAAATTTAAGGTGAAGCCGGGAGAGGAAGTGCCACCACTTAGATTCGACATTTTGGAAGAGGTTGAAAAAAGATTACCAGGTTTCCCCATTGTACTTCACGGTGCATCTTCTGTAGTGCAGGAATATGTAGAGCTTATAAATAAATATGGTGGTAAGCTGGAGGGTGCTGTGGGGGTACCAGAGGAACAATTAAGAAAAGCTGCGGCAAGCGCTGTGTGTAAAATTAATATAGATAGTGATGGAAGGTTGGCTTTTACTGCTAAGGTGAGAGAGTATCTTGCGAAGAATCCGCAGGAGTTTGATCCAAGGAAATATTTAAAGCCTGCCAGAGAGGAATTGGTGAAGCTTTATAAGCATAAGAATATCAATGTGTTAGGAAGCGCAGGTAAGGCCTAAGAAAAAAAATAAAAAAACTTAAAAAAACTACTTGACAAAGAGGGATAAGTTATGTATATTCCTCTTC
>NZ_JBMFQS010000015.1:0-19424 GCF_049968475.1 Calditerrivibrio sp. | reverse complement strand
GTATTGAAAATGTTGTCTATTATCTCGTTGAATTTGGTGGTGATTTTTGAAATAGATTCTGTCAAATCTTTTATTTCATCCGATTTTTGATCTATTTTTAAAGCAAGGTTCCCTGTGGATATCTCTTCCAATGCATCTTTTATATCTTCAAGGGGGAGTATTAATCTGTATTTTGTTATGAGATAGGCTACGATTGTTACAACTATAGCAGTTAGAATAGAGACAAATAATAGCTTTGGGTAGTTAATCTCACCTGTTAAAAAAAGAAGAAGTAAAATTGCAAAGAATTCAAAAAAAAGGCCTGCAACAACCCCCAATATGATCTTTCTTTTTAATTTTTCCAAAGCTTTCATTTTTCCTCCTATTAACTATAATTTTTTATCGGGCTTACCGATGAGGTAACCTTGGGCGTAATCTACTTTTAACTCTTTAAGCTTTCCGAGCACTTCCTGATTTTCGACAAATTCAGCAATCGTTTTGATCCCAAACTCTTCGGTGAGTATCAGAAGGCTCTTGACTATGGCGAGATCCTTTGAGCTGGTGAGGATATTTTTTATGAATTCCCCATCTATCTTTACGTAATCTACCGGGAATCTTTTGATGTAGTCGTATGAGGAGAACCCGGAGCCGAAATCATCTATGGCAAACTTATACCCTTCGGATCTTAAATTAGCAACAAATTTTTCAAGTATCGATAAGTTTCGTACGGTGTCCCGCTCGGTAAGTTCGAAAACTATATTTTCAGGGTTTATACCGTATCTTTTAGTTGTATCTATCACCTTTGGTATAAATTCTGTGATAATAAGAGATTTTGGCGATAGATTTATAAACAAGGTTTTACCTGGATGATTCTTCAAGATATTAAAGGCATTTTCCATCATTATGTAGTCTATTTTTATGATGTTGCCGGTTTTTTCTGCTATTTCGATAAATTCGTAAGCGGAAATTATCTTATCCCCCATGTCTATACGACAGAGCACCTCATAAAAATCTATGGAGCCTGTTTTTAAATCGATTATCGGCTGGAAGAATGGGATTATCCTGTTTTCATCTATAGCTCTTGTAATCTGGAACGATTTTTCGCTGATCAGCTTATTGACGCGATAAATATCTTCATCGCTCGGTTTTAATACCTTGTTTTTACCTTCCGTTTTGGATTTAAAAAGCATAGTATCGGCAAATGCGAAAAGCTCTTTTGCATCATCACCATGATCGGGGAAGATGGCATAACCTGCGGATGCTGTTATATTTATCTGTTTATCCTTATGATTGAGTGTAAATTTTTCGATCTTTTCCAAAATTCTTTTGGAGATGTTGTAAGCTTCGTTGCTATCTGTTTCTGGCATTATTATGGTAAACTCATCGCCACTGTACCTTGCTACAATATCCCCTAATCTAACATTCTTTTTTATCACTTCTGCTACTCCAGATAGGAAACTATCCCCTATGTCGTGGCCAAAATTGTCATTTAAAAATTTAAAATTATCGAGATCAATGATCGCCACGGCGAATTTATAGTTGTGTCTTCTACCCCTTGCGACTTCATAGTTTAACAGCTCCCAGAAGATCCTTTGGTTAAAAAGATTTGTGATATTATCCCTTGTGGAGTAATACTCTAACTCTTTGTTGTACTTTGCAATCGCTTTTACAGAGCCTATGACATTTAAAAGGGTAGTGAGTATCCCTTCGATAACAAGAGATTTAGCTTTATCCTCAACATCTTTGGTATTTATCCCCACCCCTACAATGCCACCTATTTTAGGTTCATCAAGTATAAAACTTTTGGTTTCAAAATGTAGGATACTAGGATGAAAAATTTCACATCTATCTGAGGGGGCTACAGAGTGATGGATAGATATCGCTTTAAAATGACAGTATTGAGAGTAAAAGTTTTTGCACCGGATCTCTATTAACTTTTCAACATACTCTTTTAATTCTTCAGATGGTGGTTTTGTCCAGAAAAATTCGAGACAGAAATCGTTTTCATTTACCCTGAAAAGACTAAATGCTAATTGCACTTCGATAATCTTATTCATATCTACTATCAATGATAGTACATATTTTCTCCAATCTCTTATAACCTCCGATGTGATAAGGAATTTTTTGAGTATCTTAATTTCTAACTCAAGTATATCCCTATCCACAGCAGTTTCTCTTGTTTTCTTAAGAAATCTATTCAATCCATCAAAGATATCGTCGAGCTCTTTGAATATTGTATTCTTTTTTATCTCTTCAACTCTAGTTAGATCTTTTACATTGTTTATATTATCGATCTCCTTTAATATCTGGGTTTTAATATTTTCGATTCTTTTACTAACAATGGAAGCTATAAAGATGGCACCAAAGATCGGAATAGGTGAGAGTAATATAAAAAAAAGTAATGTGAGTTTTTTTGAGCTTGATATCACATCTTTAAAATCGATTGTTACTAAGAAGCTACCAGCCAGATCATCCTCTTTTTTAGAAATGTGGCAACTAAGGCAGCTTTTATCATAACGTTTTTCTAATGAGAAACGATAGACCCCATCTTCACTCATCAGTTCTTGTTGTTTTAGTTCTGAGGGGGTGAATTTGAGACCAAGTGCCTTTTCTACCTGTTTTATATGATTTGTGGATAGATTTCTGTTTTTAAAAAATTCGGATTCCAAAGTGTTTATGTTTTTCACACATCTTTCATACTCTTTTATGGCCATCTGCTTTATATTTTTTTGCTGAATATAGTAGAATAGAAAGATGGTAACAAAATAGGTTAGCAATGACACACAGATTATAAGTAGAAGAATAAAATTTTTTAAACGGAAAGTTGTTTTGATGTCATTGATCACGGTTATACCTGTTATTATTTTTTTTAATAGAAGTAAATTTTAAAATTTATTTTGACAAATGTCAAGATAAAAGATAAAGGTATCTCATACATACTCTTGAGACGGAAATCTCAAAGGCAAAAAGGAGTAAGACCCCTCTTTCCATAGGGATCTTTGACATAGATAATTTCAAGAGGATAAACGATACCTATGGTCACCCCACCGGGGATCTTGTATTGAAAAAGTTTGCCGAGATAGTCCAAAGCAAAAAGAGGGATTACGATATTTTTGGAAGATTTGGGGGGGAGGAATTCCTCATTATCCTTCCTGGAACAACCCAAGAGGATCTTTTTAAAATATTGGAGAGGTTCCGGATCGCCATTGAGGAGGAGCTTGTTAGGTATGTCAATTTTAAGGTTACCTGTAGCATCGGTGGCTGTAGTATTAGTGATTACGAAAAGGTCGATATAGATAGTATGATAGCCTGTGCGGATCAAAATCTCTATTCGGCAAAAGTAACTGGAAAGAATAAGGTTTTGGTATAGCCATAAAGAGGGGATGGAGATCAGTCCCCACCCCTATATCAAAAATGATATTTTTTAAATTACACCAAGATCTAACATTGCATCAGCAACCTTTTTAAATCCCGCAATGTTAGCTCCAACTACATAGTTCTGTGGATATCCAAATTCATCAGATGTCTGTTTGCATGCCTGGAATATGTTTTGCATGATCTTTTTAAGTTTTTGCTCTGTGTAGTCAAAATCCCAGTTGCTTCTACTTGCATTCTGTTCCATTTCCAACCCTGAAGTGGCAACACCGCCAGCATTCGCAGCTTTACCCGGTCCAAAAAGTACACCAGCTTTGATGAATAGATCCACAGCGTCAGGTGTACATGGCATGTTGGCACCTTCGCCCACTGCTATCAGGCCATTTTTGATGAGAATTTCTGCATCTTTAACGTTAAGTTCATTTTGTGTGGCAGATGGCATTGCTATCTGACATGGAATCTCCCAGATATTTCCATTTTCTTTATAAACTGCATCTTTGTGATACAGTGTATAGTCTTTGATTCTTTTTCTTTCCACCTCTTTTAATTGTTTCAGCAATTCAAGGTCTATCCCTTTTGGATCCATTACATAGCCATTTGAATCTGATACAGCCACGACTTTTCCGCCAAGCTGATGGATTTTTTCCACAGTGTAGATGGCGACGTTACCTGAACCAGAAACAACACAGGTCTTACCTTCAAAAGTTTCATTTTTTACTTTGAGCATCTCTTCCACAAAGAATGTGGCACCATAACCTGTGGCTTCAGTTCTCACAAGGGAACCACCATATCTGATCCCTTTCCCTGTGAGGACACCAGCTTCATATCTATTTGTGATCCTTTTATATTGTCCAAACATGTAGCCTATCTCTCTTCCTCCAACACCAATATCACCTGCAGGAACATCTGTGTGCTCTCCAATATGTCTGTAAAGCTCAGTCATAAAGCTCTGGCAGAATCTCATTATTTCATTATCTGATTTACCCTTTGGATTGAAATCTGATCCACCTTTTCCTCCACCCATGGCAAGTCCTGTGAGAGAGTTTTTAAATATCTGCTCAAAACCTAAAAATTTTATAATACCTGCATAAACAGATTCATGGAATCTCAAGCCACCTTTGTAAGGCCCAAGAGCGCTGTTGAACTCTATTCTGAATCCTCTGTTTACCTGAACTTCTCCTTTATCGTCTATCCATGGTACTCTAAAAATAATCTGTCTTTCTGGCTCTACAATCCTTTCAAGGATTTTTGCATCCAGATAAATAGGGTACCTCTCGAGTAATGGTACGATTGAAAAAAGTACTTCATGTACTGCCTGATGGAATTCAGGCTCAGCAGGGTTTTTTCTTACCACATGGTTGTAGATCTGCTCTACTCTTTCTGTTGCTTTGCTCATCTTACATCTCCTTGTTTTTTATATTAATTCTATACTGTATGGATAATTTAATATACTCGAAAAGTACTTTATGTTAATTTTTTAATGGTGTCAATAATAAGTTTGATAAAATTGAAATTTCTATCTTAAAATAATAAAAATATAAGGTATATTTATTTGAATTTATTAGGAAGATTTGGTGCTACATTTGCTAAAATTCAGTATTGGATGAATTTAGTAAGCATTATAATATTAGGCTTACTTATTAAAAACAGCAATGAGCATGAAACTATCTGGTTTAAAATATTTTTTCCCTTTGAAGTCCCCAAAAAACTGCACAAAGTTTGTTTTAACTTTTCCGGCTACCCATTTAACTTCTTCAAATGTTATAGGAATGAGTGTGGTTTTCGATTCAAAAGTCTGAGTTCCATTTTTTATTACACCTATAAACTCTATTTTGGAGGGATTTTCATATGAGTAGTACCTTTCAAAGGTTACATTACCATTCGTGATATCAGGTAGCCGATTTATGTTATTGTCTAAGATCCTGTCATAGTTTAAAATCTGAAATAAAAATTTCCCCTTAGGTTTTAATAGTTTCATTACATAATCTATTATATTTGCAAAATCTGACCTTGATTTTGCATGGGCAAGGGTATTCCCTATGGAGAAAATAAAATCGAAGCTTTCCGGACGGAAAGGTAGATGGTGCATGTCTGAAATAATCAAACTGTAATCTTTATTAAAATCTAAAGAAAGTTCAACGCCGTAAGCTTGTATACCGTCGTTGTTGAATCTTTTTACGTAGCTTCCGGTGGCGGATCCGATATCTAAGACTTTATCTGAATTGCTTGTGAATAATTTTAAAAAATTATAGGTATCTTCTTCAAAAGGGAAAATCTCATCGTAGTATTCTGAAAGGATTTTATAAAAATTATTATTCACCATCTCTCCTTATTATAGATTCTTTATTAGTAATTTTGCTTCTTCGATCAATTGATTTAAATGCTCTTCATCTTTAAAGCTTTCTGCGTATATTTTATAAATTTGCTCTGTGCCTGATGGGCGTGCTGCAAACCAGCCATTTTCCGTTACTACCTTTACACCACCGATGGGGGCATCATTGCCGGGTGCTTTGTTTAATACCGACAAAATCTTATCTCCCGCTATTTCATCAGATTTAAAAAGATCCTTTGAGAGTTTCTTTATCTTCTCTTTTTCTTCAGGGGTAGATGGGATATCAAGTCTCGTATAGTATGCTTTACCGAAACGATCTTCAAAAGATCTGTAGTGTTCGTAAGGGTCTTTACCGGTTTCTACAAGAATCTCTGCGGATAGAAGACTCATGATTATGCCATCTTTGTCGGTACTCCAGGGCAGTCCATCTTTTCTCAAAAAAGATCCACCAGCACTTTCCTCACCACCAAAACCAAGAGTGCCACTTAACAAGCCATTCACAAACCATTTGAAGCCCACCGGTACTTCATAAACTTTTCTATTAATGATTGAAGCCACTTTATCTATCATGGCACTACTTACGAGTGTCTTACCTATTGCGGCATCTTTATTCCAGCCTACTCTCGTGTTGAAAAGATACCAGGCGGCCACGGAAAGGTAATGATTTGGATTCATCAGTCCACCAGTTTTTGTAACTATCCCATGCCGATCAAAATCCGGATCGCTACCAAAGGCTATGTCATAATTATCCTTCAAATTTATAAGCCCAGCCATTGCATATGGTGAGGAGCAATCCATCCTTATTTTTCCATCTTTATCAACAGTCATGAAGCTAAAGGTTGGATCATAAAAGTTGTTGTACAGATCGATATTAAGTTTATATTTTTCTGCAATATAGCCATAATAATCAAGCCCGGACCCTCCAAGAGAATCTGCTGCAATTTTTATCCCGGAAGATGATATCTTCTCGATATTTAAAACGTAGATGAGATCATCAACATATTCTTTCATAAAATTATATTTTTTTATCTGTGAACTCTTTATTGCATGAGCAAAGTGCTCCCATTTTATATCATCAAGATCGTTTTCCATGATCCTATTTGCCTCTTTTTCGAGCCAGGAGGTTACATCGGTATCGGCTGGCCCTCCAGAAGGTGGATTGTATTTAAAACCACCATCTTCGGGGGGATTATGGGATGGGGTGATGACTATTCCATCAGCCAAGACTTTATTGTTTCTGTTGAATTTTAATATTGCGTAGGATACTGCAGGCGTTGGAGTCCATGGGGTGCCCTCTGATACCATCACTGTGATACCGTTGCCGACCAAAACTTCAATGGCGGTAATGAATGCAGGCTCCGACAGAGCATGGGTATCTTTTCCGATAAAAAGAGGTCCTTTTATCCCTTTTAATTTTCTATAGTTGCAGATGGCCTGAGTGATGGCGGCTATATGATCTTCGTTGAAGCTACCGTTTAGGGATGTGCCTCTGTGGCCAGAAGTGCCAAATACCACTTTATTCATTGGGTTTTCTAAATCCGGCTCAGTTATATAATAATGGGAAACAAGGTTGGGTATGTTTGTTAGAATATCTTTAGGGGCTGGTTTTCCGGCTAAAGGGTGTAAACTCATAGTAACTCCTTGTTAAAAAATTTGTTTTTTGTAAAATATGCCTGCAGTTTGGGATTTGATATTACCATAAAGATATACTTTTCTTGATGTTAGGTCAAATATTTTTATGGCATTTCTGATATTTTCCTTGAAACTCATTACCGATTCTGATTCTTTCTCTTTGAAATTCTTTAAATCTTTAAAATTTACATTAGCTTTTTTGGGATCTGCTGCTATAAAAAATATTCCACTTTCCACGATATCCTGAAAGAAATGTGTTCCAAAAGATAGTTCAGGGGAAAAGTCAGATTCGAAAAATCCCATCTCCACTAAAGCTCTCATATGATTTATCTCCGAAAAGGATACCGGCACACCAAGGGAAGGGGTGGTGGTGCCTATTCTGCCGGGTAGTATCATCAGGCAGTTTTCATCCTCTTTGTCAAACTCCCTGTTGATGCCACCTAGGGCTCTGGCGAGCTCATATTTTTCGCTATTTGTGAGATTCTTATAAGCTTCTTCCGGAACGTAAATAATATAGTCAATTTTCTCAAATATATTTCCCCCCATAAAGTTCCCTTTCACTTTCAAAAGAGGTAACATATCTTTGATCATCTCATCAGAAAGTTGTTTATTACCAGCTATAGAATTAGCCTGCAATGGACGACATTGGACTAAATTTATCTTTGGTGAATCAGGGGAGGTAAAATTCAATGTAAACTCAATATCCACGGGGTGTTCGTAATGTTTTTCCAATATCTTCAGTATATCTTTGAAAATTTCTAGAATATCTCCTTTATTAATAAGCCCATCAAAGCTTAAATAGTATATCTTCTGGAATTTATTTCTCCTACTTTCCAAAAATCTTTCGGTGGCGAAATCCCTTGAAGCAACGATATCAAGGAGCCACTCGGGGATTATCTGGTAAACCTTATTGATTGGCAGTGAATATTTGCCAGATTTATCAACGATAAGAGAGTCTATAAATTTCTGGGAGTATTTTTTTATTTCATTTACATCGCTATTGGTAAGGAGATTTGGGTTACTAAGGGATATAATCTTAGTATGTTCTCCTTCATAGGTATTTACTGCTCTTGTTCCCAGCCCCAGTACGATTCTTATCATTCCATCGGTGGGATCTATATCTTCGTGCCACACGTACGTATTGTATGATAGACCAACCCCAGCTATATCCGGGAAATAGAACTCTCCGTGATAATTACCAGACACCCTCTGTATGAGGATACTCATGAGCTCTTCTAATTTATCAAGCCCTCTTTCTTTCCTATATATAAGTGCTTCCCTACTCATTGCACTGGAATATATTCTCTTTACAGAATTTATGAAATCTTTGTACCTTTTTTCCGGTGAACCGGTAATTGAGGAGAAGAAGCTTTCATATTTTCCAGCAAAAGCGTTACCAAAACCATCTTCCAAGAGGCTACTTGATCTTATTACTATTGGGTATTGCCCAAAATAGTTTAGCATTAGCTTGAATTTATTTTCGATATGTTCCGGAAATTCCCCGGTCAAGAAAAGTCTCTCCAATTTTTCGCCGAAGACAAAATACCCATCATCTCTTTTCTGAGAAACAAACAGATCCCACCAACCGTTGTGTATGATATATTCATAATATACATCAGATCCTATGTAGAAGGAATCGTGTGGCTCAGATATTTTAGACCATTTGCTGTAATGATTTTCGAGAATTTTCCTTGCAAGAAGCATTCCAGCTGCTTTTCCTCCTATAAAACCTGTTCCTATCAATCGTTCTTTGATCTGTATGAGATCCTCTATCCTGAAATATTTTTTGTATAGACTGATGATTCTGTGATCTCTGCTGATCATTAAGTTACAAATTCTATCAAACATTAAAGAATATTCCGGTGATTGTGGATTGTTGATTACCCTTTTTGAGAGTATAAACAGTCTATCCCAGTAGTCGATATGTTTGTATATATCGTTGGAGAGAAGGCTACATATGGAATTATTGAGCATTGTGACTTCATAACTGGATGTGACTGGTTCAAAATCGTTGTTTTTATTAAACTTGTGGGGAAGGAACATCGTTGGGGAGTATCTTTCGAAAACCTTTATAGGTTGGACGTAATAAAAACCTTCATAATTTAGCACTTCAAGCATTACCTGTGTGGTATCGTGTATAGCAGTGGATGTTTTGAATGCATGGTAGTTTTTATAAATTGCAAAGTATGCAACCGTATCTAGTATATATAGGAATGGGCAGGTAATTTTAAAGAAGTTTGCAATCATCCAGTCAGTTGCCCAATAATTGACTAATTCTGAGAGACAATCGAATATGTAGAACACTTCTTTACCATTTTTATCTATCATACTATAGATACTTGATGCGAACTTTTCAAAGCTCGTTAAATCCGGATAAAAGATCTCAACTTTAGATAAATCA
This sequence comes from Calditerrivibrio sp., assembly GCF_049968475.1. Taxonomy (NCBI): domain Bacteria; kingdom Pseudomonadati; phylum Deferribacterota; class Deferribacteres; order Deferribacterales; family Calditerrivibrionaceae; genus Calditerrivibrio; species Calditerrivibrio sp. The sequence continues at coordinate 9,705 of NZ_JBMFQS010000015.1, read as the reverse complement.
TCTATTATGAAATCGTGAGTGGCAAATCTTACATATACCACCTTTCGTTCGTTCAGGATAGCATTATACACAAAAGGCTTTGTGAAGAATTTATAGTCGGAGATATTCGTCACAGACCAAACTATATTATCGCCGAGCCTGATATTATCTAAAATTTTATCAAGACCTGGTATTCCTGAGTTTATAGGTGTCTTGAAATACATTTACCCTCCTCTCTTATGCAAAAGATTTAAGCATAGCTGATATATCTCTTTTGACAATACCCTGATCTATCAATGTCTTATTTTTGATCTGCGGTAGCTGTTCCTCCTGTGTTGGTCTATCTACTTTGTAGATGATGCCAAGGGCAATTTTATCCTTTTCTCTGATCAATTTTAGGGCTTCTTCAAAGTTTCCTGGATCGTAATCATCGGCAATCCTGTAAACCCTTTCATCGTAATATTCATATCCGTAGTGTTTTCCAAAAGTCACACAGGGCTGAAGAATCTCTATGTGGGAAAAGCCATTGTGCATAATACCAGCTTTAATAATCGATTTTAAATGTTCCAGATCACCAGAATACCCTCTTGCAATAAATGTGGCTCCTGCCGAAAGAGATACAAATAGGCCGTTTAATGGTTCATCAATCACACCGTGGGGTGTTGATTTGCTTTTCAAACCTTTGTCGGTGGTGGGAGAAGCCTGACCTGTGGTCAGCCCATACACGTGATTGTTATGAATAAGGTATGTAATGTTGAGATTTCTCCTTATGGCATGTATAAAATGCCCCATCCCCATGCCATAACCGTCCCCATCTCCGCCATTTACAATTACGGTGAGTTTATGGTTGGTGAGTTTTACTCCGGTTGCCACCGGCATTGTTCTACCATGTAGGGTATGGAAGCCGTATGTTCTTAGATAATTCAACATTTTTCCGGAGCAACCTATTCCGGAAATATTTACTATATCCTTTCCGTTTATATCAAGCTCCGCAATTGCACCTTTTATAGCATTCCAGATGGCGAAATTACCACAACCTGGACACCAATTTGGAATTTTTCCAGAGTTAAAATCTACCGATTTCATAAAGCCTCCCCTGTAATTTTTTCATAAAGCTCATCTGCAAAGAAAGGTCTGCCATCATATTTTAAAATCGTTTTTTCGATAATCAGTCCTGTGTTTTCAGCTATGACAGATTTTAACTGGGCAGTCATGTTATTTTCCACAATAATGAGATTTCTATTTTCCAGCATAGTCTTGACTTTTGACCAGTCGAGGGGATAAATGGCTGGAAAATGTATAAAATTTATACGATCCGTAATCTTTAAAATCTCCATCATCTGCATTTTAACAGAACCCCAACATACCACCGTTATCTCTGCATCTATCTTTCCATATAATTTTGGATGTGGGATGTCGTTTGTGATGTAGTTTATTTTTTTAAATCGCCTCTTTTGCTGTATAACTCTATTTTCAGCATTATCAGTAACAAAACCGTATTCATCATGTTCGTTCCCCGGGGCTTTGTATAAACCACCAGGTGTTCCGGGGATTGTTCTCATTCCCACCCCTTTTTCCACCTCTTTATATCTGGGGAAAAACTCCATTGGCTTTTCAGGATCACCGCCAAATATTAACCCTCTATCAATCTGAAGATGGTCAGTTTTAAAAGGTTTTGTGGTAAAATGGGATTCGGAGAGGAATTTATCCGACAGAATAAAAACAGGTATATGGTATTTTTCCGCCAGATTAAAAGCTTCAAATGTAAAATAGAATAGCTCTTCAACGTCCCCTGGAGTTAAAACTACCCGTACAAATTCATCCTGAGAAGCGTTTAAAACAAATTTAAGGTCGCCCTGCTCCGTCCAGGTGGGCATTCCGGTGGCTGGTCCTGGCCTCTGGCTTTCCACGATTACTATCGGTGTTTCTGCTATAGCGGCAAGCCCCAACCCCTCCACCATAAGACTAAAACCACCACCTGACGTGGCCACCATACTTCTTGCTCCGGCGTATGATGCACCGATTGCCATATTGATGGCTGATATCTCATCTTCGGTATGTTTTGTTATAATATTGAAACTTTTTTCATGTTCCGCAAGAAAATGTAAGATGGAAGATGCAGGTGTCATGGGATATGTTGCGAAAAAATTAACACCGGCTGTAATAGCTCCCAGCGATATCGCTTCGTTACCAGATAATACTATCCTTTCCATATCTTTTTTTGATACGCTGAAATTTATTCTTTCCTGAATGGTGTTATACCCCTCAATTGCCGCCTGATGGTTTATCTTATAAAGTTTTTCATTACTGTAATTTTCCTTTAGCATCTCATCAAGGCAATCAAAATCTAAATTAAACAATTTTATCAGAGCACCCAGGGCGATACTATTTTTTGCAATCTCGTTTACCTCAAGTTTTGAAAGGATCTTTTTAAATGGTAGATCTAACACTTTTCCCTTTAGATTGGTTTTATCTTTTGTATTTTCAATATCTGCAAGCAGAATCATACCTTCATCTATTTTTTCATTAGTTATGGCAACATCCGTAAGCGCAACAAGAATATCATATTTTTTATAAGGGGCATATACTTCGTTGGTATCGGCTATGATTAGATAATTATTATAGCCACCCCTGATGAGGGAAGGGTATTCCGGATAGCCATGGACGGTATACCCCAACCTCTTAAATAATTTTGACAACATGAGACCGGTGCTCATAATTCCTAGTCCAGCAGGACCACCTATCTTAATCTTTAGCATACGCACCTCTTTTATAAAGAAAGTCTATATTTATGAATCATTAAATCCGGTTCGTAAGATGATTTTGCCTGCCTAAGTGAAGGTTTACCAAGGTCCTGTTCAAAATTGAGATATTCGTATCTTTTGGGAAGCATATTGGCAAAACTGTTGTAAATATACTGATATATCCCTTTAAACCCTTTTACACCTTTGGCAAAATGTATAGCGAATGTATCATACCTTAGCTCTTCCCCCATAATGAGTCCTACGGGCTTATCCGAAATGTAGTATAAAAGTCCGCAAATGACCAGATCTTTGCAGTATTGTATGGCTTCTATGTTGGCGTAAAAATCTGTTTCTTCTGGTGGTTCTCCCAATGATTTTTGCCATTCTTCCACTACCATAATAGCATCTTTTTTATTCTCTTCGGTAAGAGGTTTTATGGTACAATTATATTTTTCAGTAAACTGTTTCAAAAGATTTCGCTTGCCATGAAGATTTCTACCTTTAAAGGTACTCATCTTTTCAAGAGTGTATATGTAGTCGGTGTCGTTTATATTTGAAGTTACACAGTATCTATCTTCAATACCTTCGATCCATTGGTAATCTAATGGAAAAATATAGTCCACCTCTCTTAATATCTTATCTACTTTTTTTATATCAAGTTCATTAAATGGGATTGTGGGCATGATGTAGCTTTTTTTATCATAGGTGATCCCTTTTATAAATATCTCAGTGTTATCCTCTATAACTTCATAATTATGAGCCCTTCTAAATAGGTAGAGATTGGCAAAACTGTATTCAGAAATCATAGTACCTACTTTTTTGAGTCGGCCAAACAATATATCTTTGTGTTTTAGATCAAGTTTTTCAATAATCATCCCTTATCCACCTTCTGGAATTATGTCTTTTGTAAATCAATAACGCCTGAATTATTATAGAAATAGTCATCGCCCACCAGATACCATAAGCCCCAAAGCCAAAAAGGAATGCAAGTATTAAGGCAAGAGGTATTCGCACACCCCAAAGGCTTGATAGTATTCTTATCATTGTTTGTTTTGTATCCCCTGCACCATTTAGTGCACCTATAAGTATAGTGCCTATTGCCATAAAAGGCTCGCTTATGGCGCTGATATATAAGTATCTGCTACTTTCTCTCACCACTACAGGATCCTTAGACAAAAAAGATGTAACTTTTTCTGCATTAAATACAACCAATACTGTAACTATACTAATTATACCACATCCTAAAATTGATGTAAACAGAGAATTCTTATATGCGTCTTCAAATCTTTTCTCACCCATTAAGTTACCAACAATAACGGCATTGGCCATGCTGAAAGCAAAGGATGGTAAAAAGATTATCGATTCTATCCTTATTCCATTTGTGAAGGCCGCAAGATAAACGGTGGGGTTTTCCGGAAGAGAGCTCAACATCATAAAGATAACAACAGAAGCCAGCTGCCATCCAATCTGAACTACTCCGCTTGGCCACCCTATCGATATGGCTTTTTTGAAAAGGTCATACCGAAATTCTTTTATCGTAAAGATATCTTTCCAAATGAAAAAGATATTTAATAAAAAGCCAATAGATACTGCTGTGAGTGTGGATAAAACTATTCCTTTGTAACCTATAGGTGTATAAAAGACGTAAAAAATATTGGTGCCTACGTTGACTATGAATACTATAAACATCGTGAAAAGGGATCTTTTTATCCGTTTACTTGATCTTAAAACACCATTGGTTACTATGAGGATATAGTGGAAAAAGATCATGTATGAGTAGATCTTTAAAAATTCAAGTATGTATGGCTTGATCTGTATTGGGGCATTGATGAGATTTATTATTTTATTGTTCCCATTTATAGCGATTATTGTTAATATAATAGAGATTATGAATATACTGACAATTGCCGTATATACCATCCTATAAAATTCATCTCTATTTCCGGTATAGAGCTTTGAAGATATGGAAACTACTCCCATGGTAAAAGCATTCCCAATGACTATTAACATAAAATAAAGTTGTGAAACGAAACCTATAGACGCCTGTATCTCTTTTGAAATTTTACCTGCAATGTAGACATCGGTTATCCCTATAAGAAATTCAAAAAACATTATAAGTATTATCGGCCAGCTATTACTCCAGCTATTTTTTAGATATCTTTTATATGTGCCATTTATCATACTTTTTTTAAAAACCCCTTTATTTTTTTATTTTTTTATAATACAAACATCTATGTTTATAAAGATTTATGGAGATAAGGTGGCACATGTTGTTTGATTTTGCAATACTTTTGTATCTTCTGGCATTTTTGTCTGCAGGATTTAATGCTTTTCTGGGTGGTGAAAGGTATACAAAGATTGCCACAGCATTCGTATCGTTAGCTGCAGTGGTAAATCTATCGTATCTCATTGCAAGGTGGTATCAGTTTGGGGTCTTCTCGATAAAGGGTCTTAAGGATATCTTTAATTTGATCATACTTTTTTTGGGTGTTTCGGCTGTTTACATCAACTATAAAGTTAAAAAAGATGGGGTGTATCTTTTTGTTATCCCTGTTATTATAATATTGGGTATTGCGGGTTTTGCTCATAGTTCCATTTTAATACGCAGGCAGTTTTCAAGTTTCTGGTTGGCCATTCATCTACCTTTTACCATATCAGGAACGGTTCTTTTTGTTGTTTCGGCGTTGTTTGGTATTTTATACTTCATCCAGGAGAAACAGCTTAAAAAGAAAAATTTTGGCTATCTCTACAATCTACTGCCGTCAATTGATATGTTAAACAAAATAAATAAAACTGCCATGCTAGTTGGGTTTTTGCTTTTCACAATAGGTCTTTTATCCGGATACATATGGGGTATCTATGAGTGGAATGGTAGAATAATCCTTACCTCCAAACTTCTTTTTTCCATGATAACGTGGTTTATCTTTGGCATAATAATTGTAATAAAAAAAACAAAAGGGATGTCACCGAGGGATACAGCATTTAGTAGCATATTGGGGATTGTATCGGTAGTTGTAACGTATATCGGTGTAGCTTTATTTATAAAGGGGTAATATGCAGCTTGCCGTTTTAGGTCTCAATCACAATACTGCGCCTGTGGAGATCAGGGAAAAACTTGCCATTTCGGATAAAAACTATGAGAGAATATATGCTCAGATATTGCAAAATAATAGGATTTATGAAGTGTTGATACTTTCAACATGTAATAGGGTGGAATATTACATAGTAACGGATGATTTCTTATGCAATGTGGATGCCGTCCTACATATAGTGGCAACCGAAAGCAATATAGATCCTTTTGAACTAAAGAAATACACATACATACATTGTGGATTGGATGCCGTAAAGCATATTTTTAAGGTGGCATCGGGGTTGGATTCTCTCGTTTTGGGTGAACCGCAGATCTTTGGGCAGGTAAAAGATGCCTTTGATAAGGCGAAGATTTATGGTAAGTTTGACACCTTTTTAAATAAGTTGGAAGAGTTTACCATCCGCACATCCAAAAAAGTACGCACGAATACTAAGATTTCTGAAAACCCTGTTTCCGTGAGTTATGCAGCGGTGGAGCTTGCCAAGAAGATTTTTAACGACCTTTCTTCCAGGACAGCTCTTATAATTGGAGCTGGTGAGATGTGTGAACTGGCGGCCAAACATCTGGAAGGAAATGGGATAAAGAGAATCTTTGTCACAAATAGAACATTCGAAAGGGCACTACAGCTGGCAAAAGAAGTAAATGGTGAGGCTGTCCCCATAGAGAAGTTTGTGGAGTATTTAAAAGAGGTTGATATCGTAATAAGCTCCACAGGGGCACCAAATTACATGGTGACATATGAAATGATTAAAAATTTGATGCATATACGGAAATACGAGCCTATGTTTTTTATTGATATCGCAGTGCCAAGAGATATAGATCCCAAGATAAATGAATTGGAAAATACGTTTGTTTATGACATTGATGATCTGAAAGAGGTTGTGGAAGCTAATAAAAAGCAGAGGGAGAAAGAGGCTTTAAAAGCTCTGGAAATTATTGAATCACAAGTGGTGGAATTTGACCACTGGTTGAGTTCCACTAAAATAATACCGATTATTAAGCAGCTGAGACAACAGATGGAGGATATGAAGAATAATGAAATCCAAAGGATGGTGGAAAAATTAAAAATTAATGATCCTCAAGAGGTGAAGAAGATAGATGCCATTGTTACATCTTATATGAATAAGATTTTGCATAATCCTATAATGACGCTCAAAGATTCCGTTAAAGATAAAAAACAGTATACTATAGCTGAAGCGGTTCGTCTGATTTTTGATATCAAAGAATAAAAGAGGGAGTAAATATGGAAAAAGTCACAATAGCTACAAGGGGAAGCAAATTGGCGCTCTGGCAAGCAAACCATATCAAATCGTTACTTACCAATAGATACCCAGAAATGCTTGTGGATCTTAAAATTATCAAAACTCAAGGAGATATAATTCTGGATGTGCCCCTTGCCAAAATAGGTGGTAAAGGACTTTTTGTGAAAGAGATAGAAAATGCTCTAATTGAAAATGAGGCTGATTTGGCCGTGCATAGTATGAAGGATGTACCGGTGGAACTCCCGGATGAGCTGGAGATTTATGTAAATCCTCACAGAGAATCACCATTTGATGCTTTTTTGTCGGTAAAGTATAATAACTTAGATGAATTACCCCGGGGGGCAAAACTTGGTACCAGTAGTTTGAGGAGAAAGGTTCAGATTTCGAGGATAAGACCGGATATAGAAATAGTGGATTTGAGGGGAAACGTGGATACCAGAATAAGAAAACTCACTGAAGGGACATTTGATGCGATTATTTTAGCCAGAGCCGGACTAAATAGGCTAAACCTTCTTGAATGGGTAAAATATACATTTGATGATTCTGAGATTATACCATCCGTTTGCCAGGGGACATTGGGAATTGAAGTGAGAAAAGATGATGATAGGATAAAAAATATCCTCAAATTTATGAAAGATGAAAAAACTGAGGTTGTCACAAGAGCCGAAAGGGCTTTTTTGAGAAGATTGGAAGGTGGATGTCAGGCTCCCATAGGTGGGTATTGCAAAATAGAGGGTGGTAGATTAAAAATGATCGGCTTTTTATCGTCACTTGACGGTGAGGAGTTTTTGAAGTATGAAGAATATGGTGATATGGATAAGCCTGAAGTATTAGGTGAGTCTGTGGCGGAAAAGATACTTATAAACGGTGGTAAAAAAATTTTGGATGATATATATGCCAGGTCATAAAATTCTCATAACAAGACAACCGGAGTTTTCTGTAGAATTTATCAATAAACTATCTTACAATAGACTTTATCCTTATATCCTTCCCATGATCAAAACGGTACCCCATTCGATAAATATACGTGAGACAATGTATGATTTTGTCATTGTGACCAGCAAAAATGCCTGCAACTATATTCAGCCATTTATGGATAAGCTGTCTTATTCAAGGGCAATTGCGGTGGGGAAAAAGACAAAACAATGTATGGAGATGGTGGGGTTTAGAGATGTAGAGGTGCCAGAAACTTTCTCCCAAAAAGGGATTATTAGCTACCTGTCTGGTGAAGATATTAAGGGTAAACGGTTTTTTCTTCCTGGTGCTGAAGAGAGACCTGAAGAACTGATAAGGTTCCTCTCTGAAAAAGGTTCAATAGTGGATGCCCCCACTTTGTATACAACAGAAAAGATCTGTTATCAGCAGGATTATATTACCGATTTTCTAAACCAAATACATATCGATGCAGTCACATTTTTATCACCATCAGCTGCCAAAGGGTTTTTCAGTCAAGTGACTTTTTCCAAAATCAAGAAGGTCCCTCTTTTTGTTTCGATAGGGCCCACTACCCACGATTACCTGATAAGTATTGGAATCGAATCGATCTATCCCAAAACCGATTTTTCAGTTGATGGAGTTGTGGAGCTACTGGTTTCCATCTTCAAATCATGAAATTTCTTGCAATATTTCTATTTTCATTATTATTTATACTGTTTTTTATGTTTATCATAGGTAAAAGAAAAAAAGGTTGTGGCTGCGGCAGAAGGTAAATAATTAGTTTGATCTTCTGCGGTGGATCGTCTTTTTTAATGACTGGAACAATAAGCATACATCGATATTTTTTCGGCTATTTAATGAGACCGAGCTTGCGAGCTTTTTTCCAAAAAATCTGTCTCTATCGTAGATCACTCAAGTTTTTTAGCTAATGCTTCATTCTCTCTTTTTAGCTCTTCTATCTCGTCCTTATAAGCTTTTGTGGCTCCACTGACATCGAAAGCCAATGAAGCGTTATCCAGAAACTGCCTCTTCCAGTCGACAAGGCTTTTAGCGCTTATCCCATATTTGGAAGCTATCTGGGCTATGGTTTGCTCTCCTTAGAGCAGCTCTAGGACAACTTTCCTTTTATATTCGGCGCTAAATGTTTTTCTTTTTCTACTCATTATATCCATCCTCAAAAATGTCATTTATAGTCTAGCATTTGTGAAGATAAATTCCTTGTTTTTTGTCTGAAATTGTGGGGGCAGTATAGTTTCATCTTTTGAAGAGTTTAAGCAGCTTTTAGATTAAAATAATATATCAGTTAGTGGCTTTTTCTTTGTTTTCTTCGTAGAATTTTCTGCCTTTTTCTGTTATTTCCCAGATACCTCGTGGGGAATTAGATGCCAGCAAACCTTCATTTACCATCGTATTTCTTGCCCATTGTGCAGTATTTTCCCATCTTTTCTGTTTTGGATTAGATGGAAGGGGCTTATAATCATATTCGTTTAAAGTATTTTTCATCTTCATATGTACAAGGTTTAAAACATTTTTCATTTCTCCTTTTCCACCAAGTTCAATGAGTGATTCTAAAATAGGTATTATAAATTTATCCTCAGGAGTTCTCATACCTTTTTTTAATCTATCTTTCACTCGTGTTTCTCGTGTTTTTTGAACTTGAGTTGATATTCTTTCACAAAAAGCGACTGCCATT
>NZ_JBMFQS010000014.1:0-23609 GCF_049968475.1 Calditerrivibrio sp. | reverse complement strand
AAGTTATTTGCATCGTACCGGACATAATGCAAATATATTTTCTGTTATATTGTCTGTAAGCCCTCATCACTACTTGAATATCTGTAGAAAACCAAAGCTTACAGATGAAGAGATAGCATCTCTTTTCGTTTTATCTTTCATAACAAGTATGCCAGTAACGAAATTAGCAAAACAGAGGCAGAATCTCATGGTTAATTTCTCACTCGAGGTATTATTTATATTATTCTACAATAAAATATACTTATACATCATTAAAGCAAACCTAAAAAAGAGTTAAATATTAGATACATAATACATTACTGCTAATGGACCCTTAGTACAGCTCCAAAGAAGCCATCCATCGCATAATATCTTGGGAAGGTCTTAAAGTAGCTTTTAAGATTTAATTTTTTCACAATATTAGCATCTAAAATATCACAAACCTCCACAAAACGCAGATTACGATACTCATTTAATATATACTCGATATTCTCTTCATTCTCTTTTTTAAGAAAGCTACAGGTAACATAAACAATCACACCACCCTTCTTCACAAAATTAATCGCTTTGTTAAGTAGTATCCTCTGGGTCTTTACCAGTTCCAGCAACCTATCTTTATCCATCCTTATTAAATTATCCACGTCCCGCCTGATTACTCCACTACCAGAGCATGGGACATCTAGGAGAACTTTATCGTAGAAATGTTGAAAAGGGTTATTCACCACCTTTATCTTCAATCCCAAAACCTTTGATCTTTTTTTTAAAATAGTAAGTCTATCGTTAGAAATATCAGTGGCGTGAAGGTCAAGGGTATTGTAAGAACAGGATTGTAGAGCAATCGATTTCCCGCCGGTGCCAGCACAAAGATCTAAAATCTTCTCATTCGGTTTTGGGGCAACCAAATTGTATACAAGCTGGCTGGCTTCATCCTGTATCTCAAAAAAACCTTTTTTAAATTCTTGAAGCTGTCTAACATTTATATTACTGTTTAGCTTAATACCAAATGGCGAAATCTCCGTTTTTATAGGCTTAAAATCTTTAAGTAAAGATAACAATCTGTCTCTTGTCATCTTCATAGGGTTTACCCTCAAGGTAAGTGGCCCACGTGATAGCAAAAATTTGTAATCGTTTATATCGTTTAATGATTCGCTCACATATTCAGCAATTTCACCATTTAAGCCAAATATATCAGTAAGATCCTGTATTGTAAGATCTTTTGAACAAACCTCATTTTTGACCTGTTCCAGATTAAAATCTGGATCCTCAACCAACCTTCTATAATACCTTATCGACTCGAAAAATAGATCCCCCAACATCCTACGAATATTAGAATTAAAATTGTTTTCAGAAATAAATTTATCAAAAACATATCTCGCGGGCTCATTTTTTATCTGGAGTGCGAGTTTTTTTATAATATCTAAATAGTTTTCACTATTCATACGAAAAAGCATTTTCAATGTGTGTTATCTTGCCATTATCGATGGAGATCACATCGTATCGATAATGGTATCTATCCGGATTTGTTGAGATAAAATATTGGGATGCCTTCTGGATCTTTTCAATTTTTCTTTGGGAAACCGCTTCAAAACCTTTACCAAATCTTTCGGTTTTTCTATATTTTACTTCAATAAATGCCACAACGGAGCCTTTTGATGCGATAATATCAATCTCCCCAAAACGACACCTAAAATTTCTATGAAGTATCCTGTACCCTTTTGAGATAAGATATTCGGCTGCGAGATTTTCCCCCGTATCCCCTTCTTTTTTACTCATTTTATCCCCTTTAGAAAGGTTTTGCGGTGCAGAGAGGTAATGCCAAATTTACGAATAGCTTCAATATGATCCGGCGTACCATAACCCTTATTTTTATACCAGTTGTATTGAGGAAAAAGATAGTGCATATCTTTCATAAGATTATCCCTATAAACCTTTGCCACTATCGATGCCGCCGCCACCTCCATAAATTTGTCCTCGGCTTTTATGTGTGCCTCATAAGGGGTATTGAGATTATTTAATTTTACAGCATCTATTACAACCCTATCATAGCCAACCCTGATTCTGGATATCGCCATCTGCATCGCCTGCTTTGTGGCTCTTAAAATATTCAATTTATCGATCAATCCAGCACAAACAACCCCGATACCACAGTCCAGCATATTCTCTTTTATGAGCTCGGCAAGCACCACCCTCTTATTTTCAGCCAGTTTTTTGGAATCTATTATCCTTTTATCGTAAAAACCATCTTTTAATACTATAGCTACAGCCACCACAGGACCGGCAAAGCATCCTCTACCAACCTCATCCACACCTAAGATTCTCAATCTACTTACCTATTTTCTCTTCCGCTTTTTTTGCAATCCACTCCGCAAATTCCCTTATCCCATCACCTGTAAAACAGGATGTCTTGAAAAATTCAAGGGATCCGTTTACCCCCCTTGCATAATCGATACATTTATCCAGATTAAAATTTAGATATGGGACGAGATCTATTTTATTAAGCACAAAAGCTGAGGAAACCCTCATCATGGATGGATATTTTATCGGCTTATCCTCCCCCTCAGTCGTACTTACAACTACGGCTTTTAGATCCTCACCGAGATCATATGAAGATGGACACACAAGATTACCCACATTCTCTATTACAATGATGTCTATCCTGTCAAGGTCAAGATTAGAAACGACCTTTTCCACCCATGCAGCCTCCAGATGGCAAGCCCCATTAGTGGTTATCTGATGGGCATCCACACCTATTTTTCTTATCCTTTCGGCATCATTCTCCGTCTGCAAATCCCCTTCGATAACAAAGATACGAAACCTTTCCTTCAGAATGGGAAGTACTTTTTCAAGTATCGACGTTTTACCACTACCGGGGGATGAAACAAAATTTATCACGAAAACCTTTTTCTCAGAGAAAAGCAATTTAAGCCTGTCAGCTATTATCTGATTTTTTGCAAGTATCCCCTCTTTCACTTCAACCTTTTTAGTCATCACTCCACCTCAATATCTTTTATAGATAGCTCCTCACCCTCTAAAATCTCCACATTATACGAACCGCATTTTTTACATGCAAAATAGTAGTCATCATAAGTCGTTTCATGCCCACAATCATTGCATCTGCCTTTAATATCAATAATATCGACATTCAATACAGACTCAGATGCAATGGTCCCCTCTTTCAAAACATCATAGGCGGTTGTTAGAGAATCCTTTTCCACTGCCGATAGTTTGCCAATCACAAGATTTACAGCTTTAATTTTAGATACGTTATTTTTCATAGCCGTTTCTATTACAATTTCCAGAATACTCTGGGCAATACTGGCTTCGTGCATATCAACCTCTAAAGATTCTCATTATATCATTATAAAAAGCAAACACCATCAACCCGATTAAAAAACTCATCCCAATACGAATGGCTATAGATTTTGCCTTTTCACTCAAGGGTCTGCGGATTATTGCTTCGATTGCGTAGATCAACAGATGCCCACCATCCAGTACAGGGATAGGTAGCAAATTCAAAATGGCAAGGTTTATACTTATCAGTGCCACAAAGGTCAATAGTGGCGTAAGCCCAAATTGTGCCGCATCTTTAGTCATCTGGAATATCATTATCGGGCCACCTATGTTATCTGCGGGTACCACCCTCTGGAACATCTTCACAATCCCCAAAAATGTAAGCTCAACGATTTCATAACACTTTTGGTTTGCCTTTACAAATGACTCCACAGGGCCAAACCGCTGAAGGAAGGTTTCCCCGGAAGGTTTTATCCCCAATAGCCCTATATTTATATCCTCCCCAAAGATGTTCTTTGATTTTGCAGTTTGTGGAGTAACAGTTTTTTCCAGTATATCTTCACCACGTTTTATCTTTATCAACAGAGGTTTATTGACACTTACTTTAATTATCCTTGCCATATCATCCCAGGATTTGATTTCTAATCCATTTATACTTAAAATGGCATCCCCGCTTTTTATATCAGCCTTAGCCGCAGGCATATCCTTTTGAACCTCACCTATAACAGGTTTTAGTGTATGAATCCCCAGGTTAAATACAATCCAGAATAACAGAATTGCAAAAAGGTAATTAAAAAGAGGACCCGCAAAAACGATTAAAGACTTCTGGTATAGCTTTTTATTACTGAATGCCTTATCCTTTAAACTATCCTGAACCGTTTCGTCGGGGTTTTCCCCATACATCTTGACGTATCCACCAAGTGGCACAGCAGATAGAAGATACTCCGTTTCCCCTATCTTTTTACCAAATACCTTAGGCCCAAAACCTATCGAAAATTTCTCCACATAAACGCCAAAAATCTTAGCAAATATGAAATGACCAAGTTCGTGGATAAACACAAGGACACCAAAAGCAATTACCGCAATTAAAGCAGACATCTACACCTCTTATAAACTTACGATTCCATTTTACCTATAATTTTTTTTGCCACATCTCTTGATAAAATATCTATTTCAAAGATTTCTTCAATCTCTAAAACATCCTTTTCGGAAAAATTTGAAAGGGTATCCTCTATTACATTGTATATCTGATGAAAGCTTATCCTATCCTTCAAAAAAGCATCCACCGCCACCTCATTTGCCGCATTCATTACGATCATAAGACTATTTTTATCTTTATTCAGCACTGAAATAGCAAGCTCAAGACATCTATACTTTCTAAAATCCACCTCTAAAAATGTCAACTGTTGAATCTCCCTGAAATCTAACGTTCTAACCCCGGAGCTTATCCTGTTTGGATAGTCGAGGGCAAAGGAAATAGGTGTTCTCATATCCGGATACCCAAGTTGGGCAAGCATCGACCCATCAATAAAAGATACCATGGAATGTATGATACTCTGTGGATGAATAATCACCCCCAACTTTTCCGGTGTAAGATTAAACAGATACCTTGCTTCAATCAGCTCCAGCCCTTTGTTCATCATCGTTGCCGAATCGATGGTTATTTTTGCTCCCATATTCCAGTTCGGATGCCTTAAAGCCTCCTCCTTTCTCACAAGCTCTATCGAATCGTATGGTCTATATCTGAAGGGGCCCCCAGAAGCAGTCAGGATAACCTTTTCCACCTTACTCCTATCCTGACCCATAATGCATTGAAATATCGCAGAATGTTCACTGTCCACCGGGATTATAGTGGCTCCTTTTTTATAAGCAGTGTCCATAATTATTGGACCTGCCGCCACTATCGATTCTTTATTTGCCAATGCTATCTCTATTCCCCTGTCGGCTGCTTTATAGGTGGGCATAACACCTGCAAAGCCCGTTGCAGCGATTAAAATAAGATCCAGAGGTTCATTTTCAATTAATGATATAAGATTGTTCATACCGTTTAATACCTTTGTTTTGCCACTGATTATTTCACCATCCCCGCCAGTACAAACGGCAAAACGAGGGCTTAATTCGTTGATCTGTTTTGTAAGAAGATCTATGTTTCCATGACATGTTAGAAAGACCAAATCAAATCTATCTTTGTGTCTTTTTATTACATCAATGGCCTGAGTGCCTATAGAACCTGTAGAACCAACTATTCCAATTTTTTTCATAGCCCAAGAGAACTTACAAAAAAGTATAATACCGGTGCCCCAAACAGTAAAGCATCCACCCTATCCAGCATCCCACCATGCCCCGGGAAGATGTTGCCGGAATCCTTCTTCCCAGCCTTCCTTTTAAACATAGATTCCGTAAGATCACCTATTACACCGGCAAATATCACAAGTATCGATGATATCAGTGTGTATAGTATACCTATGTCTAAAAATATCTCTGAGTAGATGAATGCACCTATAATCCCCCCCATGATACCTGCCACAAGCCCCTCAATACTCTTCTTGGGACTGATTATCTCGTATAGTCTATGTTTGCCAAACTTAATCCCAAAAAAGTATGCAAATGTATCGCTGGCAAATATTATCACGAAGAGATAAAATATATAGTGATAGTTGATATTCCTGAGAAGCATGATAAATGAAAAGAAAAATGGAACATAGAAAACATTTAAAAATGTTATCCCTACTGTATTAAAAGTCGATTCCAGAGGCTGATTACCCAGTAATTTAATACAAAGCGACATAAAAGATACAACAAAAACCGTCAGCAAAAACATCTTAAAATCGTTTAGATAAAATCCATAGGGGATGAGAAATGTGCCGATATATGTTGGTATTTTGAGATATTTTGACCCTCCAGCTTCGATCAATTTGGAAAATTCATATGTAGCTATATATATAAAAACAAGCAGCAGCATAAAAAACCAGAAGTGATTGAGCTTTATAACAGCAATAATCAAAGGTGGTATAAGTAAAACAGCAGTAATAATCCGCTTTAACTTTTCACTTGTTAAGAATCTGCTCATCGGTTTTTCCAAATCTTCTTATCCGCCTGTTGTAATCTGCTATCGCTTCGTCAAAATCTTTTTCACTAAAATCCGGCCACAACACTTTTGTAAAATATAGCTCACTATAGGCAAGCCGCCACAGCATAAAGTTGCTTAATCTTATCTCACCACTCGTTCTTATTAAAAGATCTATATCAGGGATGTCAGGATTATAAAGGTAGTTTTTAAATAATAGCTCCAACTCCGATTCAGCTATTTTACCGGAGGCAAAATCCCGGGCTAAATTTGATGCAGCTCTTGATAGCTCATCCCTACCTCCATAATTCAAAGCAAGATTTAAAACCATTCTCCTGTTATCCTTTGAAGCCTCAATAATATCAATAAGCTTACTTTTCGTTGCTTCCCTTAGCTTTGAGATATCACCTGATACCCGAAGAGAGATCCCCTTTTCCACGATATTTTTCATCTCACTATCAAGATAGTCATCCAGAAGCCCCATCAATGTTGAAACCTCTTCCTTCGGGCGAAACCAGTTTTCAGTGGAAAATGCGAAAAGGGACAGGTATTCTATCCCCATATTTGCCGCATGTTCCACAATCCTTTTGACGGTTTTTACCCCCTCCCTGTGCCCCATTACCCTTGGTAGAAGGTGTTTTTTTGCCCATCTACCATTTCCATCCATAATAATACCCACATGAAGTGGTATCTTTAGAGGTTTTTTAACCATTATATTTCCATTATCTCTTTTTCTTTCTTCTCTGTTATCTCGTCAATCTTTTTTATGTACTCATCTGTGAGCTTTTGAATCTGTTCAGTCCCCTTTTTATTGTCATCCTCTGAGATCTCTTTATCCTTTTCCATCTTTTTCAGTTTTTCAATAGCATCCCTTCTCTCATTTCTTATGGCTATTTTTGCCTCTTCGGACATCTTCTTAACCAATTTTACGATCTCTTTTCTCCTTTCTTCTGTAAGAGGTGGGATAGGTACCCTGATAACCCTTCCATCATTTGAAGGGGTGAGCCCCAGATTACTTGACAGAATTGCTTTTTCAATAGGCTTTATCATGCTTGGTTCCCATGGTTGGATAATTATCATCCTTGGCTCTGCATTCAATGCGGCCACCTGTGAAAGTGGTGTGGGAGTTCCGTAATAGTCCACTTTAATGTTGTCAAAAAGTGAAACGGATGCCCTACCGGTTCTAACAGATTTTAACTCCGTTTTGTAATGATCCAGTGTTTTTTCCATCTTCTCTTTTGTTTTGTTAAATAGATCGCTTACCATATAGTTATCCCTCCACTATAGTTCCTATTTTCTCTCCACTTATTATCTTTTTCAGATTCCCTTTACCATAAAGATCAAAAACTATTATAGGAATTTTATTGTCCATACACATCGATATGGCGGTGGAATCCATTACCTTTAGGTTCCTATTCAATACATCAAGGTAGGTTACAGTATCAAATTTAACCGCATTAAGATCTTTCTTGGGATCTGACGTGTAGACACCATCCACCTTTGTGGCTTTCAACACAACTTCGGCATTGATCTCAGATGCCCTAAGCGTTGCCGTTGTATCTGTGGTAAAATATGGATTACCGGTACCAGCTCCAAATATTACCACCCTACCCTTTTCCAAATGGCGCATTGCTCTTCGTCTTATGTAAGGCTCTGCTATCTGACGCATCTCGATTGCCGTCTGCACCCTCGTCGGAACCCCAATATTTTCAAGGGCGTTCTGCAGTGCAAGGGAATTTATCACAGTGGCAAGCATCCCCATGTAATCTGCGGAAACCCTGTCCATATCTTTGGCCGATTCAGATACCCCCCTGAAGATATTACCACCACCTACAACTATTCCTATGCTTACCCCCATGTCGTATACCTCTTTAATCTCCTGAGCAATAAATTTTACCACATCACCATCTATCCCGTAGTTCTGTTCCCCCATGAGGGCCTCACCACTTAATTTCAATAAAATTCTGTTGTACTTCAGGTTCATTGTATAGTCTCCTTTTTTCTATTTTCTTCTATTTTATGCTTAAAAGTGAATACCTTGTTTGTTAATGGTAATTTTACATCCGAAGCATATTCTATAGTAATTGTAATATAATTTTCATAATCTTTCATGGTTATATTATCAGATGTTAATTCAATCATAGCATCATTTGCCTCTTTAATCAGCAAATACTTTACTTTTTCTGGAGTAAAGCCTATTTCGTTTTTTATGATATTTTTTGCTGCAGCCTCATAAATCTTAAATTTTGCAAAAGGCAAAGCAAACAGTATCGCAGTATAAATGATATAGCCTGTGATAAACAGTTTTATTAAAAATTTTATCGTATCCATAGAGCATAACTATATTATTATTTAATTAATTTCAATAGTCTATTAAATCTAAACTCAAATTTTTCCCCAAAATTCCACGACCAATATATTATCAATGCTTTACCCTTAATGGACTTCTCAGGTACAAACCCCCAAAATCTACTGTCAAAGCTGGCATCACGATTATCCCCCATAACAAAATAGTACCCTTTTGGGATTGTGATCTCTTCAAAATTATCCCTTGGATTCATATATTCAGGGAAAACCATTTCCGATTCATATCTTGTATAGCTCTCATTCAAAGGTTTGCCATTTAGAAAAACTTTCTTATTCACCATTTTTATTCTATCACCGGGGACAGCTATAACTCTCTTTATAAAATCCTTTTCTGGCTCAAGGGGGTATTCAAAAACTATTATATCCCCATTTTTAGGTTTTGTGAAAAGATAAGCCACTTTGTTCACGAGAATGTGATCCCCTATTAAAAGTGTATTCAGCATAGAACCGGAAGGGATTTTATAAGCCTGTATGAAAAATGCCCTTATGATCATCGCCACCACAAAAGCCACCACAATTGAATCGATAGTGTCTTTGAATCTATTCTTTTTTACCACAACCTCTTCCTGGCTCATCTATCAAGCTCCTCTTACTTTTTAATCTTCATTTATTTTGAGAACGGCCAAAAAGGCCTCCTGAGGAATCTCCACCTTTCCCACCATCTTCATCCTTTTTTTACCCTCTTTCTGCTTCTCCAGAAGTTTCCTCTTTCGCGTTATATCTCCACCGTAGCATTTGGCAGTTACATTTTTTCTAAAAGCCTTTACGGTGGATCTGGCAATTACCTTATTACCAAGTGCTGCCTGAATGGCTATTTCAAACATCTGACGGGGGATAACCTCCTTCATCTTCTCCACCAGATCCCGCCCCTTGTAATATGCCTGATCCCTGTGTACTATGATACTCAACGCATCAACTGGTTCACCATTTATTAATATATCGAGCTTTACCATATCGGCTTCTCTGTATCCAGCATGCTCATAATCAAAAGAAGCATAACCTTTGGTAATCGATTTTAGTTTATCGTAGAAATCCAAAACAATCTCGCAAAGGGGCACCTCATACTCAAGTATCACCCGTGTGGAGGACATGTAATGCATATTTTTCTGAAACCCTCTTCTGGATTGCAATAGCTGAATCACATTACCCACATATTCATTTGGGACAATAATGGTAGCTTTTATTATCGGCTCTTCGATATATGAGATCTCACTAGGGTTTGGAAACTTTACAGGGTTATCAACTTCCACCACATCACCATTCGTCTTATAAACTTTGTATATAACCATAGGTGCAGTGGTAATAAGGTTTAGGTCAAACTCCCTTTCCAACCTCTCCTGAATAATCTCCATATGTAAAAGCCCTAAAAAACCACATCTAAACCCAAATCCCAGAGCGGCAGAATTCTCCGGCTCGTAGGTGAAGGAACTATCATTTAAGGATAACTTTTCCAATGCATCCCTGAGATCTTCAAAATCTTTTGTATCAATAGGATAAAACCCACAGAAGACCACAGGTTTTATATGTTTAAATCCTGGAAATGGCTCCCTTGTCTTGTTCTTAGGATCGGTAAGGGTATCGCCTATTCTGACATCTTTAAGCTCTTTAATTCCTGATATGACAAATCCAACCTCACCTGCAGATAACTTATCAACGTTTTTTGCAAGTGGTGTAAAAACCCCCACTTTGTCCACATTGTACTCTTTATCATTGGACATAAAGCAGAAGGTATCCCCCACCTTTAATTCCCCATCAATTACTCTGATCAGGATTATTACCCCCTGGTAAGAATCATACCACGAATCAAAAACCATAGCTTTTAACGGTGAATTTACATCTCCTTTTGGCTCCGGGATATATTTTACCACCGATTCTAAAATCTCCTTGATCCCTATCCCCTCTTTTGCACTCGCAGCTACAGCATGGGAAGCATCGATACCGATGACATCCTCAATCTCCTTCTTCACCCTTTCAACATCTGCACTTGGAAGATCTATCTTATTTATAACCGGTATCAACTCAAGATTTTGCTCTATAGCCATATAAACATTTGCTATAGTTTGGGCTTCCACCCCCTGAGAAGCATCCACCACTAATAATGCCCCCTCACAGGCCGCAAGGCTGCGGGAAACCTCATATGTGAAATCCACATGCCCCGGAGTATCTATAAGATTTAGCTGATAGGTATTACCATCATCGGCGGTGTACTGCAGTCTAACCGTCTGGGCCTTGATGGTAATCCCCCTTTCCCTTTCTATATCCATTGAATCCAGCAGCTGATCCTTCATCAATCTTTTGTCAATAGCCCCTGTATATTCTATAAGCCTATCCGCAAGGGTGGACTTTCCATGATCTATATGGGCTATAATGCTAAAATTTCTTATAAACTTTTTACCCATCTACTATAGCCTTCCCACAGAAGTATAATTGAATCCAAGGGCTTTCATCTTTGAAGGTTCGTATATATTTCTGAGATCCGCAAGATTTGCCTTCCTCATCAGGGATTTTATCTTTTCCATATCCAGCTTTCTAAACTGGTTCCATTCCGTCACTATCACAAGACAATCTGTCTCCTTGACTGCTTCATACTCACCCTTGCAATAACAGATTTTATCACCAAAAAATTCCTTTGCATTCGCCATAGCTTCAGGATCAAAAGCGTTGACCTCTGCCCCCAAATTCAAAAGTTCATCTATGATTGTAATGGAAGGGGATTCCCTCATATCATCGGTATTTGGCTTAAAGGCCAGGCCTAAAATAGCAAACCTAAAACCTTCCAAAGCACCATCTTTTTTCTCGATATTCATAAGTTTTAAGATCTTATCCACCATCCTCAACTTCTGCTCTTCATTCACCTTTATCACAGTATCCACAATCTGGAAGGTGTAGCCATTTGATCTGGCGATGTATGATAATGCTCTGGTATCCTTAGGAAAACAAGATCCACCATAACCTGGCCCCGGATGAAGAAATTTTGGACCGATTCTGCCATCCATCCCCATAGCTTTTGCAACTTTATGGACATCCGCCCCCACATATTCGCATAGATTTGCCACTTCATTTATGAATGTGACCTTCAATGCCAAAAAGGCGTTTGAGGCATACTTTATCATCTCTGCAGTTTCTATATTAGTTATTACAAAAGGAGCTTCATTGAGGTAGTGGGCACTGTACACATCCTTCATTATGGCAATAGCCTCTTCACTTTCAGCACCGATTACTATCCTATCCGGCCGCAAAAAATCATTCACAGCGGCACCTTCCCTTAAAAATTCAGGATTACTTACCACATCGAAACGCACCTTCTCCCCTGCAATAGATCTAATGATATTTTTCACCCGTTGACCGGTTCCCACAGGAACGGTACTTTTATTCACTATGACTTTATAACCATTTAGATTTTGGGCAATATCTCTTGCCGCCTGATCCACATATCTCAAATCTGCACTACCATCCTCACAGGATGGAGTACCCACGGCAATAAATACAACCAGATTATTCTTCACAGCCTCAGCTATGTTAGTGGTAAAAGTAAGTCGCCCCTCTTTCACATTTTTTGCAACAATGTCATCAAGCCCAGGTTCATATATAGGGATCTCTCCCCTTTTTAATTTCTCAATCTTTTTCTCATCAATATCCACACAGGTAACAAACATCCCAAACTCAGCCAAACATGCCCCTGTCACCAAACCAACATAACCTGTACCTATTACTGCAATTCTCATCTTTACCTCTTATAATTATTTAACCTTAAATTATTACATTCAATTTTGCAAATAATCAAGTTTTTTCTAAATTTACAGAAAAAATACTTGACATATACATTACTCTTTTATATATTTGCTGTTCACAATTAAATAAGTATGTAGCAGGTGATAAGGATAAACGATGTTTGCTGCACTAAACGAGAAGCTCCAGGGGGTATTCCGTAAACTCCGTGGAGAGGTTAAACTTACTGAAGAGAATATAAAGGAAGCCATAAAGCAGGTAAGGATTGCACTGCTTGAGGCGGATGTCAACTATAAAGTTGTAAAAAAATTCATCGATAATGTCCAATCTAAAGCAATTGGGGAGATCGTTTTAAAATCTCTTACCCCGGATCAGGTATTCATAAAGCTCGTACATGACGAACTGGTATCGATACTTGGAAGTCATACATCCAAAATAAACCTAAAGCCCAACCCTCCCACTGTTATTATGCTGGTAGGCTTACAGGGTTCAGGTAAAACAACTACGGCTGGAAAGCTTGCCAAGTATTTCCATAAAGATGGTAGATCCACCCTTCTGGTGGCAGATGACATATATAGACCTGCAGCCATCGACCAGCTTATCGTCCTTGGTAGTCAATTAAAAACAGATGTTTTTTATGATAAAGAATCAAAAAATGCCACCGAAATAGCTGTAAGAGGTTTAGAACAGGCCAAAAAAAGTGCAAAAGATATCGTCATCATCGATACCGCCGGTCGACTTCATATAGATGAAGATCTAATGAAAGAGCTTAAGTCCATCAAAAATGCCGTAAACCCGGATGAAATACTCTTCGTTGCAGATGCTATGATAGGTCAGGATGCCGTAAATGTAGCTAAGCAGTTCAACGAAGCCATCGGGATAACAGGTGTTATCTTCACAAAGTTGGATGGTGATGCCCGTGGCGGAGCTGCCCTCTCGATAATGGAGGTAACCGGTGTACCTATAAAATTTGTTGGTATTGGGGAAAAACTTGATGCATTCGAGCTTTTCCACCCTGATAGGATGGCCTCCAGAATACTCGGCATGGGGGACGTGGTTACCCTTGTGGAAATGGCTCAAGAGGCAATTGATGCGGAAGAAGCCAAAGAGATGGCCACAAAGGTTGGAAAAACTGGTCTCGACTTCAACGATCTTCTACAGCAATTTAGAATGATAAAAAAGATGGGTTCCCTTGAGTCTATAATGAAACTTATACCAGGTTTATCAGCGACACCCGATCTAAATGTGGATGATAAACAGTTTAAAAGGATTGAAGCGATAATCTATTCCATGACACCTGAAGAGAGAAAAAAAGCCCACATCATCAATGGAAGTAGAAAAAAAAGGATAGCAAAAGGTAGTGGCACCACAGTTAATGACGTAAACAAACTGATAATGCAGTTAGAACAGATGAATAAGATGCTTAAAAAATTCAAAAATAAATTTGGTGGAACGAACAAGTTTGATAGAAAAATGTTAAAAAATATATTCCCACCAATGCGTTAAAAGGAGGTGTTTAAGTGGCAACTAAGATCAGACTTTTAAGAATGGGTCGTAAAAAAAGGCCTTTTTACAGAATTGTAGTGGCCGATAGCAGGGCTAAAAGGGATGGCAACTTTGTTGATATATTGGGTTATTATAATCCATTGCCAGATCCAGCAGAAGTAAAGATCGATGAGGAAAAGGCATTAAAGTGGTTGGGCACGGGTGCGATACCTACAGATACGGTTCGCAGTCTATTTTCCAAAGCCGGTATAATGAAAAAATTTGCTGAACAATAATAATGCGGAGGTACTAATATGAAACAGTTAGTTGAATTCATCGTGAAATCACTTGTTGACAAGCCTGATCAGGTTCAGGTTAAAGAGGTGGATGGCGAAAAAACCACTGTAATTGAATTAAGGGTAGACCCTGCAGATCTAGGAAAAGTAATAGGCAAACAGGGACGTACAGCAAGATCTATCAGAACTATTCTTGGAGCTGCTGGAATTAAAAAAGGTAAAAGAGTTGTTCTTGAAATTCTTGAATAAGATAGGGCCCGAAAGGGCTCTTTTTTAGGTAGATATGAAGTTTTTTAGAATCGGTCTCGTAAAAGGTACACACGGCTTAGACGGAGAGATAAAACTAACAATGAATACCGATAATATAGAATTGGTAGAAAATCTGGAATATCTGATGCTCGGAAAAAATCGCAAACCCCTTTTTTCTGGCAAAGTTGAATATATTGAGCCCATGAATGGCCTTTTACTGGTAAAAATCGAAAATATAAATGATGTAGATACAGCTATGAAATTCAAGGGGTATGAAGTGTTGGTGCCAGAAAATCTTCTTCCAGCAGAAAACAGTGACGAGGTTTATTGGTTTAAGATTGAAGGGGCAGATGTATTCGATGAAAATGGGACAAAATTTGGTAATTTAATCGATTACATTGAAGGTGGATCCACTGATATATTTCGTATTAAAGGTCTTGACGACAAATATTACCTCATTTCAAATAATAAAAGCCATGTTTTAATGATAGATGCTGAAAATCATAAGATAGTAATAAGGCAAGACGGATTGGTGGATGAAGACTTATAATGTTATTACCATCTTTCCAGAAATGATCAATGAGATATTTAAATATGGGGTTCTCTCCAAGGGGATTGATACCGGTCTTTTTAGAGTAAACCCTATAAATCTACGGGACTACACAGAGGATAAACACAAAACGGTTGATGATTACCAATATGGCGGTGGTCATGGACTCGTAATGAAGCCAAAGCCTATATATAAAGCTATTGCGGATTTAAAGTCCAAAAAAGATACACATATTGTTTTTCTCGACCCAAGAGGGGAACAGTTTACCCAGAAAACCGCCGAGCGACTTTATAGCTATGACGATATTACATTTGTTTGTGGTAGATATGAAGGGATTGACGATAGAGTGAGAGAACTTATGGCTGATGAAATGATCTCCATCGGTGATTTTGTGATTACCGGAGGGGAACTAGCTGCCGCAACTATAATAGATGCCGTTGCAAGATTGATCCCTGGCGTTCTTGGTGATGAAAACTCGCCTAACGAAGAATCTTTCACCACAGGGCTTCTTGAGTACCCACACTTCACAAGGCCTGCTGAATTCATGGGTAAAAAGGTTCCGGAAGTGTTGATTACAGGCAATCACGAAGAGATAAGAAGGTGGCGGATCACGGAATCGATAAAAACTACTTTACAAAATCGTCCAGATATGATATTAAGAAAATCTTTTTCTAAAGAGGAAGAGCAGATATTGTGGTCTCTCACCAGGGAAGCGCAAAGTAAACTTGATATTTACGTTGCACTTATGCACTATCCCATGAGAGATAAAGAGGGTAAGGTGGTTACCACCTCTATCACCAATATGGATCTTCATGACATTTCAAGATCATGCAGGACATTTGGTGTTAAAAACTATTTTGTTGTAAACCCTATGCCAGCCCAGAGGGAGATAGCCTCAAGGGTGGTTAAACACTGGATAAAAGGTTATGGTGCCACTTACAATGAAAATAGAAAAGAGGCTTTTGAATACACGGTTATCACGGATAGTTTGGCTTCTGTGATAAAAAGTATTGAGGAAAAAGAGAATAGGTCGCCTATAATTATAGCTACTACTGCGAGGTATCAGCAGAAAGCTATTAGTATAGAAAAGTTAAAAGAGATTGCTGATAGACCAATTCTTTTACTTTTTGGCACCGGATGGGGTTTTGTGGATGATATCTTGGAATTCGCCGATTATGTTTTAAAACCGATACACGGTGTTGGCGATTTTAATCATCTATCGGTAAGAAGTGCTGTGGCAATATATTTAGATAGAATAAATAGATCGTTTCAGGAGGATATATTATGAAAAATAAGTTTATCGAAGCTGTTGAAGCTGAAGTGAAAACTAAAGAGATCCCATCTTTCAGAGTTGGTGATACCGTTACTGTAAATTTTAGAATCGTTGAAGGTAACAAAGAAAGGGTACAGGCTTACAAGGGACTTGTAATTGCTATGCACAGAAATGGAGCTGCTTCAACATTTACCGTGAGAAAGGTTGTGGGGGATGTTGGTGTGGAGAGGATATTCCCTCTTTATTCCCCAAGGATAGACAGCATTGTGGTTGAAAGAAGCGGTAGGGTAAGAAGAGCCAAACTCTACTACATGAGAAAGCTAAGGGGTAAAGCTACCAGGATAAGAGAGAGAAGAAAAGGGTTTTAAGTTGACAAAAGCTTATAAAATATAATATAAAACTTTAAGTATTAGAAGAGGTTAGAGAATGAAAACTACATGGATTAAAGAAAATGCACCAAAACAATGGTTTGAAGTGGATGCCACAGACAAGGTACTTGGTAGATTGGCATCAGAAATTGCTATGATACTTATGGGTAAGAGAAAGGCTATCTACACCCCTTTCATCGATTCCGGTGATTTTGTCGTGGTTACAAATGCTCATAAAGTAAAAGTTACCGGTAATAAGCTCAAAGACAAGAAATACTACTGGCATTCAGGGTATTTTGGTGGATTGAAGGAAAGAACACTTGAAAAGATGCTTCAGGAAAAACCTGAAGAAGTTATCTATCTGGCTGTCAAGAAGATGCTTCCCAAAAACAGGCTTGGAAGGAAGATGATCAAAAAGCTTAAAGTTTACACCACACCGGATCATCCACATACCGCTCAAAAGCCTGTTAAATTAGAGTTTTAAGGAGGAGTAAATGTCAAACTATTTTTACGGAACCGGAAGAAGAAAAACATCTATCGCAAGAGTGTTTATAAAACAAGGTAGCGGTAGTATCAAAGTAAACGGCAAGAGCCTTGAGGAATACTTTGAAAGACCAGTGCTTAGACAGATCATCATGCAACCACTTGAAACACTTGGTGTTGTTGGTAAGTATGATATATATGTAACTGTTGCCGGTGGTGGAAAAACCGGCCAATCCGGAGCAATAAGACATGGCCTTGCAAGGGCTCTGGTACAGATCGATCAAAACAATAGAAAACCTCTCAAAGTTCAGGGATTCCTCACCAGAGACCCAAGAATGGTGGAAAGAAAAAAGATGGGGAAACCAAAAGCGAGAAGGGATTCTCAGTTTTCAAAACGTTAGAAATTATTTCATTATACATCATCAGAAGCGGGGAGATACCCCGCTTTTTTTGTTTAAAAATAGATCTATGAGGTGTGTATGTACCATCAAATTGCTGATGAATTTCAGATAAAGCCTGATTATGTTAAAAGTCTTATCGAACTTAATGAATCTGGGGCAACTGTACCTTTCATTGCAAGGTATCGTAAAGAACAAACAGGTGGTATGACGGAAACCACAATAAGGCAGGTGCTTGACAGATATAATTATCTACAGAATCTAAATAAGCGAAAAATAGAAGTAATAGAAGCAATAAAAGAAAAAGGTAAGCTCACAGACGAGATAGAAAAGCTGATAGCCGCAGCAACAACCCTGAAAGAGGTTGAAGATATTTACACCCCCTACAAATCAAAAAAGAAGACCAAAGCAGATATTGCAATTGAAAAAGGGCTACTACCCCTTGCAGAATTTATACAATCTACCGATGATGAAGATAAGATACTTGACTTTTCTGAAAAATTTTTAAATGAGGAATTCTCCTCAAAGGATCAGGTGATATCTGAAGCCCTCGAGATTTTGATAAATAAAATAGGTCATGATCTTGATGTGAAAAAAAGGGTAAGGGAGCTTGTATGGCAACATTCCTTTATCGTTGTTGAAAAAAGAAAAGATGTGGAAGGGCGTACAAATTACGAAGATTATTACAATTTTAGACAGGAGGTCCCCAAACTACCACCCCACAGGATACTTGCTATATTCAGAGGTGAAAAGGAGAAGATTCTAAAAGTTAAATATGAACACGATGACGACCTTTTATTGTCAGCCATCACTTCCATAGCAAAGAATAAAGGCTATTCAGATAATTCCTACTGCCATAAATCGGTAAGGGATGCATATAAAAGAATGGTCATCCCTGCCATAGAGCTTGAAATAAGGGATGAACTGTGGGAAAACGCTGAAAACAAAGCGATAGAAATCTTCGCAAGAAATCTTAAATCCCTTTTAATGACCCCTCCGGTAAAGAATATTTCAATATTAGGGATTGATCCAGCTTTCAGGACTGGTTGTAAATTTGCGGCGGTGGATCCAACAGGTAAGGTATTGGAGTATGGGGTTATTTACCCCACAGAGCCCCAATGTGATTATGAAAATAGTAAAAAACGTATTCTTGATCTGATAAAAAAACATAATATAAATGCAATAGCAATAGGTAATGGTACCGCAAGCCGGGAAACAGAAGAGTTTATTGCAAAAGTGATAAATGAAGAAAATTTAAACCTTTCATACACCATCGTTAGTGAAGCTGGCGCAAGTGTATATTCTGCAAGTGATATAGGTGTCAAAGAATTTCCTGATCTGGACGTGACAATTAGAGGAGCCATCTCCATTGCCAGAAGAGTAATAGACCCATTGGCGGAATTAATCAAGATCGATCCAAAATCGATAGGTGTGGGGATGTACCAACATGATGTAAACCAAAAAAAACTTCAGGAACGTTTGAATGAAGTGGTGGTGGATGTGGTAAATAGCGTAGGTGTTGATCTAAATACCGCAAGTGCAAGTCTTTTGAAATATGTATCGGGACTTAATAGCGGTCTATCGGAAAAGATAGTTGCATATAGAGAAAAAAATGGTACCTTCAAGTCAAGGGAGGAATTAAAAAATGTGTCGGGCATTGGTGAAATGGTCTACAATCAGGCGGCAGGTTTTTTGAAAATTTACAACGGCACAGAGCCCCTCGATAGGATGTTTATCCATCCTGAACAGTATGATAATGTATATAAATTATTGAATTATCTGGGTTTGCAGATCGAAAACGCTAAAATGATACGACTTGCATTAAAATCAAAAAATATCGCAGATATTTCAAAACAGTTTGGAATAGGGGAATTAACCCTAAACGATATCATCACAAATCTTGAAAAACCTGACTTAGACATCCGTGATTCGGTAGATCCTGTGGTTTTCAAAAAGGGGCTGTTGAAGATTGAAGACCTGAAAGAGGGGATGATTATAGATGGCAAGGTCACCAATATCGTAGATTTTGGTGTTTTTGTGGATATAGGTTTAAAGGAATCCGGTTTTATACATATCTCTGAACTTTCTGATAGATACGTAAAACATCCCTCCCACATTTTAGAAGTGGGAAATAAGATAAAAGCTAAGATAAAAAGCATAGACATGGAAAGAAAAAGGATTTCTTTGAGCAGGAAGGGAATAAATGAAAATTAAATCATATTTGACATACAGATATATAAACAATGTTTTACAAAGATGTTGATTTATTTTAAAAATATGTTAAAAGACTCTTAACCAAACATGGAGGAACTCATGAGTAAAATATATCTAAAGCCTGAAGAGATGCCAAAAAAATGGTACAACATATTAGCTGACCTACCCACACCGATGGATCCACCCATCAGCCCTTTCACCGGCAAACCAGTGACCTTTGAAGAGATGAAATCCATCTTCCCTCCCCACCTTATAGAGCAGGAGATGTCGGATAAAAAATGGATAGATATACCTGAGAAGGTGCTGGAGGTGTTGTCCATCTGGAGGCCTTCACCACTGATAAGAGCTAAGAGATTGGAGGAGGCACTGGGAACAACCGCAAAAATCTACTATAAATATGAAGGTGTTTCCCCTGCAGGCAGTCATAAACCGAATACCGCCGTAGCACAGGCTTATTACAATAAAATAAATGGTATTAAGAGATTAACCACTGAAACCGGTGCTGGACAATGGGGAAGTGCCCTTTCACTGGCATGTAAGATGTTTGATATCGCCTGTAGGGTATATATGGTAAAGGTAAGCTACCATCAAAAACCATACCGTAAATCTTTTATGAGACTATTTGGGGCAGAAGTGATCCCCAGCCCCTCAGACCTCACCAATGCCGGAAGAGAAGTATTAAAGAAAAATCCGAATTCTAATGGTTCTCTGGGTATAGCCATCAGCGAAGCTGTGGAGGAAGCAGCCCAGAGAAGTGATACAAATTATGCATTGGGCAGCGTGCTAAATCACGTTCTTCTTCACCAAACTGTTATCGGTCTTGAAGCCATCAAACAATTCGAACTGGTGGGGGATTATCCAGACAAAATATATGCCTCCTGTGGTGGAGGATCAAATTTTGGTGGAATAGCATTCCCATTCCTTGAAAAGATGTTAAAGGGGGATAAAAAAACCGAAGCCATAGCTGTTGAGCCCGCAAGTTGCCCCACATTAACAAAAGGTGTATTCGAATACGACTACGGCGACGAAGCAAAGCTTACCCCAATAATGAAAATGTATACCCTTGGTCATGATTTCGAACCACCCGCCATCCATGCGGGAGGTTTAAGATACCACGGAGATTCTCCAATTGTAAGCTATCTTTACAACAAAGGTTTAATCGGCGCTGAAGCAGTTCATCAATCAGAAGTGTTTGAGGCTGGCATTTTATTTGCCCAAACAGAGGCTATAGTCCCTGCACCAGAATCTTCTCATGCAATTGCCGCAGTCATAAAAGAAGCGAAAAGATGCAAAGAAACTGGTGAAACCAAAACCATTCTTTTCTGTTTGAGCGGACATGGATTTTTTGACATGGGATCTTATGATACATATCTTGATGGGAAATTATCAGACTTTGAATATCCGGAAGAGGCCATAAAGGAATCTTTAAAGCATCTACCAAATGTAAGTTTGAAATAGCATATAAACGGGTGGGATTATCCCACCCCATCTTTTAAAAGGACAGTTATGGAAAAGATCCTTCTTCATCAATGTTGTGGTCCCTGTTCAATTTACCCTATAACTATACTGGAAGATAAATTTGAGATCACTGGCTATTTTTATAATCCAAATATACATCCAGTTTTGGAGCTATACACAAGACTCGAAAACGTCATAAAAGTTAATAATTTTTACAACGTAAAATCTATATATAACGATGAATATGGACTCAGAGATTTCTTCAAATTTAAAGATGTAGAAAAAGAAAAAAGGTGCAGCTACTGCTATGCCATAAGATTAAAAAATACTGCTAAATTTGCATCTGAAAACGGCTTTAGATACTACACATCCTCTCTACTATACAGCAAATACCAAAATCATGCGCAAATAAGAGATCTTGGTGAAAATTTCGGAAAGGAATTCAACGTTGAATTTTACTATTACGACTTCAGAGAAGGGTGGAAAGATGGAATAAGAATCAGCAAAGAGATGAATATTTATAGACAACAGTATTGCGGTTGTATATTTAGCGAAGAAGAAAGGTATATGACACAACTATCCAGAAAGATCAGAACTACATATAATTCACTCTAATTTTTAATAAAATACCAATAATATTTAATAGATATATCGATAACAATCGGAAGATTTTCTTAATCCTCTTTTTCATCACTGAAAAAATAAATGGATAAGCTAAGCAAGATACCAGCTGTACATATTAGAAAAACAGTTCTATACGCCTCAGGTGGATATTTACCACCAACCTTCTGATAAAGATCTATGACCACCCCCAAAAAATGCTGAAAAATAGCTGCTCCAAAAATAGCAAAAAAGTTTATCCAGCTCATTACAGTCCCCGCCTGGCTCAGAGGAAACCTTTCCTTTGCATGAGAATAGCCTATAATACCTGCAGATCCAAAAAATCCGTAAATAAAAAACGTTATATAAAGTACCTTTATCGATGTATCCGGAGATACCTTGGATAATATGATTAAGGACATCATAAATACCGATAGTCCTGCAATAATTACCCATTTTCTCGAATGAAAAACCTTATCCGAAAGAAAACCTAGCATAGGTCCACCAAAAATAAATCCTATTGCAATCATACTGATTATCTTTCCGGCTTCCGTTTTAGATAGATTAAATGTATCCATCAAAAACGGCCCCCCCCACAGCCCCTGAATCCCCACAAAAGCACCAAACCAGAAAAATTGCATATTTGCAATGATCCAGAAGTTTTTATTCTTCAAAATGGCAAGTAAATCGACTTTCGGATTTTCTGAAGAGTGTTCCACATCTTTATCTTTTAAAAATTTCCATATAAGAAAGGCCGACAGAGCGGTAAAAAAGGTAATAATCAAAAAGGACTTCCTCCAGCCTATTGAGCTACTCATAGCAGCAAGAGGTACAGTGGCAGTAAGCGCCCCTAAATTGCCGATAGCCATAGACAGCGCTGACAACGTAGCAAATTGATCCCTGGGAAACCAGATGGATAAAAATTTAAGTGTGGCCATATAGGCACATGATACACCAAAACCTATCAATGCCCTTCCGATTACTGCATAGATATAGCTTGGTGCCAGAGCAAAAAGCAAAGAACCAGAAATAGTAAAGAAGCTAAAAAAAACTACCGTTCTCTTGGGTCCATATTTATCTAAAATAGGTCCCAAAGGGAACTGAGCTGCAGCAAATGTATAGAAGTAAAATCCGCTCAACATACCAAGCGCTTCAGCAGTAATCGAAAAATCCCTCATCAGGTCCGGAGATATGACAGCAGTGGATACCCTGTAAAAATAGGATAGATAATACATAGAAATGATTACAAAAAACATCACAATCCTGTTAGCCATACAAAAGATTAACATATATATTTAAAAAATCAATAGAGTTTATGCCAAATTATCGTAGCATCACCTCATTTTTATGATTTGATCGTCTATTTTCAATAAGTTATGTTTGTAAGAGCCTCTAGAATAATGAAGAAAAGTAGAGGTAGGCCTGTGTGTTTGTCCTGATGATTCATCTATGAGCAAACACGTAGATTTGCCGATGCGTATGGTGGATTAAGGGCAAAAATAGTGTGAATACACGAATCGGGAATCGGAATCCGGAAACCGAACCGAAAACCGTTAAAACGTTGAACTTTTTAATAACTTACATTTGACAATTTATCATATTAGACTATAATTATTTGCATCAAGTATGATAATCCGGAGCAAATAATGAAAAAATTGCCGATAGGGATACAGACTTTCAGTAAAATAAGGGAAGAAGGTTATATCTATGTTGATAAAACCCAAGAAGCGTTTGATCTGGTTAATAATTTCACCTACGTATTCCTCTCCCGCCCCCGCAGATTTGGTAAGTCTTTATTTCTT
>NZ_JBMFQS010000013.1:0-36593 GCF_049968475.1 Calditerrivibrio sp. | reverse complement strand
ATATCAAGGTTTGATAACAGTTGCTCCCCCAACTTCTAATTTTTTAACAAACCCGGTTTTATCTACATAGTAATCATCAGACCTGATCTTTGCAAAACTTTGAATACCTAACAGAATGACAGTACCACTGCAGCTACAATTTTGTTTATCGTCGCTTTATATTGAAATATAAAATACTTAGCTAATCAATAATTTATAATTTTAGCAAAACTTTCGAATTTTAGACTTGCCCCACCCACCAGTGCACCGTCAATATTTGGCATACTCATCAGATCTGAGATATTTTCAGGCTTCACGCTTCCACCATAAATTATCCTTACATTATTGGCAATTTTCCTTCCATACCTACTTTTTATAAATTCTCTAATAGATTTATGCATCTCTTCGGCATCAGAAGACTTGGCTGTCTTGCCCGTACCTATCGCCCAGACAGGCTCATAAGCTATAACTATTTTGGACATATCAGCACTACCCACACCAGAAAGTGCCATGCCAAGCTGACTTATCACAAGCTCTTTCTCTATGCCAGCATCCCTCTCCGGAAGTTGCTCCCCAACACAAAGAATAACATTTAAGCCATTCTCGATAGCCTTTTTAACCTTTTTGTTTACAATAATATCGTTATCCCCAAAATACTGTCTCCTCTCCGAATGCCCAATAATAGTCCAATTTATACCAACAGATTTCAACATCTCCGCAGATACCTCTCCAGTATAAGCTCCAGATGATTCGAAATGTATATTTTGGGCTGCGAGAACAACCCTTTTATTTATTTTTTTTAAAGCCCTGCCAAGATCCGATAGATAGAGAAAAGGTGGTGCGATCAAAACATCTATCTTTTTTGTATCAAATTTAAATTCCTTAAAATAACCAACAAAAGAAAGAGCTTCATCAAAAGTTAGATTCATCTTCCAATTTGCAGCAATCAAAGATCTTCTCATTGTTCTACCCCCTTACCATCATTATTGGACATACTAATACTGCCATTTACAATTACCCCTTCTTCTACCTTCAATGCAGGAGTAAAGATTGTACCTTCAACCACTGCTGGTTTGATCAACTCAACAAGAGATTTAGCCTTTATAGTCCCCTTAAAATTACCAGAGATCTTTACAACTGAAGTCTCCACCTCCGCTTCAACGTTTGCACCTTTGGCTATTACCAATGTATCGGAAGAAACTATGTTCCCTTTAAAAAAGCCATCTATCCTCACAATACCATCGAATACGAGAGTACCGGTAAAATTAGTTTTATTGCCCAAAAAAGCATTGATCGTGATTTCTTCATCTTTTTTCTTATCCCTTAACATCTTTCACCCCTAATGATAGCTAATATTGTATTGAGCTCTTCATTACTTTTGTAAACCAACTCTATCTTTCCACCTTTTCTGGAAGGTTTTATCTGAATTTTCGTTTTAAAAATCTCTTCCATCTCTTTTTTAATAGACTCTATAAAAAGATCATTACCTTTATTCTCTTTCAATCGTTTGGGATTGTTGATATTTTTAACCAATTTTTCGACTTCCCTTACCGTCAACCCCTTATCAATTATCTTTTGTAAAATCTGTAGAGCCATTGAAGATTCAAGTCCGATAAGGGACCTTGCATGCCCTTCAGTAATCAGATTCTGTGACAGAGCCTCGATAATTTTGGGATGAAGATTGAGGATTCTTAAACTATTTGCCACTGTACTTCTGTTTTTTCCCACTATTTGAGCAAGCTGCTCCTGCGTATAATCATATTTTTCGATTAAAAGTTTGTAAGCTTTTGCAACCTCAACAGGATTTAGATCCTCCCTCTGGAGATTTTCGATCAAAGCAAGTTCAAGTTTTTCTTTATCGTTATCCACAGACTTAACAATAACTGGAACTTTTTTCAAACCAGCCATTCCAGCCGCCCGCCAGCGTCTCTCACCAGCAATTATCTGATATTTCCCACCAACGTTTGTAACTATGAGGGGCTGAATTATCCCCTTTTCTTTTATAGAGCTTGCAAGTTCTTTAAGTTTTTCTTCCTCAAAAGACAAACGGGGCTGCTCTTTATTGGGAACTATCTCATCTATATCAACCTCAAACACAGATTTAGTATCGGCAGATTTAGGTATGAGGGAATCAAGTCCTCTACCGAGGGGGCTTTTTTTCATCATAGTTTATTCAATATCTCCTTTGCGAGTTCTATGTAGCTTTCGGCACCCTTCGATTTTATGTCATAAGAGATGATAGGCACTCCATAACTCGGAGCCTCACTTAACTTTACATTTCTCGGAATTATTGCTTTAAACATTTTATCCCTAAAATACTCCCTCACCTGTTTATAAACCTCTTTTGAGAGATTATTTCTTGGATCATACATAGTAAGTAATATCCCTTCCAGATCAAGCTTTGGATTAAGTCCATCTTTCACAAGCCTGATTGTATTTAAAAGTTGAGTAAGCCCCTCTAATGCATAGTACTCACATTGGAGGGGAATAAGAACTGTATCTGAAGCCGTAAGGGAGTTTATCGTCAGTAGTCCAAGTGAGGGTGGACAGTCGATTATTACGATATTATATCTGTCTTTTATTGTATCAAGAGGCCTTTTAAGTCTCGTTTCCCTTGATAAAACAGTGACCAGCTCTATCTCAGCAGCAGTAAGATCTATTTTACTGGGAATAAGATGAAGACCATCTATCTTAGTTTCAATCAAAACATCTTCAATTCTGGCGTTGTTTACTATGACATCGTATATACTCTGTTTTAGTTCAGATGGATTAAATCCAAGACCACTGGTGGCATTCGCCTGAGGATCCATGTCCACCAAAAGTACTTTAGCCTCTGCAAATGCAAGGGCAGCTGCTAAATTCACAGCCGTAGTCGTTTTACCAACACCACCTTTCTGATTTGCCACAACCATCACTTTACTCATAATCCCCAGTTTATTAAATTGTCGCCCAAAAATCAAGATTTTATTTTATTACATCACCCAATTCTTTGTACCACTGAAAAATAAAATATTTTGCGTAACTTCCGATGTAAAAATCGCCCCCATACATTTCATTCTAAGGGGCAAAATCCTGAAGACCCTTTTTTTAATGAGATCCTTGCTACTGATTATGATAACAACTTCAAATGTTTAATCCCTCTCAATAACAAGATTATAAGCCCTGTTCCTCTTTACCCCAAAAGCCTTTAATATCTTTATTATATCCTGTTTTGAAAAACCTTCCTCCTTTAACTTAAAAATAAAATCTAACAGTTCTGCATCCTTTTTTTCCACATGTTTTACAATATTATTATTAACAACAATAATAAACTCGCCCTTTTCAACAATATCTTTTAAGCTACTTTCATCCTCAACAAAATATAATGTTTCATATACTTTTGAAAGCTCTCTCACAACAGCAAAGGGTGATTCAAAAACCAACAGAAGTTCTCTTAATGTATCCTTAATGCGGTGGGGCGCTTCATAAAAAACAATGCTGGCAAATACATTATCTCTAAGATAATTTAAAAAATCTCTTCTTTCTTTATTTTTGGAAGGCAAAAATCCGCAGAAATATATCCTCTCAGTAGGGAAACCTGACCTCACCACCGCAGGCACAAATGCAGTTGCTCCCGGGAGTACCTCCACAGGTATTCTTATTTCATTCATCTTTCTAACCACAATGTTCCCAGGATCGGATATACAGGGGGTACCTGCATCACTTACCAGAGCAACAGTCTCACCTGACAAAACATGTTGTATTATATCCTCAGAAGCTTTCAACTCATTATCTTTATGATAAGATATCAGCTTTTTTTTGATATTAAAATTGTTTAATAACGCCAATGTGTTCCTTGTGTCTTCCGAAAATATCACATCAACATTTTTTAAAACATCAAGTGCACGTAATGTTATGTCACCAAGGTTCCCTATTGGGGTTGGAACTATATATAGTTTACCCATTAATAGCTAACAGAAAATCTCATATACTTCCAAAAGTCTCCTCTATGTATCTTTCGGCGGCTTTGGCGGCCATAGCTCCATCAGATACAGCAGTCACAACCTGCCTCAACTCTTTTGTCCTCACATCCCCTGCAACGAAGATACCAGCGATATTCGTTTTGGTGGACTCATTTGCAATTATAAAACCAGACTCATCCATTTCAAGTAAACCTTTAAAATGCTCTGTATCAGCGAGCCATCCTATAAAAACAAAGATACCATCTATTACCAGATCAAATTCTTTACCAGTAAGTTTATCCTGAATGGTAAGTGATTCAACTTTATTCTCACCATTTACTTTTATCAATTGTGCATTCCATACAATTTCTATCTTTGGATTGTTGAAAACTCTATCCTGGAGTATTTTTGCTGCTCTAAACTTATCTCTCCTATGAACTATATAAACCTTGTCTGCAAATCTTGTGAGGTAATGGGCTTCTTCCACTGCAGAATCACCACCACCAATGACCGCAACTGTTTTACCTCTGTAAAAAGCACCATCACAGGTAGCGCAAAAAGATATCCCTCTACCTAAAAATTTAGATTCCCCGGGAATATTTAAATTCTTAGGTTTTGCCCCCGCAGCTATTATCAACGACTTTGTTTTTATTTTTAGATCGCTATGCTTAAGCTGTATCAACTTATAATCCCCATCAAATTCTACGCCGCAACATTCACCATTTTTAACCTGTACCCCAAAATGAAGTGCATGTTTATACATCTGCTCTGTCAAATCTCCACCTGAAATACCATCAGGAAAACCTGGGTAGTTTTCGATGATCTCGGTGATAGCCACCTGTCCACCAGGATAATTTTTCTCAAGAATAAGTGTTTTAAGATTGTCTCTTGCTGCATATATTCCTGCGGTTAAACCTGCAGGGCCACCGCCAATTATAACAACGTCGTAAATATCATGCAAATCATCATAATTAAAAAAGTTTTCCATATCTTCTCCTTTTATTGTTCTACCATATTTTAGACTCTATCTTTCCACCATATTTTGCTATTAATATATCTATCAATATTTTATCAAATATTTTCATAGGTATAACATTCGTATTTACTTTTTCTTCAAAAAGCTTTTTACCCAGATCAATCTCTTCGTTTAAGATATCAAAAATATTATCATTTTTTATACCTTCTTCCACCTTAGACTGATTGTATAACACAATATCAGTAATTATAGTCCTTGCCAATCTTTTTGCCTTCTCCATATCATCTATCTTAGTCATATCTCACCTCTATATTTAAGGCTTATGTCAACACTTCTTGCCTGATGGGTCAATGCCCCCACAGAAATATAATCTATTGGGAGATCCTTATACTTATCAATATTGTTAATCGTAACACCACCTGAAACCTCTATTTTACTCTTACCCCCAATTATATCAGCAGCTGCAGATATCATTTCAATATCAAAATTATCAAGCATAATTATATCAACACCAGCTTCCACAGCTTCTTTTACTTCAATAAGATTTCTTGTTTCCACCTCTATTTTTACAGTAATGGGGATATTTCTTCTCACAATCTCCACCGCTTTTCTGATACCACCCACAGCATCTATGTGATTGTCCTTGAGCATAACGCCATCAAACAACCCAAATCTGTGATTGTATCCACCCCCAGTTTTTACAGAGTATTTTTCCAGGATTCTATGCCCCGGAAGAGTCTTTCTTGTATCAAGAATCTTTATATTGCTATATTTTAACTTTTCAACAAAATTGTAAGTGTTGGTGGCAATGCCAGACATCCGTTGTAGAAAATTCAAAGCTATTCTTTCACCCTTTAAAATCGATGCAACATCCCCCTTAACAGAACCTATTACATCACTTTTTGGAACCATATCACCATCTTTACGGAAAAAGTGGACATCAAGATCAGAATCGATTAATTCAAATACTCTTCGCACAACATCGATTCCACAAAGGATAAACTCCTCTTTTGCCAAAAACTCAAAAGTTCCCTTTCCAAGATATGACTTTATGGAATCTGTGGATAGATCACCTTTACCAATATCCTCGTCGATGGCCAGATTTATCAATCTATCTATTAACGAAATATACATCAGATTCCCTTGAATCTCTTAATAGACTCATTGACCTTTTCCAACCTGGCAACTATATCTGCCAATTTTTCCCTATCTTTTGTGATAATATCCTCCCTTGCCTTACTCAAATACCCTTCGTTGTTCAACTTCCCGTTATAGATATTAAAATCTTTTTCCAGAGACTGTTTCTCCTTTTCAAGCTTTTTAATTTCAGCCTCTATATCCACAAGCCCCTCGAGAGGTACATATACAGTAAAATCTCTCGATACATTAACGGCAGAATTCTTTATATTCTCTTTGGTTTCTTCAATGCTGTCAGTTTTCGCAATGGTAGAAATAAGGTTTAAGTTACCAGAAATCAATTGTAAAACTTCTTTGTCATCTGTCTTGTAGAAAACTTTTATCTTCACTGCTGGAGAGATATTGTATTCCCCTCTGATGGTTCTCACAAGAGATATAAAATCTATAATCCTTTCAACGTCTCTTCTATCAGCTTCATAATCAGGTAGACCTTTTGGATAATTTTCAAGCATTATACTCTCTTTTTCACCTATTAGTTTGTAGATATACTCCGTCACAAATGGCATAAAAGGATGAAGGATAATAAGAGATTTCTTCAAAACGTATACCGCCGTATCAAGGGCTTCATCTTTATTCTCATTTTTAAAAATACGTATCTTTATAAACTCAATGTACCAATCGCAAAAATTAAGCCAGAAGAAATGATAGATCTTGAGGGCTGCTTCATTAAAATTATAGCTTTCTATAGCCTTCGCCACATCATCAGCAGTATCTTTAAGCATAGAAAGGATCCATTTATCCTCTTTGTTTAATCTTTCTAATACTGGATCCTTAGGTTTGTATTCTCCCAAATTCATCAAAATAAATCTTGATGCGTTCCATATCTTATTGACAAAATTTCGGTACCCTTCAATTCTGTCCTCAGAAAGCTTTATATCCCTCCCCTGAGCAGCAAGGGAAGCAAGCGTGAATCTAAAGGAATCAGCGCCATATTTATCGATTATTACGAGGGGATCTATAACGTTACCTTTGGACTTACTCATCTTCTGACCATATTGATCCCTCACAAGAGCATGGATGTAAACATGTTTAAACGGCTCTTTTTTCATAAACTTCTGCCCCATCATTATCATACGGGCAACCCAAAAGAAAAGGATGTCAAAACCTGTCACAAGACAGCTTGTGGGATAAAACTTTTCTATTGTTTTATTCTTTTCCGGCCAACCCATAGTTGAAAAGGGCCACAGAGCCGATGAAAACCATGTATCAAGGACGTCATTATCCTGAATTATATTTTTTGAGCCGCATTTTTCGCAACTGTCAGGATCTTCAATTTCAACCGTAAGATGCCCACATTCATTACAATACCAGACAGGTATTCTATGCCCCCACCAGATCTGTCTTGAAATACACCAATCTCTGATGTTGTACATCCATTCATAGTAAGTTTTTTCCCAGTTTTGGGGAAATATCTTTATGCTACCATTTTCCACAGCCTTTATGGCCTCTTCCGCCAACGGTTTTATCTTTACAAACCACTGCATAGATATCCGTGGTTCCACAACAGTTTTACATCTATAGCATCCACCCACTTTATGGATATGCTTATGAATATTTTCAAGCAAACCAAGATTCTTAAGCTCCTCAACAATTAATTTCCTTGCTTCAAATCTATCAAGCCCATTGTACTTTCCACCATTTTCATTTATAATTCCATTTTCGTCGAAAATATTTATCTCAGGTAAATTATGTTTTTTACCAAGCAGAAAATCATTTGGATCATGGGCAGGAGTAACCTTGAGGGCACCGGTACCAAAATCCATACTCACATACTCATCGGCAATAATAGGAATCTCCCTATTAAGTATCGGTAATATTGCAACCTTACCCACTAAATCTTTATATCTTTCATCATCCGGATGTACAGCTATTGCTGTATCACCAAGCATAGTCTCGGGTCTTGTGGTTCCAATTACAATATATCTATCATCCCCTTTTATGGGATATTTGATCTCATAAATAGCCCCTTCTTTTTCCTCATGCTCCACCTCAAGATCGCTAAGAGCTGTATGGCATCTGGGACACCAATTTACGATATAGTTAGATCTGTAAATCAAACCCTCTTTGTAAAGGGTAACAAACACAATCCTAACTGCCCTGGATAATCCCTCATCCATAGTAAACCTTTCACGATCCCAATCACAGGCGGAACCTAATCTTTTTAACTGTCTGATGATCGTCCCCCCGGACTCCTCTTTCCATTTCCACACCCTTTCAATAAACTTTTCCCTACCAAGATCATGGCGAGTCAAGCCTTCAGTGTGCAGCATCTTTTCCACAACATTCTGAGTTGCTATACCTGCATGATCTGTCCCAGGTATCCACATAGTCTCAAAGCCGATTAATTTATGATACCTTATAAGTATATCCTGCAGAGTATTATTAAGTGCATGCCCCATATGAAGGGAACCTGTCACATTCGGTGGAGGGATAACAATAGAATAAGGAGGTTTCTGGGAATTTTCATCCGCATGAAAATATTTCTTTTCCTCCCATTCTCTGTAAATAGATGATTCAAACTCTTCAGGCGAAATTCTGGTGGGAAGGTTGCTATAATCCATTACATCTCCTTGTACTTATGATAGTTTTTTCTGTTCCTTCGGGTTTATACCCAATTCTTCACTTATCTTTTTGTTTAGATTTTCCACAAAATATTCAAGTATTTTAAGCTTATAATGCAGATAGTTAGACTCCTTATAGTCATCTGACAAATCCGCAGAAATAAGCTCAAGCGTCAACTTCTCCAGCTCCGGAAGGTAAAGAGCCATGTCTTCAAGGCTATCCTTCACAGTATTGAGCTTTTTAATATCAGAATTGTTGTCATTCATAGACATCAACTCCATAATCTATTTTCATCATCGTCATCATCTTCAATATCGCCGTAATCTTCATCAATGAAGATTTTATCAAAAATCTCACCACACACTTTACATTCATAGTGATAGATGATCCACTTCTGGTTGTCCACCATCAATTCTGTTGGATCCAACTCATCCAGATGATCCTCACCACAATATGGGCAAAAACTTGGTTCCATTTCACTCACCTTTCAAATTTATTTTTACAACTCTGTCATCGTTATCAATTTTCTTTAGCTCCACCAGAGTATATTCATCGAGCATATCTTTCAAATTAAATCTATCCGCCCACTCCACAGCAATTGTATAGTTTGTATCAATATAATCAAAAAAACCGATATTTTCAAGTTCATTTAGCGAAGTAAGTCTATAAAGATCAAGATGTATAAAGATATCATCACCATTGAAATATCTATTCATTATCGTAAAAGTGGGACTTGAAATATTTTTAAAACCAAGTAGCTCCCCTAAGATCTTAACAAAGGTAGTTTTGCCTGCACCCAATTCACCAAATAATAGGATCTTTTTGCTTTTAAATAGCTCTAAATGGGATGATATAAAACTTTTCAGCCCATCAATGGATGATATGTTGTAATTCATCGATTATCCCATCGATATCTTTTATTACCTCTGTTGCCGTAATGGTGAGCTCATTTCTGATACTGCTTAATTTTCTACCCGTTTCACCAAAAATATACACACCCAGTAAAGCTGAATCTTTCAAGCTAAACCCCTGAGAAACAAAACCTGTGATAATACCAACTAGACAGTCACCACTACCACCTTTTGCAAGGGCAGGGACACCTCCACTGTAAACATAAATGACCCCATCCGGTAATGCAATTAATGTGGAAGCACTTTTCAATACCAACACTATACCATATTTAACAGAAAATTCTCTTGCCATCTTAATTATATCTTTTTGCAACTCATCCTTTGAAACACCAATTAGCCTTGAAAATTCTCCAATATGTGGCG
Source organism: Calditerrivibrio sp. (assembly GCF_049968475.1). Lineage (NCBI taxonomy): Bacteria > Pseudomonadati > Deferribacterota > Deferribacteres > Deferribacterales > Calditerrivibrionaceae > Calditerrivibrio > Calditerrivibrio sp. The sequence goes on along the minus strand of NZ_JBMFQS010000013.1, from coordinate 26,664 downwards.
TAATAATAGATCTGAATTTAAATTTATTTAGATCTGAGATACTTAAATTATTTATCCCATCAGCATCTAAAATAACAGGGGTATCTGTCCTGTCAATCAATTCATTTATAAGCTCTTTTTTCCTATCAGAGGTGCCCATACCAGGTCCAATAGTCAGCACAGTTTTATCTTTAACAAATTCTACAATTTTATCAATCTCTTTGTGTGAAATACAATCAAAATCTTCCACGATGAAATACATAGCTTCAGGTATTGAAGCTGCAAAGCTACTGAAGATCTTCTCCGGTATTATAGAAGTTGTAAGACCTGCCCCTGTCTTAATTGTAGCAATTGTGGCAATGGTAATCGCACCTGATTTCCCCAATGATCCCCCCAGCAAAACCGCATGTCCATATGCACCTTTATGGGTAAATTTTAATCTTTTTGGAATTGAGGGTACAGTCTTTATGTTAAGTTGATATAGATAGGGTTCAACTTTCGGTATAATAAAATCAGGTATAGAGATATCAACAACTATTACCTCCCCACAATAATCCATAGCAGGATAGATACAATGTGGTATTTTAGGCCGACAAAACGTTATTGTCCAATTGGCTTTTACAGCCTCACCAAAAATATTTGGGGAACTTCCACTTAACCCACTGGGGATATCAACAGAAAAAATCTGTCCTTTAGAGTAATTTATTTTTCTTACTATCTCTAAATATCTTCCCTCTATTGATCTATTCAAACCGGTACCAAACAACGCATCGATTATATAATCGAACTTATCTTCATAATCTTCCACTCTATTTAATTTTATTGGATATCTCTTTATTATCTCGTAGTTTATGAGGAGATCTTGACTAAACTTTTCTTCAGACTCCGCAAGAAATATCTCCACATGAAAACCTTTATTATAAAGATGTCTTGCAATGGCGATACCATCCCCTCCATTGTTCCCGGCACCTACTATTACGGCAAAGGAACAACTTTTAGATCCAACTATTTTTTCTATCACATCCGCGGATGCTCTGGCAGCATTCTCCATTAAAACGATGGACGGAACCTTCAACTCATCAATAGTCAATCTATCCGCAAGGGACATCTGATAAGAATCTAATATTTCCATAGGTACCTCTAAAATTCACCTTTTTGTTCTATGTATTCCATGACACCTTTTTTAAGCTCATCACCATTTACTGTTGCTGTACCTATCTTTCCAACAACAATACCCGCAGCAATATTCGATAAAATAGCAGCATCTTTGAGTGGTGCACCAAGGGCAAGTAAAGATGAAACCACAGATATCACAGTATCCCCGGCACCTGTAACGTCAAACACCTCTTTAGCCAGAGCCGGTAGATGCTCAATTTTACCATTTTCAAAGATAGTCATCCCCTTTTCTCCTCTAGTGATGATTAGAGAATCGGAGTTTAGCTTTTTTAAGATATAATTCCCACACTTCACAAGTGACTTGTCATCTTTTATATTTATACCGGTGGCTGCAGAAGCCTCTTTATTATTTGGGGTAAGAGTTGTAACATTTTTATAGTAAAAAAAGTTTTCAATCTTTGGATCCACAGTGACTATTTTGTTATGTTTCTTACAAAGATCCACAACCCTCCTTATCAATCGCCTGGTGATGGCACCTTTGGCATAGTCAGAAATAATAACCCCATCGAAATCTGATAGATGTTTTTCGAAATAATCCACCACTAATAACTCTTTTTTATCAGAGAGATTATGGGATACCTCTTTATCCACCCTGACCACCTGTTGACTACCAGCAATAATCCTCGTTTTAACTGTGGTCGGCCTACCATCTTTTATTAGAAATGTTTTAATACCTCTATCATTAAGATATTTTTCTAGGAAACTGCCCTCTTGATCATTGCCAACCAGACCTATCAATGTCGTAGAAACCCCCAGTTCCTTTAAATTTAAAGAAACGTTGGCCGCCCCACCAGGAACTCTTTTTTCATTTGTAATATTCACCACAGGTACAGGGGCCTCCGGAGAAATCCTATTCACCTTTCCATAAAGAAATACATCGAGCATTACATCCCCGATGACAAATATTTTAACACCTTTTAAACGATCTATAAGATCAAAAACATTTTCCCTCATTATTATAATCCATCCGTAGACTCTACTTTTTTCGCCTCGTCAATCAACATTATTGGAATGTCATCCCGTATTTCATATACTAATTTACATTTATCACATATTAAAGCATCTTCATTCTTGGACAACCTTATATCCCCCTTACATTTGGGACAGGCAAGAATATCCAATAATTCCTTTTTAATAGCCATATCTCACCTCTTTTAATACTTGCTTTTCATAGTAATTTAGAATAAACTTTCAATAAATACAAGAAAAATTTAGTAGGCAATTATGTTTATATATACCTTAAATCAGTATTTCAAAGAAAAATTTGGAGAAAAAGTTTATAAAATCTCAATTGATGCGGGACTTACATGTCCCAATAGAGATGGCACAAAAGGTGAAGGAGGATGTATATATTGTGATAATTCATCATTTGTATTTACCGATGGATCTTCCATCAAAGATCAAATATCAAAAGGTATTGAAAGGCTGACCAAAAAAGGGGTTAACCGTTTTATAGTATACTTTCAATCTTACTCGAATACCTACTGCAACGATGAATATTTCGTTGATATGATAAAAGAGTCATTGATAGATGATAGAATTGTAGGAATCTTTATAGGTACCAGACCTGATGTCATAAATGAAAAAAAACTTCAGTTTTTATCACAGCTTACCAATAGATATGATATCTTCATGGAGTATGGACTGCAGTCCTCCCACGACAAAACCCTTAAGTTTATAAATAGAGGTCATTCGGTGGAAGATTTTGAAAAAGCGGTTTTATTGACAAAAAGCTTTGGAATAAAAATAACCACACACCTGATACTTGGCCTACCATATGAAACAAAATCTGAAATGATATATAGTGTAAAATATTTAGCCGGATTAGGAGTGGATGCCGTAAAATTTCATCACCTGCACATAGTAAAAGGTACAAAGCTTGCCGAACTATATTTAAAAAACCAATTAGAAGGTTTTAAACTCCTCACAGAGGATGAATATATAGAACTTTTAGCCGATGGTATATCCTATTTAAAAAAAGATACCATAATTGCAAGATTGGTCGGGGATGCTCCAAAGGAGTTGTTGATTGCTCCGGATTGGCCTAAAAACAAATCCGACTTCACAAACAAGTTTTACACTTACTTAAAAAAACACAATATCTTTCAAGGAAAACAGTATTCATGAAAATTACCATTCTGATAATTGAATATATCTTCCAGATTGTTGCACTTTTTTTAATACTGATGATTCTATCCGGCAGAAGGGACGCAAGGGCCACTTTCTCATGGATACTAACATTGATCTTTCTGCCTGTTTTTGGTGTAATATTTTATGTTCTTATCGGCAATCCACGACTTAAAAGATTGATCAACGTCAAACTAAAGAAATCTTTTCTCATAAAAAGAGAAAATTACGACTACTCCAAACTTACCAACAATGACTTTTGTAATAAAGTCTGTACCATCACGAAAAAACATCCAGTATCGATAAAATCGATCGAGCTTTTGGGGGGAGCATCAAAATATGTCAGGCTATCACAGGATATCATCGAAGCAAAAAAGATAATACTTCTGGAATATTACATAATAGATCCGGATGAAATGGGTGAATTTTTCATAAATCTTCTCATTCACAAATTAGAGGAAGGGGTAAAAGTGTATATTTTATACGACGGAGTAGGCTCCATAACGTTTCACTATTCGAACCTTCTTAAAAGATTTAAAAAAGCTGGTGGGAATACCGCCGTTTTCCTGCCACTTAGTTTTAAAACATTATCTCTTGTAAACTTCAGAAACCATAGAAAAATTGCCATTATAGATGGAAGAATATGCTACACTGGTGGTGTAAATATCGGTGATGATTATCTTGGTAAACTTGCCGGTAAAGATGAATGGATCGACTGTCATGTGAGACTTACCGGGAATGTAGTGTTTGAATTTGAAAAAATTTTTTGTGAAGACTGGTATTATGCCACCAATCATGACATCTCAAACGATCTAATTTTATATACCGAAAATATTGACACTAATCTCTACACCCACGTCATCCCCTCAGGGGCAGATCAGGATATAAATTATATATACGAATCACTTTTATCAGTTTTTATAAGTGCGAAAAAGAGCATAACAATCATTACCCCTTATTTTGTCCCTGATGAAACGATTGTCAATATACTGCGAAATATTTCAATGCTGGGTATAGAGGTAACTGTGATTGTGCCAGGTAAAAATAATCACCCGATAGTCGGTGCCGCCGGAAGATCATACTACGAAGAATTGGTGGAGGCCGGAGTAAAGATATATGAAACAAAATATATGCTCCATTCGAAACTGATCATTGTTGATAGAAATTTCGTCTCCATAGGAACTGTAAACATGGATAATCGTAGTATGAAACTAAACTTTGAAGTGAGCCTTTTAATATATTCACAGGATTTTGCAGGTCACGTTTTAAACCTTGCATCCGAATATACTTCCATCTCTAAAAAGATAGATAGTGATTATCTAAGAAGAAAGCCCAAATATGAAAAATTGTTTGAAGGGGTTTGTAGAGTATTTTCACCACTTTTATAACTATATGATCAACTCTTTCTGGATAGCAACAACAGACTGGTAAATATCAAAAAGATTCCAATTATATTCATCATCGTAACCCTTTCCCCCAACACAGTTATTCCCAGAATTGATGCGGTTAATGGCTCAGATAGAGATAATGTTGTGGCTTTTGATACAGGCACCAGCATTAACCCCCGTGAAAAGAGAATATACGCCAAAAAAGTGGCAAAGATGCCCAGATGAATCATCAATATGGATCCTCGCAAACTAAGAAGCCAACTCATATCATTCATAAAGAGAACAGGCATCATCAAAATACCACCCCCCATAAAGTAAACCGCCATGACGAAATTTGCATGAAATTTTGTCATGAGCTTTTTAGCACAAAGGGAGTAAACTACATAGGTAAAACCAGCAAGTAACATCAAAAGCACACCTGTAAAATTTATGTGTAAGCTCGATATATCAATGAAAGATAAAAAAATAAGCCCTAAAATAGCAAGGAATGTGGATAAATACCAAATTTTTGCAGGCTTCTCACCAAGGAATAGGTACCCAAGCAATCCCCCCCACATAGGTGAGCTACCGATACCTATCAGAGTCCCCACAGCCACACCTGATATCCTTACACCGTAAAAGAAAGATAACTGATAAAATACCACAGACAAAGTCCCCACTATCAGAAAAAAAAGATCCTCTTTTCTTAAATTCTTTTTAGGATAATCTTTTGTTAAAATAAGCAGGATAGTAAAAAACACCCCTGCAATAATAAGTCTCATAGAGCCCACAGTAGAAGAGGAAACCCCCACAGGTGCAAGACCCTGAGATGTACCTGTCGTCCCCCACAGGACACCAGCCAATATGATCAGTATTGATCCCTTTAATGAAAGATTACTCATAAAAAAGCGTGGTTTTTAAACCACGCCTATAAATTATTCCTTAACCTGTTTGACAAGTGCTTCAAATTCCTGGGGATTTCTTATGGCAAGCTCAGATAAAGCCTTACGATCCACTTCAATGTTTTTCGCATTTAACAATCCGATAAACTTGCTATAGCTAAGCCCATACTGACGAACCGCAGCATTGATCCTTGTAATCCACAAAGATCTAAAATCCCTCTTTTTGAGTTTTCTGCCTTTATAGGCAAATGCTAAAGCTCTTTCACCATATTCACGAGCGTTTTTATAGACGTTATTTGCTACGCCCCTGAACCCTTTTGTGACTTTTAGCCACTTATTTCTTCTTCTTCTGGTTTTAAAACCACCTTTTGCTCTAGGCACTTCATCCTCCTTTGATTAAACGTATGGTAACAGCTTCCTGATATTGGCGCAATCTGCACCTTCCAGGATGCCAGGGTGGCGCAATGCGCGCTTTCTTTTACTGCTCTTTGAGGTGAGGATGTGCCTCAAAAAGCTTCTTTTGTACTTAATCTTTCCACTGCCTGTAACTTTAAATCTTTTGGCAGCTCCCCTGTGGGTTTTTACTTTTGGCATCTTTCCTCCAAACTGTTAATTTTTAGGTGCTATAACCATCACCTGTTGACGACCCTGCATCTCTGGTTTTTTTTCAACAACGCAGAGATCTTGTAAATCTGCCGTGATTCTATTCAGCAGATCGATTCCATGCTCACCAAACATGGTTTCCCGACCTTTAAATCTAACAACCAATTTAACCTTATCACCATCTTCAAGGAATCTTCTTATATGTTTCAATTTCACATCATAATCATGTTCATCTATATTGGGTCTAAGTTTTAGCTCTTTGGTTTCAATCATGTTTTGCCGCTGCTTCTTACGGGCTTCCTTCTCTTTCTTTACTTTTTCAAATTTAAACTTACCATAGTCCAGAAGCTTACAAACTGGCGGCTTTGCATTTGGAGCTATCTCCACAAGGTCATAACCTCTTTCCTGGGCTATTTTCAGTGCCTCATCAATTGAAACAATCCCAGCCTGCTTACCATCTTCCAGTATCAAACGCACTTCTGATGCAGTTATCTCCTCGTTGATCCTTTCTTGTTCAAGAACCTTTTCGCTTATAAATCACCTCCAAAGATTTAAGGTCTTAGACCTGTTTAATTCATCTATTACACTAAAATACTCAGAAAAATCAAGATTATTTTTTGTCTCACCATTTCTTAATCTTACGCTCACAAGATTCTTTTCTTTTTCTTGATTACCGACTACAATCATATGCGGCACCTTAAAAAGCTGTGCCTCCCGTATTTTATAACCAATTTTTTCATTTCTCAAATCCAGTTCCACTCTAAAACCTTCAGTCTTTAATCTTCTGTACAACTGCTCACAGTAATCAGCCTGTTCATCAGATATATTCAATATTTTTATCTGTACAGGTGCGAGCCAGAAGGGGAAAGCACCAGCATAATGCTCTATTAAAACACCAAAAAACCTTTCCAGAGAGCCTAATAAAGCCCTATGAACCATATAAGGTCTTTTTTCTTTTCCATCTCTATCCACATATACCATATCAAATCTTTCAGGTAGATTGAAATCAAACTGAATGGTGGTCATCTGCCATTCCCTACCTATGGCATCCTTAACCTTTAAGTCTATTTTTGGTCCGTAAAACGCCCCACCGCCCTCATCTATTTCGTACTCAATCCCCGATTTCTTTATAGACTCCATAAGAGAATCAGTGGCAGCTTTCCACATTGAGTCATCCCCAACGCTTTTCTCCGGTCGTGTGGCAATATACCCTTTGATGGATGTAAACCCAAACGTTTTCCAGATTTCCAGAGAAAATTTAAGAACCTCTTCAATCTCCTCTACGATCTGATCCTGTGCACAGATAATATGGGCATCATCCTGCGTAAAACCTCTAACCCTCAATAATCCGTGTAAAACCCCAGATCTTTCATATCTATACACTGTTCCGAGCTCCGCCCATCTAAGTGGTAAATCCCTATAAGATCTATTTTTCGACTTGTAAATCATTATGTGAAAGGGGCAATTCATAGGCTTTATATAATAATTCTGCCCTTCTATATCCATTGGGGAATACATATTTTCAGAATAAAAATCCAGATGTCCTGATGTATGCCAGAGGTTAGACTTACCTATATGAGGTGTGTAAAGCAGGTCATATCCATTTTTAAAATGCTCCTTACGCCAAAACTCTTCAATGGTGGCCCTCACTTTTGCCCCTTTAGGCATCCAGCATATAAGACCGGAACCTATTTCATCAAATGTACCAAATAGCTCCAACTCTTTACCCAATCTTCTGTGGTCTCTCTTTTTTGCCTCTTCCAGTCTATTCAGGTATTCATCTAGCTCACTTTTCTTAAACCATGCAGTGCCATAAATTCTTTGAAGCATTTTATTTTTCTCATCCCCTCGCCAGTAAGCACCCGCAACACTTAAAAGCTTAAAATGCTTTATGAAACCTGTAGATGGAAGATGAGGCCCCCTGCAGAGATCCACAAATTCCCCCTGGGAATATATAGATACAACCTCTTCTCCAAGGTCGTTTATTATCTCCACCTTGTATGTTTCATCCATTTCGGAAAAAAGCTTAATAGCATCTTCCTTTTTAAGCTCTTTTCTAATTATAGGTAAATCCTGTCTTGCAATATCCGCCATCACCTGCTCTATCTTTTCCAGGTCTTCCTCTTTAAAAGGTGTATCTATATCAAAATCGTAGTAAAAACCATCCTGTATTGTGGGGCCTATGGTTACCTTTACATCTTTAAAAAGTCTACGCACAGCCTGAGCCATAAGATGAGCAGTGGAATGTCTCAAAATATCGATCGACTCAGGATCCTTTTCTGTAATAATAGTGACCTGATCACCATCTTTTACCTTCGCAGAAAGATCAACAAGATTTCCATTCACCTTCCCGGCGATAGCCCTTTTGAATAACCCTTCACTGATCTTTTTTGCCACATCCGCCACTGTAGCATCATCTTCAAGCGAAATTTTATTTTTATCTGGCAACACAATCTCCATAAATCCTCCAAAGTCGTATCAAGCCATTACCATAGCTTTAGCTTTAAAAGTTTTGTAAATTTAGATAATTACACAGTTTTATATTAAAGTCAAAGATTTTTTTGAAAAAAATATTTATTGATAAAAATAAGTAAAAATGTTAATTGACAAAAAAATATTAGAGGTTGGCATATGAATATTGGTACTGAAATAAATTCCCAGGAGAAAGCTCTGTATATAACTTTTTCAGGTATCTATCTTACAAAAAATAATATTGTGGAGATAATAAATCTCATTGAAAGCGTTGAAAATGATAAAAATATAAACCATATAATCTTTTCATCGGCATCAAAAGATTTTTGTCTTGGTCATGATATAAAGTCCCTTTTGGGGTATGATGAGACAGAGGCAAAGATATATTCTTCTTTAGGTCAGGAGCTGATAAAAAAAATAAGAGAGAGTAGAAAGATTATCATTTCTGCACTGGCCGGCAAAACACTTGGACCAGGATTTGAAATAGCAATTGCATCAGATCTTGTTTTTGCCACAAAAGATACCACATTTGGCTTTCCGGAAACCGACTACGGTATCATCCCTGCTTTTGGGGGAACTGCTCTTGCCTCTCGAAAGATACATGAGAATTTTGTCAAATATCTCACCATAACAGGGTTGGAGATAGGTGTTGATGAGCTATTTTGTCGAGGGATAATATCAAAAATATTTAAATCGAAAGATGAAATGTTTGGTCATATCTGTGATGTTGTAAAAAACCTCAACAAAAAAAGTATGTTTACCCTTGGTCTGGCAAAAGAGACCATAAACAATGGCATAGAAATAGATATCGATAGAGCTCTCCTGTTGGAACAAAACGCTTTTTCTGTGGCTTTCAGCAGCTATGATAAAAAAGAAGGGATGTTGGCATTTATTGAAAAAAGAGAACCAAAGTTTAAAAATAGATGGGAAGATTATGAAGATATGTTTTAAAGTTTTGATCTTATCTTTTTTTCTACCTATAATAGCCTCAGCTGAAAATGTGTCGGATCTTAAAGATCTTATCTTGCTTGCTTTGAAAAACAATCCAAGCCTAAAAGCAGCATACAGCCAAAAAGAGATATATAAAAATAAGTCGAAGCAGATAGACTCCTCACTACTACCCCAGATGAATCTAACAGGGGGATACAATAGAACGTCCCCTCTGCCTTCCGTTAGCGCAACAAAAGATAGCAACAACAGTTATGACCTATATTCAATAGGTGTTGATTTAAAGATGAATCTATACGACTTTGATAAAACGAGGAATCTATCTAAAAGCTATGATTTTTTGGAAAAATCCTCAGAATATGACTTTTTTTCTGTGAAATCACAAATTATAACAAACGTTACGATAAATTTTTTTCGTCTTTTACAGGCAAAAGAAAATCTTAACGTTGCTATCCAGACAAGAGATAACCTTTTAAGCCATTTAAAAAGGCAGAATTGTTATCCATACGGGAAAAGATAAAATCCACCGAATTTACACTAAAAGCTACAAAAACGAACTATTACCCGACCTTCAGTCTTGAATCATCTTATTTAAGATCCGGAAATCATCCAGATATGGACAGGGATGGGTGGAACCTAGGTATCAAGTTTAACTTTCCTTTGTACAACGGCAATCTAACCAATTATCAAATTAATGAGATTTTAGCAAATATAGCAAATTTAAAATATACCGAACAGGTTTTGATGCAATCCATAAAAAATGAAATAGAAACAGCCTTTTATAACCTTCAGGAAGCATCAGAAAAATATAACATTTCTGAAAAAATCTTAAAACAGGCTGAAGAAAATTATGAAATCGCAAAGGGGAGATACAATGCAGGGCTAAGCACCCCCATCGAATTATCAGATGCTGAGATAGAACTGGAAAAAGGCCGATTAAACAGAATCTCATCAAAATACGACTATTTGATATCAGAAGCACTGCTAAAAAAAGCAATAGGAGAGTTGGATGAATAGATTACTGTTCTATATTTTATTATTGTTAATTCTAATAACCGCCTGCTCACAGGATAAAAAAGATATAAAACAGAAATCAAAACAGGATAAACCTGTTGCCGTAGTCATAGAAACAGTAAAAAAGACTGATATCCCTGTAGTGTATGAGACATTTGGACAAGTTGTGGCTAAAAACTCAATTAGTCTAACGTCAAAAGTTTCTGGAAAGATAGAAAAAATCTTTTTCAATGAAGGTGATTTCGTAAAAAAAAGGCAGCTATTGGTCAAAATCGACTGTTTGACCCTGGAAAAATCGATAAAACAGGCTGAAGCAATATTGCAAAAGGATTTAGCAATTCTTGAAAATGCAAAGAAAAATGCTTCAAGATACGAAGAACTTGTCCAGAAAGGGTATGCAGCCCAGGTGGATCTTGATAATGCACAGACATCATTAAACACTGCCTTAGCCACAGTAGAAGCAGATAAGGCAAATATAGAATACCTAAAATCGCAAATATCATACTGCACGATAAAATCTCCTATAAACGGTAAAGCAGGAGAAATCTTATTAGACCAAGGAAATTATATAAAAGAGAACGATAAAGCTATAACAACAATTTACCAGATCACACCAATAGATGCAGAATTTAGTCTTCCGGAGGAGTACCTTGACAAAATCAATCAATATCTAATTGGGAATAAGAAAATAATTGTAGAGCTATTTTCCCAAAAAGGTGAGAAAATTGAAGATGGCTTTATATCATTTATTGACAATACTATAGATAGAACAAGTGGTTCATTTAAACTAAAAGCAACTTTTAAAAACAGTTTGGCAAGATTATGGCCTGGAGAGTTCGTAAATGTTAAAGTATATTTCGATACTTTAAAAGATGTTTACGTTGTCCCACTAAATGCTATTCAAAAAGGTCAAGACAACGAATTTGTATGGATTATAAGCGACAACAATACCGCATCAATAAGAAACATTCATCAAAAATATGTCTATAAAGAAATAGCAGTTGTGGATAATCTAAACGAGGGAGAAAAGGTGGTGACCGATGGTGCCATAAAATTAAGACCCAACGCAAAGGTGGAAATCAGGGTGAAAAAAAACAATGAATAATGAAAATCAAATTAGCTCATTTTTTATAAATCGTCCCGTCACCACAATCCTTATTTCACTTTCTATAATTATTTTTGGACTTTTTGCATATTTTAAGCTTCCAGTAAATGACCTACCATCCGTGGACTTTCCAACTATAGAAGTCACAGCAACACTCCCCGGTGCAAGCCCTGAAACAATGGCATCCACCGTTGCACTACCACTTGAAAAGGAGTTTTCAACGATAGATGGAATAACCTCAATGGTTTCAACTAATACAAAAGGGAGCACAAGGATCACAATTCAGTTCAAACTTGAAAAAAATATAGACATAGCCGCCCAGGATGTTCAAACCATGATAGCAAAGGCACTTAGAAATCTCCCATCAGATATGCCAACACCACCATCTTTTAGAAAAGTAAACCCTGCAGATCTTCCAATATTTTATATCGCAGTATCATCAAAAACGCTCCCTTTGTACAAAGTGCATGAGTATGCTGACACATTCATAGCCCAGCAGATTTCCACAATATCCGGAGTGGCACAGGTAAATATCTACGGCTCTCAGAAATATGCTGTAAGGATAGATCTAAAACCAGAAAAGATCTTTTCTTTAGGGTTAAGTTTCGATGAGATAGCTTCAACGATAAAAAAGCATAACTCCAAATTACCCACAGGATCACTTTACACATCTTATAAAAATTTTATAATAGACTCTTCAGGTAAACCATCAGACGCCACTGGTTTTAGTGAAATTATAGTAAGAAATAAAGATAATAAAATATTGAAACTTAAAGATATCGCTGATGTTTACGACAGTGTTGAAAACAATAAGGTAGCCAGCTGGTACAAAGACACAAGAGCAATAGTACTTGCCATACAGAGACAGCCTGGAAGCAATACACTGGAGATTGTGGATTCCATTAAAAAGAAACTACCTATTCTAAAAAACCAGATTCCTGGTTCAATAAATATTGACATATTATATGATAGAACAATTTCAATCAGAGAATCGGTAAATGATGTTAAATTTACCCTTTTTCTTACAATTGGCTTAGTTGTGTTTGTTATTTTTATCTTTTTACGAAATCTTGTCGCAACTGTAATACCTGCCATAACACTTCCGGTTGCCATTATAGGCACATTTATGTTGATGTATCTTTTAGGGTTTAGTGTAAACAATCTATCTTTGATGGCTCTGATCCTATCAGTAGGATTTGTAGTGGATGATGCAATAGTAATGCTTGAAAATATATTCAGGCATATCGAAATGGGTAAAAAACCATATCAGGCTGCCGTCGACGGAGCAAGAGAGATCTATTTTACAATAATATCAATGACACTTTCTCTTGTGGCAGTATTTATTCCGGTTTTATTTATGAAGGGTATATTGGGAAGGCTTTTAAATGAATTTGCCATCACGATAAGTGTTGCTATTTTAATATCCGGATTTGTTTCATTGAGTCTTACCCCAATGATGGCAAGCAGAATTATAAAAGTTTCCGAAAGTAAAACTCATGGAAGGATATACAATTTTTTCGAAAAAGTATTCAACTTTTTGCTAAAACTTTACAAAGTATCTTTATTAACCGTATTACACTATAAAAAAACGGTAGTTCTTTTTTTCTTTCTTACCACTTTCTTTACAATATACCTGTTTTACCACATGCCAATGGGATTTTTACCGAATGATGATATTGGGCAGTAATTTGTGGTTACTGAAGCAGCACCAGGTTCCACATTTGAAGAAATGACAAGGTATCACAAAATGATAAGCAAGATATTGCTTGAAGATAAGAATATAAATGGGTTTATGTCTTCAATAGGTGTGGGGGGAGCTAGCTCAAGTGAAAATAGTGGCAGATTTTTTATTACCCTCAAACCAAGAAAAGAAAGAAAGATGAACGCTGAAAAAATTGCAGCATCGTTGCGTTCCAAAACATCAAATATACCTGGGATAAAAGTGTTTGTACAAAACCCCCCACCCATAAGAATTGGAGGCTCACTCACCAAAAGTCAATATCAATTCGTCCTCACCGGAAGTGATATTGATGAACTTTTTAATAATGCAAAAAGATTCAAACAGGATCTTGCAAAATTAAATATATTACAGGATGTAACAAGTGACCTTGAGCTCAAGAATCCCCAGTTGTCTATAAATATAAACAAAGAAAAATGCTCTTTGCTTGGTGTATCGCCCGAAAAAATTGAGCAGGTTCTCCAATACTCTTTCTCAGATTTTCAGGTCTCCACAATATATGGATCAAACAATCAGTATAAGGTGATATTAAATGTCGGTAAACAGTTTCAATCAACCGCAGAAAGATTAAATCAGCTATTCGTCTTATCCGCAAACAATAGTATGGTTCAACTATCAAATCTCGTACAGATAAAAAAAACTCTTGGCCCCCTTACTGTAAATCACATGGGACAACTTCCTTCCGTTACGATATCATTTAATTTAAAAGAAGGTGTAGCATTAAGCGAAGCTGTAAAAGAGATAGAAAAACTTGCAACCAAAAATCTACCTTCATCCATATACACATCATTTCAAGGAACTGCACAAGCTTTTCAATCATCCACGCAGGGTCTATGGCTACTTATACTTCTCGCAATCGTTGTAATTTACATTATTTTGGGAATTTTATATGAAAGTTTCATTCATCCGCTAACGATACTTTCAGGTTTACCCTCTGCAGGACTCGGCGCAATTTTAGTATTAAAACTTTTCGGTTATGAACTAAATCTATACGGCTTTGTTGGGCTTGTAATGCTCCTGGGCATTGTTAAAAAGAACGCTATAATGATGATAGATTTTGCCCTTGAAGCAGAAAGAAAGAAAAATATACCTCCACTTGATGCGATAGTAGAAGGTGCATTCATAAGGTTTAGACCTATAATGATGACTACTTTTGCTGCATTGATGGGAGCGATTCCTATAGCAATAGGAATAGGTGCAGGAGCTGAAGCAAGAAAATCATTGGGTATCGCCATAGTTGGAGGGCTAATTATTTCACAAGTTATTACCTTATATATCACCCCCGTGATATACTACTATTTGGATAAAATTTCTAAAAAAGTTGTAAAATAGAAAAAATCTATTTACAATATAAGCGATTCATTATATATTTACTTTAAATAATGGCATAAGCCTTAAAATAGGAGAAAAATATGAGTAACAATGAAGAAAAAGATTTAAGATCTTGTAGCACAGACGAAAACTGTGGCTGCGGAGATGAGGAGTGTTTTGATGAAGGTTGTTCTTGTGGTTGTGAAGATGATGATGGGGAATATATCAATGTAGAGAATGTTGCTGAAATTGCAATTGAAGAAAATGGTACTGTTCATCTTTTAGTGGTGGATGATAATGGGGAAAACCCACAGGAATATGCTGTAGATTTCCCATCTTTCGAACAGGCAGAAGCTTGGGTGAAAGAGACATTCGGTGAAGGTATATTTGAAGAAGAGCAATAACATTATAAGGTGATGTTATGAAAAAGTCACTTGTTGGATTTGTTTTGATGCTATTAACATCTTTATCATATGCCGATGATTTAGACAACTTCCTTATGAATCTTAATATGCAAATCGGTAATGATAAAACTTCATTTGAAGCTGACCTCTCCACAACGTTTGGTTCCAATGAGATGAAAGTTAAATCTGTTGTGGCCTCTGTGGATAAACCAGCAGACGCCTACATGGTATTCAGACTGGCGGAAATAACAAAAAAACAGCCTGAAGAGGTATTGTTAGTCTACAAAAAACATAAAGAGAAAGGTTGGGGAAAAGTAGCTCAGGAATTGGGAGTTAAACCTGGATCCAGAGAATTTCATGAATTAAAAGAAAATAAGTTAAAGAATCACGGTAAAAAAGGTAAAGAGAAGAAAGAACACAAAAAAGGAAAAGACAGAGATTAGATTAAATAAGGGCGGGATCCTCGCCCTTTTTTATTAAGCTATTTACCTATGTAGCTATTTATGTTTGTAAAAAGATTAATAGTAAATGATATTATAGTATCCATCATCCATGGAAAAAATATCACAAGAGCAATAACTACCGCAAGAATTTTAGGGATAAAGCTTAGTGTCATATCCTGAATCTGAGTTACAGCTTGAAGAATACTTACCACCAATCCAGCTATAAGTCCAAATAACAACATAGGAGCCGCCAGCATCAAAGCTACTTCCAGAGCTTTTGTCGTAAGACTCAAGACCAAATCAGGATTCATACGTCACCTACATAAAACTTTTTACAAGCGACATAACTATTAGATTCCAACCGTCAACTAAAACAAACAACAGAATTTTAAATGGCATAGATATCATCACGGGAGGAAGCATCATCATCCCCATAGATAGCAAAACACTTGAAACCACAAAATCAATTATCAAAAATGGTAAAAAAAGTAGAAACCCGATTTCAAATGCCGTTTGCAGTTCACTTGTGACGAAAGCAGGCAATAAAACCATATCAGGGATATCATCCACAGTTTTTGGCAGAGGAGATTTTGATATTTGCAGGAATGTCATAATATCCTTTTTTCTCGTGTTTTCAAGCATAAACTTCCTTAAAGGTTTTTTGGCCTCTTTTAATGCATCTGTAAAAGCAATTTTACCATCCAGATATGGGGCAAGTGCATTTTTATTCATTTCAGAAAATACTGGAGACATAATAAAAAATGTTAAAAATAGAGCAAGACCAATTAAAACCTGGTTTGGAGGGGTTTGCTGTGTCCCCATTGCACTCCGTAAAAAAGAAAAAACTATGATTATCCTTGTAAAAGATGTCATCAGAATCAAAATAGCTGGAGCTATTGAAAGAATGGTTATGAGAAAAATTATTTGCAGAGTGACAGCAACATCTTTTGGGGCAGTGGCCCCTTCCACACCAAATCTAAACGCAGGTAGAGGGATAGGGTCTGCGGCATAGGATAAAGGTACAAAGAGCAGAACTGTAAGTAAAACCAAAATTAATTTCTCTTTTTTAATGATTCCACCTTATCTTTTATTATTGTGGAGGATACCTCTATCTCCTCTTTAATCGCCTTATCCCCAAAAAATCTGAAATAGCTGGAAAAATCCTGTTTCTTAGAAAACCCTGTTTTTATTGCATCGATAACATTTTCATCCTCAATTTTATCCAACAAAGCTATACTATCTCCAGATAACCCAAACATATAAACGATATTTTTTATCTCATAAAAAATTATACTTCTTCCGGGCATAAGATCTATCTTACCAAGGGATCTGCCAATACCAGGGATATCGCTCATGTAAGTTTTTTTCATAAACATTTTTATCAGCCAATAGAAAATAAGTATGATGGCAAGAATAATGAGAATACTAAATATCATCTTTGCAAAAGTTCCACCACCTGTGGGGGGTTCAGATACTTTCTCTTTGAAATTAAAATAAGCTACAAAGCCGTTATCAGTGGATGCAACGTCATATTTTTCCGGCTTATCTTCCAATACGATCCTGATATTTGTAATACCATTATTTTTTGAATAAATAATCTTATTGATATGCTGATTCCATATCTGATCGGCATTTATATCATACTCCCCTTTGATAGCAACCTGGAGAGCATTATTATCGTATCTCTTTTCAATTATCTCTGTTTTGACACCTAAATTAAAACCAACAGAGATATTCTTATTGTCTCCATCAATCGTAACATTCCCAGCATAAGAACAAATAGCCAGAAGAAGAAACAAAATTACAAAAAATCTACTCATACAATCTATCTTTTTTCATCTCAGTTAGAGCAGCCTTAGTTTGAATATCACTTAATCTAAAAGCAAATTTTTCATCAAGCACCATAATTTCACCAATGGCAAGAGGCTTATTATTCACAAGCATATCCACAACCTCACCAGAAGTCTTATTTAGCTTGATGATCGTCCCCTGTTCCCAACTTAAGAGTTCACCTATTGTGCATAGTTTCCGTCCAAGTTCAACTGTAACATCCATTATTACATCAGAAAAGTGCTTTATTGCATATTCTTTATCCATAAAAACCTACTGTACTATAAATTCACTAAAAAATAGATCAGTAATCTCCCCTTCCGTAAGAACCATGTTTGATCTTTTTATAATCTCCTGTTTGAGGGCTATTTTACCTTGAGGCGTATTCACATCAGCCACTGTTTTAGATGATAAAACGGATATTATTATATCTTTGATCTGCGGCTCCCTCTTTTTCACCTCTTCTTCAAGCTTTGGGTTGTCAAGCTCAACAGCAATTTGAACTTTCAGATACCTTTGAACCCCCTGATCCGCAAGATTAACTATAATCGCTCCCATGGAGTAAACAACAGTTTTGGCTTTTTCGCCACTTTTTTTATCTTGCTTGGCTTTTTCACCTTTAGCCGGAGCTTTTTCCTCTGTGGCGGCAGCATTATGTTCAGCTGGTTTACTCTTGAATAAAAATAGGTAAGCCGCCAGACCACCACCCACAAGTAAAACCAAAACCACCACAAGTATTATAATAAGCTTCAAAGGGGATTTTTTCTTACCACCACCCTCTTCAGCTTTCCCTTCTTTTTCTTCAGCCATATCTTCCTCCGTATATTATTATATTATAAAAAGTTTATAGATTTCAAGCATTTTATAAAAGAAAGTTGTATATATAGCTACCTATTACTACGATGTTTAACACTATAAGAAATAGCACAACCATTTTATTCTTATGACTAATTACATCCAAACGAACCTCATTTAAAATATTCAACAGGTTTTCATCTTTTATCCCTTTTTTGAGATATTCAACGATATCCCCAAAACCATCCATCATAGATGACACAAAAACAAATTTATCCTTATCAGACAACATCATTAATATCCTGCCCTTCAAAGGTATGTATGAAATCTCAACAATCTCAGGTATTTTAATACCCCTACTTCCGTAGAGACTTTTCACATATACTAAGTCTTCCTTTAAGATCACTTCATTCATAAAAAACGCCACCACATTTAGCAAAACAAGTATAAAAAGAACTGTAAGCACAACATACTTTGCAGGACCAAAATTTGTAATAGTTAAGGATATCCCATAGATAATTATGTTTAATAATAATAAGACCGATAAAACTAATATACTCTTTTTTACTCTAAAACTCATTTAACACTATCTCCAAAGGCATTTTTTTATTCTTCAACACCGATTTCTCCAATCTAATACCATTATCATAAGCCATTTGCAAGTTATTTTCTCTAAAACCTTTCAGCAGCTCCACGATATAACCCCTATAATCATTGGGTGCTATTTCAATATATTTATTGATAGATTTGCTTAAATTAAAAGCGTTATTGGTTAATAAGTGATAAAGCATCTGATAATAATATCCTTGTTTATCCATATTATATTTTTTAAGATTCTTAAGTGACAATTCCGCATTAATTACATCTTTTTTAAGTGTAAAATAGTAGAGGGATAACTTGTATAGATTAACCTCATTGCTATCGAGATTCTTTAATCTCCTTAAATTCTCGAGTATTGTATTCTTACCATAAAAAATATCATATCTAATATTTTCAATTAAAAGATATTTATCCACATTATGAACAGCAAGTTTATGATTTTTATCTTTTGACAATGATAGATAGTGCATCATATAGTCAGACACTCTATCATTTGTAGGGTAGTCTATAAGGGTATCGTCGTAGTACAATGTTAACAATGCATTTATCGTTTTATTTCTAAAAAAATGATTTTCTTTCTTTAAATAGTTTTTATAGTCGCCAGTTTTAAATAAAATGGCCAAATTTTTTATCGATTTATAAATTAATGGGTCATTATCTTTAATTGTTTCTATTAACTCATCGTACTTTTTATATCCAACCATGGCAAGTAGCTTGTAATACTGATACTTTCTTGCCTGAGTTTTTTCATTATTTTCTAAGATATTATAATTACTGATAAGCATATCATACTGAGCAAGGACTCTAACCCTCTCATCCTGATAACTAAGACATACAGCCTTACCAAGATAAGCAGGAAAAACAAATTTATTGTTGAGAAGAACACTATCAAAAAATTCATAAGCCTTATCTATATTCCCGAGATTTAACATTAATAAACCTATATTAAAATATACAATGGGGTTGTCCCCTAAATAATTAGCCGCCTCTGTAAGCTCTTTTGATGCAGACTCATAATCAAATTCAAGCATATACTTCACAGCAGTGTTGTTATGTCTTATACCTTCGGAAAAATTCACGGACTTTTTCAGCTCCCTTAACGCTGCAAGCTGATCTGATTGCTGAAGTAGATTATAACCAGCAGAAAGGTATGAGGTCATCTCTTCAGGATCTATAAACATAGGTGTTAGAATCAACCTCAACATGGTTTCAAAATCTGGCCTAAATTCAAAAGCAAAATTAAGATCCTCTAATGTCGGTTGTAATTTGATATCAAATCTTGGATATCTTTTTACATTTTTTATATATTTAACATTCTTCAACGACAATTCGGCAAGCTTACCAAACTGTTTTGTATTATAATAATAGATAAACTTATAAAAAAACCTCTCCGGAATATCCTCCATATTATCAATGTGCTTTTCAACAGCACTATACTCCCTATTTCTAAGAAGCAAAAAAGCTTTTATATAGTTATAATCTGGATCTTTATCATCTTTAATATCATTTACTATTTTTTCTGCCTGAGAAAAACTTCCCTCTTTTAGATTCAAAAATCCTTTAGCAATGGCTATATATTCTGGACTTTTCAATTGTGATAAAAGCTTTCTTGCCTCGCTTAGATTATAATCATATAAAATAGAATGTCTTATGTAAAAAAAAAGAGATCTATCATCTCTTAATTTATCGTAAGCCAGCTTTGCCACCTTATGAGCATTAATCAAATCACCTTTAAGAATATAAAATTTGTGTGCAATTTTGTAAATTTCGAAACTTTTATCAAATTTTGATAATAACTCAGTCACAATATTTGATGCTTCATCATAATTTGATGATTTAATGAGATTCTCTACATAGGATAAATAGCTTTTCAATGATGGATTTAACCCCACAAGATCTTCCGCAAGAATTGCTGCTAAATCATACTTCCCCTGAGATTCGTAAATCTTCATCAACATTTCAGAGGCTTCATATGTTTTTTTGATATTCAATGCAGATTTAAGATTATATATACTTTTTTCATAATGCCCCAATGCATAGTGTGCTAATCCAAGCTGATAAAAATCGTCGTAATCTTTATTTTCTATCTCATCCAGTTTTTTAATCCCTTTATCGATAAGTTCAACACCTTTAGTTTCCTCTCCAATACCTTTTAGAAATAAACCATAGCTTATCATTCCAGCTGCCGTTATATCTTTACTTCCCTCCAGTTTCCTGAAATAATAATAGGCTTTAGCTACATCACCAACTTTAGCATATATCTCAGCAACAATAAGATATTCTTTTGCATTTGATGGCTCAATTTTTGAAATAGTTTCCACTGCTTCTCTTATTCTATCCTCTTTCACCAGAGTTGCAGCAAGATTTATATAGGCTGGCTTGAACTCTTTATTTTCATTAATAGCCTTTCTAAAATACTCTTCACTATCTTTATACTTACCCAAAAGATAATTTACCACCCCAAGATTATAAAAAGCAACTGCCCTATTCTCCTCAAGCCCTTTATTATAAAATTCTATTGCCTTTTCAAAATCTCCATTTAATAAAAACTGATTACCGGCATCTATCTTCTCATTTTTTGTTTCCTCTATTGGTGCAATGGGCTTTTTTGCAGTAATATTATCTA
Source organism: Calditerrivibrio sp. (assembly GCF_049968475.1). Classification (NCBI taxonomy): domain Bacteria; kingdom Pseudomonadati; phylum Deferribacterota; class Deferribacteres; order Deferribacterales; family Calditerrivibrionaceae; genus Calditerrivibrio; species Calditerrivibrio sp. Next base: position 5,224 of record NZ_JBMFQS010000013.1, on the reverse strand, counting down.
TAGGTTTAGGCTTATCCTTCTTACCACACGCCACCAACAAAAATAGTATAATTATTAAGTAAAAGAATCTTCTCATATGAACTAAATCGACAACTAAAATAAAAACTTTAATTTACCGAGAATAAAACTATAATCATTAACAATAACCCAACCTTAATTTTTAGTAATATGTTTAAAGCAACTTCATCAATCACCAAGATCCAGCATCTCAATACCAGGAAGGTACTCCTTGAATGTCACCTTCTTTAAACTTGCAAATTTATTCGTGATCTTATTGATCAAAATAACGTTATTTAATATTGCATCAACTATCTTTTGTAGATTTTCATCATCTTTATATCTTCTCTTAATTATTTCGGCATTTAGAGAAATGGCGCATAATGGGTTGTTTATTTCATGATTTACGCTAACTGCCACCTTAGCAAGTGTAGATAGTTTTTCTTTTTCTATCAACTGCTGCTGATAATCTTTAAGCTGCTCAATTGTTTTAGACAATTTTGACTGGAGATTTTTATTGTAAATCTGAATGGAAGCATGTTCTAATATCTGTTTTAAAAAAAATATTTTATCTTCCGGAAAATAACAATCTCCTTCATTACAAGATATTACAATGGTACCATATACATCGTTTTCGTAGAATATCGGGTACTTTATAAACCCTTCTGGAAATATATTAGAAATGGACGAATTAGCATACCAGATATTATTCAGAGGGTTTACCACTTCCACTCTAACCTTTCCATTCAGGATCGATTCCGCCCATGGTGAAGCTTTGATATCCTTCAAATCCCATTTATAGTCTTTTAAAATGTTACTCTCTATCCCATAAGATGAAACAACATATTCCGTATAGCCATCGATTCTCGTAGCTATAATTTTATTGGATTTAAACTCCCTTGAAACATAATCAACAAGTCTACTTAGAATTAAATCAAGCTCTGATATCAGGCTTATCTCCCGAATAAAAGTCTCGATTAGTCTAAATCTATTGATAATTTCCTTTAATCTTACTTTATCCATTCCAAGCTCTTTTGCTTTATCTGAAAGTTCTCGATTTATCTTTTCCAGATTGCTACTAATCATTTTGATATTTTCATACATTCTTTTGTTATCTATAGCGCCAACAATAGCTCGTTCCATATCTTCTTCTTTGTAATCGTAATAAAGATAGTCGTAGTAACCATTCTTCAAAATAGTTCTAATAGTATCTGGATCCCTTTCTCCTATGTAGATAAAGGATGTGTCTATACTTTTGTTTTGAATTTCAGATATGAATCCCAGTGGATCATTCATTAGATTGCCATTTATAATTGCAACATCTATTCTTTCATGAATGAGAAAATTAAAAAAAACTTCTACACTATCAAAGAAATAGAAAACAAATTGATTATTTTTGCATATGTTGTATATCCTTTTTACTTCATCCAGATTCTCACTTAGTAATAATATCTGATGAACCATTAGAATTTGCCCCCATCGTGACTGCTTCCTTAGAGAGCTTATCTGCCAATTTATTTTGCTCTCTTCGGATATGCTCCACGTTGAATTCTATACCTTTTACCTCTTCTAAGATTTCAAAGTAAATCTTTCTTAGATTTTCATCCCTAACCTTATATATACCAGAAAACTGTCTTGCAATCAACTCAGAATCTGTTTTTATTAGAATTTTTTTTGGATGAAATTCCTTTGCCTTACGAACGGCAAAAAGTATAGCATTATACTCTGCTACGTTATTGGTGGCAAATCCAATGTAAATTTTATCGCTATAAAGTAACTGACTACCTCTATAAATCAAAAATCCACAACCAGAAGGACCAGGATTACCCGATGATGCCCCATCGGTATAAATTATAAGTTCTATAACTATTCACCCTCTTTGTAATATAAAAATCTCTGGCAATTAGGACATTGTATGATGGAAATGTTCTTTTTTACCTCCACATACAACTGAGGAGGTATTTTCATATAACAACCTGAACAAACCTCATCCTCAACCCTTACAATAGCAAGGTTATTCCTTGCCTTTCTAATGGTTTCATATTTCGAAAGAAACTGTTTTTTTATACCGGATCCCACTTCTTCCCTAATTTTTTCTAGTTCCTTTAATTCCTCGGTAATCTTTTCATTTTCCACATCTCTTCGTTTCTGAAGTTCAGCATATTTCTCATCAAGTGATAACTTTTTGGATTCAACATCCTTAAATTCTTTTTCTAAATTACTTAGCTCTTCATTCAACTCGAGTTGTTTAAGCTCAAGGTCATAAAGCTCTTTTTTTAATAAATCCAATTCTTTCAAAACAGCTTCATATTCCTTAGTATTTTTTACTGTGGAAAGCTTTTTATGGGAATTATCTAATAGATTTTTCTTTTTTTCAAACGCTGCTGTTATTTCACCAAGTTCTTTTGATTTTTTTTCAATTTCTAACTTTAAATCGGAAAATTTCTTGTTTGTTGTATCATATTCATCCTGAATCTCAAGAATATAATCAGGCACATTACTAAGGATTTTATTTATTCCAAATATTCTGTTGTCAATCCTCTGCAATTCTATAAGCTTTTCAAGCTGTTCCATCATATCGTTTCTTCCTCCTTTTTAAAAAAATTTAATAGGATTACTTTCGTCTATCAAGGTTGTATCTATATCAAATTCATCTTGCAACATATCCCCAAGATATTGCATAAAAATTCTTTCTGTCTCATAATGCCCCACATCAATGATGGCAACACCATTTTCCATAGCATCTATTGCATCATGATGCTTCATATCACCGGTTATGAGCAGTTTAACCCCTCTATATTTGCAAGCTTTCCAGTAAGAAGCGCCACTGCCTGTAACTATAGCAGCTTTATCTACAGTAAAATCTGTGTTGTGGTTTACTCTTACTCTTTGCAAATTTAGTTTCTCTTTTATTATTTCAATTATCTGAACTACCGTGTAGGATCCTCCCAAAGATACGATCCTTCCAAGGCCATAATGCTTATTTATATTTAAAGGATACACATCGTATGCCATCTCTTCGTATGGGTGTACAGATTTAACCATATTTACTAGTGAAGGAACATTTTTTTTAGGAACAATTGTTTCTATCCTGAACTCATTAACTTCTTCTAATACACCAGTTTTTCCAATAAAGGGGTTAGTTTTTTCACCTGGTTTGAATGTTCCTATCCCCTCCGTATAAAAACTACAATTTGTATAATTACCGATCGTGCCAGCACCAGCAGAATCAAGAATATTTATGATTCTTCCCTCATAACCTTTTGGAACAAAGACAACAAATTTACAATACGGTATCTCACCAGTATCTTCCAGATTAGATATAACCTCAAACCCAAGCTTATGGGCTAAGAAATCGTTTAATGAATAGTCAGCAAGATCAAGAGTAGTATGATAGGAGTATATGGCTAAATCATTCTTGATTGCTTTTAAAATCTTTCTCCCAATAGAGGTGGAAAATGAGATAGATTTTATAGAGCCAAAAAAAAGAGGGTGATGGGTTATCAGTAACCCATACCCTCCATCTACAGCACTTTCTATTACCTGTTCTGTAGGATCAAGTGCCAGGGCAACCTTATCGACTTCACACCTTAGTGAATCGACCTGAATTCCATTGTTATCCCATTCATAATATCGGTCTGTATCGCAGATTTTATTTTCGATAAAGCGTATAATTGAATTAATCTTTACAGTCATTAAAATATCCGTTTTAAAATGGTGGGCCAACCAGGAGTCGAACCTGGGACCTACCGGTTATGAGCCGGTGGCTCTAGCCAGCTGAGCTATTGGCCCTCATTGAAGCGGGCTATTAATATATCATAATTTAGGTTATTGTCAAGAAAATTCTACAATGATTTTAATATCAACTTAAAGATATTATACATCAATATAATATAAAACCAAAAGAATTCAACTTATCCATTTCTACATTTAAAAACTTTAATAACAATCGATGTAAAATAATATACCCTATTTTTTTCAAATTGATACTTGACATGTTAAGTTATATATTATATAAGAAAGCCCCTACAATTTTGGCGACGTGGCCGAGTGGTTAGGCAACGGTCTGCAAAATCGTGTACCCCGGTTCAATTCCGGGCGTCGCCTCTTCTCAAGTTACCCTTAATTTTTTACCTTTCTTTCCACTTTTAATAAAAAATTATTATAACGTTTAAAAATGATTTTTAGTTCTACTTTTTTATAATTTTTAAATAAATTTTTTCACTTTAAGAAACTGAATTTTTATTTACTATCAGACAATTAGCAAATTATCTACAAAAAATAAAAATAACACTTGACAAAAGATTAATTTTCGATTAAAAAGTCATTCCTTCAATAGCCCAGGTAGCTCAGTCGGCAGAGCAGTGGACTGAAAATCCACGTGTCGGTGGTTCGATTCCGCCCCTGGGCACCATTCATGTTGGGGCGTCGCCAAGCTGGTAAGGCAGCGGGTTTTGGTCCCGCCATTCGGGGGTTCGAATCCTCCCGCCCCAGCCATTTTTTCTATTTTAAAAGATTCTTTACCCCTGATATAACCAATTGACTTGCCACCGAAGCCACAAATAAACCAGTTATTTTGCTCAGAATAGATATCCCTTTTTCTCCAATTATCTTCTCAATCTGCACAGATACACTTAATAAAAATCCGAGAAAAAGAGAAGTTGAAACCATTGCTGCAGTGGCAATAATTTTATCGTTTATAGTATTCATTTCACCAGATAATACAAGCAACATTCCTATGGTACCAGGCCCCACAGTAACAGGAATAGCTAAAGGCACAATAGCCATATCTGTGGAAGATGTTTTAGTTTCAGAAATTTCACCCTTAACTATTGATATGGCGGATAAGAAAAGTAAGATCCCAGCTCCAACTCTAAAAGCATCAATTGTTATTCCAAAAAGCATGAAAATATATTTACCAAGATAAAACATTGACAAATTAAGTACCATAACAGCCATACCTACTTTAAAACCAAGTTTTTTTCTTTCTTTACTATCACAATCTTTACTCATAACTAAAAAAACAGACATAACAAAAAAAGGCGTCAGTATGAAAAATATTTTAAAAAATAGTTGGACAAAAAGCTGCATACACACTCCTCTATTGTATAATTAGAATGTTATATATCATTTTAATGTAAAAGAAGTTATTTTTTTAAGTATTTTAAGCAAGACAGGTTTAATTTACGATTGTAGGAAGTAAAGTTCATTCCAAATAAAAAAGTAT
>NZ_JBMFQS010000012.1:0-36676 GCF_049968475.1 Calditerrivibrio sp. | reverse complement strand
AAGACACACACCATTTTTTAGTGGATACAGGCCACAGTTTTATTTTAGGACTACAGACGTAACAGGTATAGTGGTATTGCCAGAGGGAGTGGAGATGGTAATGCCCGGCGACAACATAAGTGCCACAGTGGAGCTTATCCAGCCGATAGCGATGGAGCAGGGATTAAGATTTGCGATCAGGGAAGGTGGTAGGACGGTTGGTGCTGGCGTTGTTACAGAGATTATCGAGTAATAGAGGAAAAAGATGACAGGACAAAAAATAAGAATAAAGCTAAAGAGCTTTGATCATAAAATATTGGATAAATCTGTGAAAGATATAGTAAGGACAGCGAAGATGACAGGGGCCAGAGTGGTTGGTCCCGTACCTCTTCCAACTAAGATAGAAAAATATTCTGTCCTTAGGTCGCCACACGTGAATAAGACATCTTTTGAGCAGTTTGAAATAAGAACACACAAAAGGTTAGTTGATATTTATGAGCATAATCCCCAGACAATAGATGCTTTGATGAAGTTGGAGCTTTCTGCTGGGGTAGATGTAGAGATAAAATTATAAAGGTAGGGCAAAATGTTAAAAGCGTTGATAGGTAGAAAAATTGGGATGACGCAAATTTTTACCTCTGAAGGTAATGTTATACCTGTAACTGTTGTTCAGGCGGGACCTTGCCAGGTGGTTCAAAAGAAAACTACCGAAAAAGATGGATACAATGCCCTTCAGCTTGGATTTGATAAGATACTGAAAGAAAAGAAGATTAATAAACCAATGGGTGGCCATTTCAAAAAACATGGTGTTGATGCCCATAAAACTCTGAAAGAGTTTAAGGTTGAAAATCCTGATGAATATCAAGTTGGTCAGGAGATTAATGTTTCTGTTTTCGCTGAAGGGGATATTGTGGACGTTCAAGGTGTTAGTATAGGTAAAGGTTTCCAGGGTGTTATAAAGAGACACGGTTTTGCAGGTGGACCGGCTGCGCATGGTTCTGATTTTCATAGGGCACCGGGTGCTATAGGTATGAGGGAGTGGCCAGGTGAAACGTTGAAAGGTAAAAAACTCCCGGGAAGAATGGGTGGCAAGACTGTCACTGTACAAAAGCTCGAAGTGGTAAAAGTATTGCCAGATAAGAACTTATTGCTGATAAAAGGTGCTATACCTGGACATGATAACAGTATTGTTTTTATAAAAGAGACTACGAAGAAGAAAAAATAAGAGGATAATATGGCTTTGGTTGATGTATTGAACACAAAAAATGAGAAAGTGGGGCAGGTTGAGATCTCTGATAATATTATGACCTACCCAGTCAAACCATGGTTGATACATGAGGTAGTTAAAATGCAACTGGCTTGTAGAAGGGCCGGAACCCATGCCACTTTAAATAGAACACTTATAGAAGGTGGTGGTAGAAAACCATGGAAACAAAAGGGTACAGGTAGAGCAAGAGCTGGATCTATTAGATCTCCTCTCTGGAGAGGTGGTGCAATTATTTTTGGACCACAACCAAGAGATTATTCATATAGCATGCCTAAAAAGAAAGTTAAAAATGCTCTTAAATCTGCAGTGAAGGCAAAATTTGATGATGCTGCAGTAAAGATTTTAGATAATCTTGTGGTGGAAAGTGGAAAGACAAAAGATGCCCAAAAGTTGTTTGATACAATGGGATTATCCAAGAGGGTGCTTATTGTTTACAACGAAATAGACGATAAGACTTTTATGGCATTTAGAAATTTACCTAAAGTGGATTTCTTAAATGTTAGAGGGTTAAATGTTTACGATGTTATTAATGCTGACAATATTATAATCGTTAAAGATGCCCTCTCATACATTATGGAGGTACTTGACTAATGTTGACTATTTATGATGTAATTAAAAGACCTCTTATTACAGAAAAGGCTGTGGATCTAAAAGAGAAATTAAATCAGGTAGTATTTGAAGTGGATCCAAGAGCTAATAAAATACAGATCAAAGAAGCTGTGGAAAAGCTTTTTAATGTTAAGGTAAAAGATGTAAGAACTATGGGTGTAAAAGGAAAAGTAAAAAGATTTGGTATGGTTGTGGGTCGTAGAGATGATTGGAAGAAGGCCATTGTAGTTCTTGAAGAAGATCAAAAGTTGGAATTTGTATAAGAGAGAGGTTAAAATGGGTATAAGAAAATATAAACCAACATCAGCAGGCGTTAGATTTAGAGCAAACGATGATTATGCTGATATAACTACAGATACCCCTGAGAAATCTTTACTTATAAGACTTCCCAAAAAAGGTGGTAGGAATAATTTCGGTAGAATAACCACAAGACATCAGGGGGGTGGCAATAAGAAACTTTATAGGGTAATAGATTTCAAACGGGACAAAGATTTAATACCTGCAAAGGTAAAGACTATCGAGTACGATCCATATAGAAGTGCTAGAATTGCTCTTGTATCTTATGCAGATGGAGAAAAGAGATATATAATTGCTCCCTTAGGGTTGAAGGTGGGGGATGTAATTCAAAGTGGTAAGGATGCGGATATAAAAGTAGGAAATGCATTGCAGCTTAAAGATATTCCTGTGGGTACTGTAATTCATAATATAGAATTAAGGCCTGGTAAAGGTGGTCAGCTTGCAAGGTCAGCTGGCACATATGCACAGCTACTCTCCAAAGAGGGTGAATACTGCCATCTTCGCTTACCTTCTGGTGAAATAAGACTTGTTAAATCCGAATGTAAAGCAACGATTGGTCAGGTTAGTAATCCAGATCATGAAAATGTGGTGATCGGTAAAGCTGGTAAATCCCGCTGGTTGGGAATCAGACCAACAGTAAGAGGTACCGCTATGAACCCAGTAGATCACCCACATGGTGGTGGTGAAGGTAGGACTAAGGGTGGTAGACATCCTGTTTCTCCATGGGGTATGCCTACAAAAGGTTATAAGACCAGGAAGAAAAATAAACCTTCCAACAAGTACATTGTCACTAAGAGGAAATAAAGGAGGAAGATGTGCCCAGATCGCTTAAAAAAGGACCTTTTATAGATGATCACCTGCTGAAAAAAGTTGAAGTTGCAAAGCAGACTGGAGATAAAAAAGTGATTAAAACGTGGTCGAGGAGAAGTACCATAATTCCAGAAATGGTTGGAATGACTTTTGCAGTGCATAATGGTCAAAAATTTATCCCTGTTTATGTTACTGAAAATATGGTTGGGCATAAATTAGGTGAATTCTCTTTGACCAGGACATTTCGTGGTCACAAAAAAGATGACAAGAAAATAAAGAAATAGGACTGGAGCGTAAGATATGATATCAAAGGCTGTTGCCAGATATATTAGGGTATCTCCAAGGAAAGCAAGACTGGTTGCTGATTTAGTTAGAGGTAAAACAGTGGATGAGGCTATGGCCCTTTTAAAGTTTACCACTAAAAAAGCAGCTCAGGAGATATATAAGACATTAAAATCTGCTGTTGCCAATGCAGAGGAGAATAAAAATGTCAGGAATGTGAGCAACCTTAAACTTTTGGAAGTTAAGGTTGATGGTGGACCATTTTATAAAAGATATATGCCTAGGGCATATGGTAGGGCTTCACTTATTAAGAGAAGAACTAGCCATATTACTGTAGTCCTTGGTGAATAAAAGCGGAGGTGCTTAGTGGGTCAGAAAGCTCATCCAATCGGTTTGAGAATTGGTATAAATAAAACCTGGAAATCAGTATGGTATGCTAATAAGAGAGATTATAGAAAGAATCTTTCTGAAGATATTAAAATTCGTAAGTACCTGAAGAAGAAATTAAATCAAGCTGGTATCTCATCTATCGAAATAGAGAGGATGGGGCAAAAAATGAGGGTAAATCTCAATACCAGCAGGCCAGGTATTGTAATTGGTAAAAAAGGTGCAGAGATTGATAAATTAAAACAAGATCTGAAGGCTTATACAAATGCTGATGTGCAGATCAATATCAGAGAGGTAAAAAAACCTGAGATAGATGCCACTCTAATTGCAGAAAATATTGCTCTTCAGATTGAAAGAAGGATTGCTTTCCGTAGAGCTATGAAAAAAGCAGTGGTGCAGGCTCTTAAATCGGGAGCTCTTGGTATTAAGGTATCCTGTTCTGGAAGGCTTGCCGGAGCAGATATGGCTCGTACAGAATGGTATATTAAAGGTAGAGTACCGCTTCAGACTTTAAGAGCTGATATAGACTATGGTACTGCCGATGCAATGACAACCTATGGAATTATAGGTGTTAAGGTCTGGGTTTTCAAAGGTGAAACCCTCGAAGAGAAAAACAAAAATGCTACAGAGGTAGAATAATATGTTAATGCCTAGTAGAACAAAATATAGAAAAACATTTAAAGGCAGGATAAGGGGTAAGGCCACTAAAGGTAATACGATTGCTTTTGGTGATTATGGACTTCAGTCCCTTGAAAAAGGAAAACTTACAAGCAGGCAGATAGAGGCGGCAAGGATTGCCATTAACAGATATATCAGAAGAGGTGGTAATCTTTATATTAGAATATTCCCTCACAAACCAATTACCAAAAGACCTGCTGAAACAAGGATGGGTAAAGGTAAAGGTGCAGTGGAATACTATGTTGCTCCGGTTAAAGAAGGGACAATGCTGTATGAAATTAAAGGTGTTACTGAGGAGCAGGCAAGGGAAGCTTTCAGGCTTGCATCCCACAAACTTCCTGTAAAGTGCAAATTTGTTAAAAGGGAAGATAACGAAACACCAAAAGGAGCAGAGTAATGAAAGCAGCAGAATTGAGAAACTTGACAAAAGCTGAATTGCAAAAAAAAGAGATGGAACTTAGGGAAGATCTATTCAGGTTAAAATTTAAACTTTCAACTGCTGATCTTGAAGACACAAGTAAAGTGGGCAAGGTAAAAAAAGATATCGCCCGCATAAAAACTATTTTGAAAGAAAAAGAGAATGAGGGTTAGTATGGAAAGGAATATGAGGAAGGTTCGTAGGGGAACTGTAATTAGCGATAAGATGGATAAGACAGTAGTTGTAAAAGTTGAAACTCTTAAGATGCATCCTAAGTATCACAAATTTGTTAAAAAAGGGAAAAAATATGTTGCTCACGATGAAAATAATGAATGTAAAGTAGGTGATGTCGTTGAGCTTATGGAAACAAGACCCTTAAGTAAAACCAAAAGGTGGAGGGTTGTTAGAATTTTGGAAAGACCAGTTGGTCTTAATTAAATAGGCTTAGGAGTATAGTTATGATACAGGTTCAGACAAGATTAAGAGTGGCTGACAATTCAGGAGCCAAAGAGCTTATGTGTATTAAGGTTCTTGGTGGCTCTAAAAGAAAATATGGTGGATTAGGTGATATCATAGTTTGTAGTGTAAAAGATGCTATTCCAGATGGAAACGTCAAGAAAGGGGATGTCGTCAAAGCTGTTATTGTTAGAACTAAGAAAGAAAAGAGAAGACCTGATGGTACTTATATCAGATTTGACGATAATGCAGCTGTTATATTGAATAAAAACCTCGAGCCTATCGGGACTAGGGTTTTTGGGCCGGTTGCAAGAGACCTTAGAGCAAAAGGTTTCTTGAAAATAATATCAATGGCCCCCGAAGTGCTGTAGGAGGATGAAATGGCGATTAAGTTTAAATTGAAAAAAGATGACCCTATTATAGTTACCACCGGGAAAGATAAAGGGAAAAAATCAAAGATCCTTAAGGTATTGATGGAAGAAAAGAAAGTATTGGCTGAGAATGTTAATGTTGTAAAAAGACATATGAAGCCTAGCCAGCTCAATCCTGATGGTGGAATTGTGGAAAAAGAAAAGCCTATAGACATATCAAATGTTATGTACTTATGTCCTAAATGTCAGAAAGGTGTTCGTCTGGGAATTAAGGTTCTTCAGGATGGGACAAAACAGAGATTTTGTAAGTCATGTGGCGAAATTGTAGATAAAGATTAAGGGAGTTATCCATGTCAGTGTTAAGAGAAAAATATGAAAAAGAGGTAGTTCCTTATTTGATGAAAAAGTTTGGCTATAAAAATATAATGCAGGTGCCAAAAGTAGAAAAAGTGGTTTTAAACATGAGACTTGGAGAAGCTGTTTCAAATCCAAAAGTGATTGAACATGCTGTCAATGATATGGCACTTATTGCAGGACAAAAACCTGTCGTGACAAAAGCCAAAAAATCTATAGCATCATTTAAACTTAGAGAAGGGATGCCTATTGGATGTAAAGTTACATTGAGAAAAGAGATGGCATATGAATTTCTAAATAGGTTTATGAATATTGCGCTTGCCAGGGTTAGAGACTTTGCTGGTGTTAATCCTAACTCTTTTGATGGAAGAGGAAATTACGCCTGCGGTATAAAAGAGCAGATTATATTTCCGGAAATAGATTATGATAAGATTGACAAAATAAGAGGGATGGATATAATAATTACGACAACAGCTAAAACAGATGAAGAGGCTAAGGAGCTTTTGAAGGCTCTTGGTATGCCTTTTGCACAAAAATAGGAGGTATTAGTGGCTACTACTGCAAAATATCACAGTGCATTTAAAAAGAAAAAATTTAAAGTAAGGGAATATAATAGATGTCCAATATGTGGCAGGCCAAGGGCTTTTTTAAGAAGATTTAATATGTGTAGAATTTGCTTCAGGAAACAGGCTTCTGAAGGGCTTATTCCTGGAGTTAGAAAGTCGAGCTGGTAATAAGAAGATATCGGTTACCGCAGATAATAAAAAGATGGAGGAAAGGTAATGACTGATCCAGTAGCAGATATGCTCGCACGAATAATGAATGCCGTTCGTGTGAAACATCAAGAAGTTGTTGTTCCGCATTCAAAATTAAAGGAATCCGTTCTGGAAATTTTTAAAGACCAGGGTTATATCAAAAACTACAGAGTTATTTCAGAAAACAATAAGAAAGATATTGTTATTTATCTGAAATATACTGAGGAAGGGGAATCTGTAATCAGAGGAGCTGAAAAAGTAAGCAAACCTGGTAGAAGAATTTACGTTAAATCAAAAAACCTTGATATCGTTTTAGGTGGTTTAGGTACTGGTGTGGTATCCACATCTTCCGGTATCAAAACTGTAAAACAGTGTAAAAAGGAGAAGGTCGGTGGTGAATATCTCTGTAAAATCTGGTAATGGAGCTGTAGATGTCAAGGATAGGTAAAAAACCGATCTCATTTGATAGTAGTGTAAAGGTTTCATTAGAGGGTAATATTGTTAAAGTTGAAGGACCAAAAGGTGCTTTAACGTATGAAAAGCCTCAGGGGATAAATATAGAAATCAATGGTAATCAGATAGTAGTTACCAGAGATAATGACCACCGAGAAGTAAGATCCTTGCATGGACTTGTTAGAACATTATTAAACAACATGGTCGTTGGGGTTACAAAAGGGTTTGAAAAGAAGCTTGAGATAGTTGGGGTTGGTTACAGAGTTGCTCTAAAGGGGAAAGATTTAGATTTTTCTCTTGGATACTCTCACCCAGTTGTTTATCAGGCACCTGAAGGGATTGAGTTTTTTGTTGAGTCTCAAACTAAATTTGGTGTTAGAGGGATCGACAAACAGAAAGTTGGTCAGATAGCGGCAAATCTCAGAGCACTTAGACCGCCTGAGCCATACAAAGGTAAAGGTATCAAGTATGAAGGTGAAAGAATTCTGAGAAAAGCCGGTAAATCTGGTAAAAAATAAGATAGGGGTTTGGTGATCTATGGCTGATAAAAAAGATTCAAGGGTTAAAAGACATATAAGAATAAGAAAGAAAATTTCTGGTACTGCATCAAGGCCAAGGTTAGCTGTGTATAGAAGCAACAGGTACATCTATGCTCAGATTATAAATGATGAAAATGGTACCACAATAGTTTCGGCAAGCTCTCTTGAAAAAGATTTGAGAGAAAAATTTTCAGGTAAAGTAAACATTGAGGTGTCTAAAACAATTGGTAAGTTGATAGCTGAGAGAGCACTTGCTAAAGGTGTAAAGTCTGTCGTTTTTGATAGAGGTGGATATATTTATCATGGTAAAATAAAAGCTCTGGCTGATTCCGCAAGAGAATCAGGCTTAGATTTTTAAGGAGGACTGCTTTGAATACAGGTGTAAGTCAATTGGAAGATAAAGTTGTCCATATTGGTAGAGTTACAAAGGTTGTAAAAGGTGGTAGAATATTTAGATTTACTGCGATGGTTATCGTTGGTGACAGAAATGGTTCTGTGGGAATAGGCTATGGAAAGGCTCGTGAAGTACCTGATGCCATAAGAAAAGCTCTTGAGGCTGCTAAGAAAAATCTTATAAAATTGCCTATCTCAAAAGGTACAATTCCACATGAGGTTATTGGAAAATTTGGAGCGGCGGAGATCATAATGAAGCCGGCAGCACCTGGTACAGGTATAATTTCTGGTGGTGTCACAAGGTCTCTTTTTGAGCTTGCTGGTGTACATGATATACTCGCAAAGTCTGTCAGAAGCCGAAATCCAAACAACCTCATTTTAGCTGTTTTCGATGGATTCAAAAAGATCAGGACTCTTGATAAGATTGCAGCATACAGAGGTAAAGATATTAGCGAAATAATATATCGGAAAGAGGGTTAAGGTATGAAAATACATGATTTAAGACCAGCTTTGGGATCTACAAAGACGAGGAAAAGAGTAGGAAGAGGATCAGGTAGTGGTCTCGGAACTACTGCTGGCAAAGGACATAAAGGGCAGAAAGCAAGGTCAGGTGGTCAAACAAAGCCTGGATTTGAAGGGGGGCAGATGCCTCTCACCAGAAGGCTTCCCAAAAGAGGGTTCAACAACAAAATGTTTGCCACTGTATATGAAATAGTAAATCTCTATCAAATAGAAGAAAAATTTAATAATGGTGATGTTGTAAACAGAGACACCCTTGTGGAAAAAGGTTTGATAAAAGGGAACAAAGATGGTGTAAAAGTTCTCGCTGTTGGGGATTTAACCAAAAAGCTAACTTTTGAAGTGGACAAAATCTCCTCTGCTGCTGAGGAAAAGATAAAAACTGCCGGCGGAGAAGTGAAAAAATTGGGGTAATTAATGTTTAAAAAATTAGAAGATATATTTTCAGTACCAGAATTAAGGAAAAGGATATTGTTTACCCTTTTCCTTTTGATTGTTTATCGGATAGGTACTCATATCCCTACTCCTGGGATAAATTCAACTGCCCTGACTGAGTTTTTCGCCAGGCAATCCGGAAATATATTGGGTTTTTTCGATATGTTTACCGGAGGGGCATTGAGTAGGCTTACCGTATGCGGTCTTGGTGTTATGCCTTATATATCCGCATCAATTATTATGGAGCTCTTAGCTGTGGTATCACCGTATCTTGCGGAGCTTAAAAAACAGGGTTCTGAGGGGCGTGCTAAAATTACAAAGTATACCCGATATGGTACTGTTTTGATCTCCATGATTCAAGGAACAGGTATAGCTATTGGTCTGGAAGGGATGACTTCACCAACTGGTGCATCTGTAGTAATCTATCCTGGCTGGGGATTTAGAATTATAACTGCTCTTACACTTACAGCTGGTACTATTTTCCTGATGTGGCTTGGGGAGAAGATTACCGAAAAAGGTATAGGCAATGGAATGTCCATGATCATTTTTGCAGGTATAGTGGCTGCAATACCAAATGCTGTTACTAATACTTTGAGGCTTCTACAGACTGGAGAATTACAGATTTTGACTCTTGTGGGTATCTTAGTAATTATTGTGGCGGTAACAGCTGGTATCGTTTTCGTTGAGGCCGCCAGTAGAAGAATCCCAATACAATATATTAAACGTGGTGCTGTTGGTATTAGGGGTAATGTTGCCACATCATATTTACCGCTTAAGCTAAATACTTCAGGTGTTATTCCAATAATATTCGCTGCATCCATTATATCTTTTCCTTCTACATTGGCATCATTTTCTGGTAGCGAGTTGATAAAGAGAGTAGGTTTTTATCTTTCTCCCAGTCATTTTTTATACTATCTTCTCTATGCTCTTTTAATCGTATTTTTCTGCTATTTTTATACATCAATTATATTTAATCCAACAGATATAGCAGAGAACATACAAAGAAGTGGTGGGGTAATACCTGGTAAAAGACCTGGTAGCAATACTGCTGAATTTATAGACTACACACTTTCAAGATTGACTTTTGCTGGGGCTATTTATTTAACAATTGTTGCAATTATGCCTCAGGTAATTTTAAAATTTTTCAATGTACCATTTTATTTTGGTGGTACAAGTGTGTTAATAGTAATTGGAGTATCTATGGATGTGGTCAATAAGATTGAGTCACATCTTATTACTCATAATTATGATGGTTTTTTATCAAAAGGTAGAATAAAACCGCGAGGTGCTGCATGGTAAATTTAGTCTTTCTTGGGCCCCCAGGAGCTGGTAAAGGTACACAATCTTCATATATAATAAATGATTACAAAGTTGTTCAGATCTCTACCGGTGATATACTTAGATCTGCTGTTAAACAGGGGACAGAGCTTGGTAAAATGGCAAAAAAATATATGGATGAGGGTAAATTGGTTCCGGATGATGTTATCATAGGTATTGTGAGGGAACGTCTTAAACAGGATGATTGCAAAAATGGATTTATCTTAGATGGTTTTCCACGTACAATAGCTCAGGCTGTTGCACTGGATGCAATGCTGAAGGATGATCTCAATATATCATTGACGCATATTATTAGCCTCGAAGTTGATGATAACCTGATTATGGAAAGGCTCACAGGTAGAAGAACATGTAAGGGTTGTGGTAAGGTGTACCATATAAAATATAATCCACCAAAAAAAGATGGTGTATGCGATGATTGTGGTGGTGAATTGTATCAAAGGGATGATGACAAAGAAGAGACTATTGCAAAACGACTCAAAGTATACCATGAGCAGACCTCAGCACTGAAAGATTATTACAAAAATTCTGGTAAACTATACGTTGTGAATGGATTTGGGGAAGTGGACGATATTTATAGGAAGATTAAAGAGATATTAGGGTAATGGTGGAGATTAAAAGTAAGAGTGAAATTGAAAAGATAAAAGCTGCTTGTGAGGTTGTGAAAG
Organism: Calditerrivibrio sp.; assembly: GCF_049968475.1. Taxonomy (NCBI): domain Bacteria; kingdom Pseudomonadati; phylum Deferribacterota; class Deferribacteres; order Deferribacterales; family Calditerrivibrionaceae; genus Calditerrivibrio; species Calditerrivibrio sp. The sequence goes on along the minus strand of NZ_JBMFQS010000012.1, from coordinate 25,671 downwards.
AAGCTCTGGAAAAGGTTTCTAGCAAGATTAAGCCAGGTGTTACTACAAAAACACTTGACAATTTTGTAGAAAGTATTATACATTCCCGTTCTGCTATCCCTTCATTTAAAGGGTATAGGGGCTATCCTTCTGCCACCTGTATATCTATAAATGAGGTGGTTGTTCACGGGATACCTTCTGATAATGTGTTAAAAGAAGGTGATATTGTAAGCATCGATGTTGGGGCTTACAAAGATGGGTTTCACGGTGATGCATGCAGGACTTTTTGTGTTGGTGATGTCTCTGAAGAGAGAAAGAAGCTTGTGGAAGTCACTGAGCGTTCTTTTTTTGAAGGGATGAAATATGCTGATGAAAGGTACAGACTGCATGATATATCCCATGCGATACAGAGTTATGTTGAATCCAATGGTTTTAATGTAATTAGGGATTACTTTGGACACGGAATTGGTAGGCATTTGCATGAAGAGCCTACGATACCAAATTTTGGCAAACCTAACCGCGGCATAAGGCTTAGGGCTGGCATGGTTTTAGCTATAGAACCTATGGTTGTTATTGGTGATTGGAAGGTTAAAGTGCTTGATGATGGGTGGACAGTGATAACTGCCGATGGCAAAGACGCTGCTCACTACGAGAATACTGTTGTCATTACCAATAACGGACCAGAAATATTAACATTGTAAAGGATACATATGGGGAAAAAAGATGATGTAATCGAGTTTGAAGGTGTAGTGCTTGAGGCGCTACCAAATGCAATGTTTAAGGTAGAGCTGGAAAATAAGCATGTGATATTGTGTCATTTATCAGGGAAGATGAGGATGAATTTTATAAGGATACTTCCTGGGGATAAGGTGACAGTAGAGATGTCTCCATATGATCTAACAAAAGGCCGTATAACTTACAGGCATAAGTAAAAAGAGGTGTATGAGATGAAGGTGAGAGCAAGTGTTAAACCTATCTGTAATAAGTGTAAAATAATTAAAAGAAAAGGGGTTGTTAGAGTGATATGTGAAAACCCCAAACATAAGCAAAGACAAGGTTAAGGAGGAAATTTGTGGCTCGAGTAGCTGGTGTTGACATCCCAAATAACAAAAAACTAGAAATAGGGCTGACTTACATCTATGGTATAGGTAAGAGTACAGCAAACAGGATAATCGACGAGCTTAATCTGGACAGAAATAAGAAGATAGGTGATCTTACAGAGCAGGAGATCTCTTCTATTCGTAAGTATATCGATGAAAACCTGAAAGTTGAAGGTGATTTAAGGAAAGATATCGCCTTGAATATAAAAAGACTTATTGAGATAAACTGCTATAGAGGATACCGACATAAAAATGGAATGCCTGTTAGAGGACAGAAAACTCGTAGCAATGCACGTACCAGAAGAGGTCTTGCTGGTAAACGTGGAATTAAGAGAAAGTAGTAGGTTTTAGGAGGAATAATGGCGACTAAGGTTAGAAAGAAGAGAGAAAAAAAGATTGTTCCAAGAGGAATTGCACATATTCATTCCACTTTTAATAATACTATAGTTACGTTTACTGACTTATCTGGTAACGTTTTATGTTGGTCAGCAGGTGGGACTGAGGGTTTTAAAAATTCCAGAAAGTCTACTCCTTATGCTGCTCAGATAGCTGCAGAATCAGCTGCCAAGAAAGCAGTTGATTATGGTGTGAGAGAAGTAGAAGTCAACGTTAAAGGACCAGGTGCTGGAAGGGAAAGTGCTATAAGAGCCATTCAATCTGCAGGTATTAAGATAACTCTTATTAGAGATACTACCCCAATTCCCCACAATGGTTGTAGACCAAGAAAGAAAAGAAGAGTTTAATGGAGGTTTAAATTGGCTAGATATACAGGACCATCATGCAAGCTTTGTAGAAGAGAAGGTATGAAGCTTTACCTTAAGGGGGAGCGTTGTTATAAAGACAAATGTGGGATTGAAAAGAAGGGTTACCCACCAGGACAACATGGACAGCTAAAGAAGAAACTCAGCGACTATGGTGTTCAGTTGAGGGAAAAACAGAAGGTTAAAAGGATTTATGGAATACTTGAATCCCAGTTTAGGCTCTATTTTGAGAGAGCCACGAATATGAAAGGGATTACAGGTGAAAACCTTCTTCAATTGCTTGAGAGAAGGCTTGATAATGCTGTTTACAGAGCAGGCTTTGCTTCCAGTAGAACTCAGGCAAGACAACTTGTAAGGCACAACCATTTTACAGTAAACGGTAAAAAAGTAAACATCCCATCTTATCTTTTAAAAGTGGGAGATGTAATCGAGCTTAGGGAAAAAAGTAGAGATAATAAACTTATAGTGGAGTCATTAGAAACATCTGAGGGAAGGGGAACAGCTGAATGGCTAAGTATAGATAAGGCTGCTTTTAAAGCTGTTGTAAACCGCTTGCCAGAGAGAAGCGATATAGGTTATGATATCCAGGAGCACTTAATAGTAGAGCTTTACTCTAAATAATAGGCTCTTAGGAGGAATTTTATAATGATATTAATGAACTTTAAAAATTTGATAAAGCCGAAGAAGCTTGAGGCATCCCCGGATAACACAGATAGATTTGGTGTTTTTGTGGCTGAACCTCTGGAAAGAGGATTTGGTATTACCATTGGCAACTCACTAAGAAGAATTCTGCTATCTTCGATAGAAGGTACGGCAGTGGTGGGTGTTAAAATAAATGATGTTACCCATGAGTATACCACAATTCCTGGGGTGTTGGAAGATGTTGTGGAGATAATTCTCAACATTAAGATGCTGGAGCTTAATCTGAATACCCATGAACAGAAAAGAGTTTATATCAAGAAAAAAGGTGAAGGTGTTGTAAAAGCTTCCGATATACAATGTGATCCCCTTGTTCAAGTATTGAATCCAGACCAGCATATTGCTACTATTACAGATCCAAATACTGAGCTTAATATTGAGCTTTATGTGGAAAGGGGGATAGGTTATGTCCCTTCTGAAGATATGAAGGGTAAGTTTAGTGATATTCACATCATTCCTGTGGATGCTATTTTTACTCCAATTAAAAGGGCAAATTTCAGAGTAGAGAATGCTCGTGTGGGGCAGAGTACTGATTATGACAAGCTGATACTTGAAGTGGAAACAGATGGTTCAATAGCTCCTGAAGATGCAATAGGGTTTTCCGCTAAAATATTAAAAGATCATCTTGACCTTTTTATAAATTTTGATGAGCCGAATTATTCTGAGGAAACAGAAAAGAATGAGATCAGAAATGATCAGATTTTAGAGCTTCTGGATAAAAGTATTGAAGAGCTCGAACTTTCTGTAAGAGCATACAACTGTTTGAAAAATGCAGAAATTAAAACTCTTGCAGAGCTATGCAGTAAAACAGATAATGATATGTTAAAAACTAAGAATTTTGGTAGAAAATCCCTTGAGGAGATTAAGAAAGTCTTAAGCGAATTAGGTCTTAGCCTTGGCATGGACCTGGAGGCTTTGGGTTACAAAAAATTAGTGAGGGAAGAAGATGCGTCATAAATCAGGAATTAAAAAATTAGGTAGACCTACCGATCATAGACTTGCGATGTTGAGAAACCTGGCTATATCTCTGATAGAAAAAGGTAGAATTGAAACTACTGTTGACAGAGCAAAAGCTCTGAGGAGCTTTGTGGAGCCGATAATAACTCTCGGGAAAAAAGGTGATCTATCCGCCATCAGGCTTGCATACAAAAAATTACACAATAAAGATGCCGTAAGGACGGTATTTAAGGAGCTTGCCCCAAGATACAAATCAAGACCAGGTGGATATACAAGGGTATTAAAAACAAGGATCAGAAGGGGCGATAATGCCACAATGGCTATAATTGAGTTTGTGAAGGACGAGAATCAGGAAGCTAAATCTGAATAAAATTACAAATAAAATATGATAAGGGGGGGGGTAATGCCCCCTTTTTTAGTTTATGGTGAAAAAAGATATAATAAAGTTTGGTAAAAAGATAGTAGAACAAAAGCTGGCAACCTCCTTTTTTGGTAATCTTTCAATTAAAGTTTCTAATGAAATATTCATTACAAAAACTGGCACAATGCTTGATGAACTATCAGAGGATGATATTGTAAAAGTAAATCTTTCTGAAAAAGGGGAGTATGATAAGCTTGCATCTTCTGAGCTGATCGTCCATCGGATGATATATCTGAAAACAGGCACCAATGCTGTAATGCATACACATTCGCTTTATTCCATTTTAATGGGGAATACTGCTCTTGATTGTCTTAAAATCGATACAGGTGAAGTTTTACCATTTCTCAACACGATCCCCATAGTTAGGGGTAAAAGTGGCTCAGAAGAGTTGGCACTGACAGTATCAAATGCATTGGAGAATTTTAACCTCGTAATTGTTAAAGATCATGGGGTATTTGCAAAAGGGGGTAATTTGAAAGATTGTTTTATTTATATTTCTGCTTTGGAGCATCATTGTAAGTATATATATTTAAAAGGTTTTTTAAAATGAATCTCCATATAAGATCAAAATTTGACCAACTTGATAAATTTATTCCCCTATCGGAAAGGTATAATTCGGGTATAGAATTGGCCTTAGGCTTTGATGATATTTTAGATGTTAATAGGTTAAACTGTATCAGAGGATTGACTCTTTCTATTCATGCCCCCTTTTTTGACGTTAATATCGCAAGCTACAATAGATACGTGGTGGAAAAATCTATTGATATAATGATTAAAACAATTGAGATCTGCAATTTGCTTAACGTGAAGAATGTTGTATTTCACCACAACTATTCACCTTTTATGTATAATTTCGATGAAGATGGTTATACTGTGAGGTTTTGTGAAAATTTTGAGAAGGTTCTCGGATACAGAAAAGGGGATTTTACAATTTCTTTTGAAAATGTTTTTGAAACAAATTCTTCCATAGGAAATAAGATTGTTAATATGTTGAATCGTGATTTTATTGGATTCTGTTTTGACATTGGGCATTTTAATCTCTTTACTGAGATTACCCTGCAGGAATGGTTAAATAATTGGAAAGGGAAAATCTTTGAGTATCATCTTCATAATAACTATGGATATAGAGACGATCATAACAGATTAGATTATGGAAATATAAATATTAAAGATTTTTTGATGGTTCAAAAAGTATCCATATATACAATAGAGAATAGAAATGTTGAGGATACTGAGGCTTCCATAAACTATTTGAAATCATTATGTCTGTAGTTTCAGTTTTTTCAGTCTCCAAAAGCTATGGTGAGAGGGTAATTTTCAAAGACCTCACGTTTTCGATTATGAAGGGTAAAAAAGTGGCTTTGTTTGGTTATAATGGAAGTGGCAAAACTACCCTTTTTAAAATAATTGCAGGGATTGAGGAAAAAGATAGCGGGCAGATTGTAATTTCTAATGATGCAAAGATTGGGTATCTTGAACAGATTCTTGTGGAAGATGCGACAATTTTCGATTTTATGTTAAGATCGAATAAAAGGATACTGGAGCTTGAAGAAAAGATCGAGAGCTGTTTAGAAGCTGAAAAGATTCATAGATATTACGAAGAGTTTGAATCAATAGGTGGTAATAGTTTTAGATCTGAGATAAGGGAATTGCTCAAGGCTTTTGAGTTTTATGAGAATGTGTGGGATAAAAATATAAATCTTCTCTCTGGTGGTGAGCTGGAAAGATTAAAATTGGCAAGGCTTCTGGTATCCGATTCAAACCTCTTACTCCTTGATGAGCCGACTAACTACCTTGATATTTTGATGATAGATTGGCTTGAGAACTTTCTAAAAAAGTCAAATAAGACAGTTATCTTCATTACTCACGATCGCAGGCTTCTGGAAAATGTTGCCGAAGAGATCCTATATCTAAACAATAAAAAGATAGACCATTTCAGAATGAAATTTAATAACTTTATCAAGATTTATAAAGAGGATGAGGAAAGATTAAAGGTAAGGAAAAACAATCTGGAGGAAGAGAAACAAAAGCTTTGGGATTTTGTAGATAGATACAGGGCAGGAATAAAATCGAAACAGGTGAGTGCAAGGCTTAAGATGATCGAAAAAATTGAAGAGGAGCTCCGTGATCTAACGTTTGACGATAGAAATATAGATTTTTATTTTAAAAAGAGAAAAGAAGAGGATTTTGAAGTTATAACCTTTGAAAATCTGGTACTTGGATATGAAAATAATATATTAAACAAGCCATTCTCTGTGAAAATTTATAAAGGTGAAAGGGTGGCTATTGTGGGAAGAAATGGATCCGGTAAAAGTTCTCTATTGAAAGCAGTTGTGGGGGATAAAAGGGGAATAATAAAAGGGAAGATTGAGATTGGTAAAAGGGTTGAAATGGGGTATTTCGAGCAGATACTCAAAACAGATTCTGATAAAACAGTTTTAGAAGAGCTATTGGATATGGACATAGGAATTACATTGCAGGAGATTTACAACCTATTACCAAAATTCGGTTTTTCTTATGAAGATATTGAAAAAAAAGTGAGTTTTTTAAGTGGTGGAGAACTTGCTAAAATAAACCTTATGAAGCTATATTTTTTAAAGCCAAATCTACTCATCTTAGATGAGCCCACTAATCATCTTGATTATGAAACGGTGGAGGTTTTGAAAAATGCTCTTTTGCGTTATGATGGGACAATCATTATGGTTTCCCATGATAGATATTTTATGGATGGATTGATCGATAAGTTTGTATTTTTCAATGATGGTATTGTGACTCTAGAAGATAAAATCCCTGTAATAAAGGAAGTTGAAAGTGATACAACGATAAAAAGAACCACGTCTGTTAAAAATAAAAATAGAAAGGTTGACAAGTATAAGATAAATAGGATAAATGCTGAGATATTAGAGCTTGAGAATTTACTAAATTCATTATATTTAGAAAGGGAAAATAGTTTGACAGATTGGAAAAAATTGGCTGAGTGTAATGAAAAAATTGAAGAGATGGAGCTTAAATTACTTAATAAATATGATGAACTGGAAAAATTGACACAGGAGGATATATGAAAAATCTATTTGAAGAGAGCAAGAGGTATATCCCTGGTGGGGTTAACAGTCCTGTTAGGGCGTTTGGATCAGTGGGTGGAGAGCCTCTCTTTATTGATGGGGGAAAAGGGTCTAAAATATATGACGTGGATGGCAACGAATACATAGATTATGTATGCTCCTGGGGACCTCTTATACATGGACATGCGGATGATGATATAATAAGGGAGGTGGAAAGGGTTTTGAAAAAAGGTACCACTTTTGGGGCCCCCACCGTACTTGAACTGGAACTTGCCAAAAAAGTAGTTGAAATGGTACCATCCATAGAGATGGTCAGAATGGTTAGCTCTGGTACCGAGGCAGTGATGAGTGCCATAAGACTTGCCCGTGGATATACCGGCAGAGATAAAATAATCAAGTTTGAGGGGTGTTATCATGGGCATTCAGATAGCTTACTTGTAAAAGCTGGGAGTGGTGCCCTTACATTTGGTCAGCCCAGCAGCCCAGGTGTACCGGCGGATCTTGCTAAGCATACATTGATTGCTGATTACAATGATTTAGATTCAGTTAAGCAGTTATTTATAAACAATAAAAATCTGATTGCCTGTGTCATAGTGGAGCCGGTGGCCGGGAACATGGGTGTGGTATTGCCGGAAGAGGGCTTTTTGTCTGGACTAAAAGAGCTTTGTAATAATGAAGGGGCTCTGCTCATTTTTGATGAAGTTATAACAGGGTTTAGGCTTGCTCCAGGAGGAGCACAGGAGTATTTTAACGTAATGCCGGATCTTACTACGTTGGGTAAAATTTTAGGTGGAGGACTGCCTGTGGGGGCATATGGTGGTAGAAGAGAGATTATGGAAAAGATTTCTCCTCTGGGGCCAGTATATCAGGCTGGTACGCTAAGCGGTAATCCCCTTGCGATGGCGGCTGGCATTGCAAATTTGAATAAACTTAATGGAAATTTTTATTTTGAACTCAGGCAAAAATCCCAATACCTATGGGAGGGGTTTAAAAACAATTGCAGAGAATTAAAACTCAACTATGCTTTCAATGAGATAGAGTCTATGGCATGTATGTTTTTTACTGAAAAGCCTGTAAAAAGCTTTAAAGATGCCATTAATAGTGATACAAAAAAATATGCAGCATTTTTTCATGGAATGCTTAAAAAAGGGATCAATCTTGCCCCAAGCCAGTTTGAAGCTATGTTTGTGTCTGCTGCGCACACAACAGAAGATTTAGACACGACGATTAAAGCTCATTACGAAGTATTGAAAGAGTTGTCATGAAAGATAAAAAACAGATAAGATACTGGTTGAATGCTGGTTCGATTGGGATATCTTTCGTATCTGCTATAGCCATAGGTACATTAATAGGTTACTATCTGGATCGTTATTTTGATACCAAGCCTTACCTTACCTTATTTTTTATGATTATGGGTATAGCCGCAGGGTTTAAAAATATGATATACTTTATAAAGCGAACAGATGCATACCAGGATGATGAAAAAAAGTAAAATTTATCAGAAAATTTTAATATTTTCGTTGATTTTTTTTATAATTTTGTATACAGTATGCAATATGTTTTTGGAGAAGCTCTTTCTGTATAATATGGTAGTGGGATTTATAATAAGTGTAGGCAATTTTCTTGGATTGGTGTTTCATGTAAAGAAAAGCTTTTCAGGATCTTTTATGGGTATCGGTATTGGAAATAGTTTTTTCAGGCTGATGCTTGTGGGAGTTTTTTTGTATATGTGGTTTAAATTTGGAATGTTGAACATTTGGGGATTGTTAGTTGGTCTGTCTGTTTTGACCATAGCTATGCCTATTTATGTTCTTATAGAATATAGGAGGAAGATTGATGGAACATCCACTTAATATTTTTTCTTTTTTGCCTCATGAGGTGCAGTTAAAGTTTTTACATGTTTTTATGACAACGGTCGTTGTAATATTTACTTTCATCTTAGGAAGCCTTGCTTCTAAAATGAGAAAAGAGGTCCCCGGAAGAGGTCAGAATCTTTTTGAGATGCTAATTACTGCTATTGAAAAGATGTGTATTGATATCATGGGGGAAGAAGGAAGACCCTATATTCCGCTTATATTTGGTATAGGTATTTATGTGTTTTTTTCAAATGTAATGGGTTTGATTCCTGGTTTTATATCACCCACGTCCAACTTGAACACCACAGCGGCACCTGCTATCATAGTTTTTCTTACCTACCATTTTATTGGTATAAAAAAGCATGGTGCTCATTATATTCACCATTTCATGGGGCCCGTGGCCTGGCTTGCTCCACTTATGATTATAATAGAGTTAATAGGGCATCTTTCAAGACCTCTCTCCCTTTCAATGAGGTTATTCGGTAATATCTTTGGGGAAGATCTTGTCATTGCAATTCTTTTTATCCTTGTCCCTTTTTTGGTTCCATTGCCTATGTACTTTATGGGGTTGTTCACCTCAGTGCTTCAGGCTTACGTTTTTATGATGCTTTCAATGATATATATTAGTGGTGCCATTGAGGAAGCGCACTAAAAGACAATAAAACAGGAGGACATTTATATGTCAAAAGTAACTCGTATTTTAAGTTTGGTTGCTGCAATCGTGGCAGTATTTTCAGTATCAGCTTTCGCTGCAGACGGAGCAGCTGCTGGAAAATCATGGGCAATATACCTTGCCGCTGGTTTGGGTATGGGTATTGCTGCTTTTGGTACAGGTCTTGGCCAGGGTAAAGCAGTGGCAAGCGCTGTGGAAGGTATTTCAAGGAATCCAGGAGCATCTGGTAAGATTATGACTCCTATGATCATCGGTCTTGCCATGATCGAGTCTCTTGCCATTTATGCACTTGTTATCAGTTTGATACTTCTTTTTGTTGTTTAAGATTAAATAATTTTAGCGGTGGTATTTCCACCGCTATCCCTTCTGGAGGACGTTATGTGGGAAAAGTTTAAAAAATTTGTGAAAAACGATCCAGTGGTTTTTGTTATTGCAGTGGTGGTGATTTTTGTAGGTTTCGTCTTTAGTCAGGTGGAGGTTTTACATTATACATCAGAATCGGAGTTTTGTGGAAAATGTCACCCTGAACAAAAGGTAGGCCCATTGGGGGAATATTATACATGGTCAAAAAATGTGCATTCTGCTGCTAAAGTTGAATGTATAGATTGTCACGGTGAGCCTGGCTTTGTTGGGTATATGAAAGCAAAAATTGGTGGTCTGGGTGATTTGTATAATGAGTTTTTTAAATCTAAAGAGCATAAGTTAGAAGTTCTTGCTAAAGGTGCTTCTGACCCTAAATATGCCGCAAAGTTAGTTCCTAATACAACCTGTTTACACTGCCATTCAGATGAGATCAATGCTAAAAATAGAAAAGAAAAAGTTATGTCCGTGGGCATAAACTTTAGACTTATAGATAATGTTGTAAATCCAAGATTTAGAGAAAGCTTTGGAAAGATCGATGTACTAAAAGATAAAGTTGTTGCAGGGGTAGATCCAAAACATAAAGTTCATCTTGATAAAGGATTAAACTGTGTTGACTGTCACCTTGGCGTGGCACATGGTGGTAATAAGCATAATCTCCCAAAAATGGAGACATGTTTTAAATGTCATGATGAGATGAAAAACGCTGGTAATAAGATAAAAGCTCCAGCTAATGATGATTGTCAGACTTGCCACACACTCCAGAAGTCAAACCAGCAGGGCACAACTGTTAAGGGTGTGGATGAAGTTAAATGGTATATGGCTGACCTTCAATGTAGCGATTGCCATAAAAATGCATTCACCAGACCAAACACAGATGTTTGTGCAAGCTGTCATGATGCCAGCTATGCCCAGATCATGACCGATACTCAGAAGGAGTTTCTTGGTAAATTGGCTGCAATTGCTAAAGTAAGGGATGAACTATCCACCTACAGAGAATCGATGAAACCTGGCCAGCTAGCATTGTTTAATCAATTAAATCTAATGGTAAAAGTTCTTGAGAAAGATGGATCAAAAGGAATTCATAATCCAGATTATTTCAACAATATATTTGATGCAGCAAATCAACTTGTGGATAAGATAAAAAATTATAAAGAAGAGCCTAAAGTTGTGAAAACCGATGCTAAAAAGGGTGAAACAAAATCTGAAGTTGTAGCTAAAGAGGAACCAGCTAAAGTATTTAAGGCTAATAATCCTAAGGAACTTATGGATATCGCCCCAGATACAATAAATTTAGCTGAGCAACACAAGGTTAACTCAACTAAAAAACCTGTTGTTTTTGCACATAAAAAGCATGCGGAAATGTTTGAGTGTACTAAATGCCATGAAAAACCTGAAGAGGGTTCATTGAAGGTTAAGATTACAAAACTGGATAGTACAAACAACAGTTTTCATACTGACCTTTGCTTCCCCTGTCATAAGGAGAACAAGGTAAAAAATGGTACGAGCTGTACCACATGTCATAAATAGTAAAATCTATAAGGGGGCTACGCCCCCTTTTTTTATTTAAAACTTTACTTTAAATCTTTTTTATGATTATATAATACTATATTTTAGCCATACTTTTTGTATCAAAATTGGAGGAAGATATGTGTCTTGGTTTTCCAGGTAAAATTATTAAAATGGATGATGGCATGGCGGTTGTTGATATCGCTGGAACTACAAGAGAAGTTAGTCTTGCTATGTTACCAGATGAAGTTAACGTTGGTGATTATGTAATGGTGCATGTCGGTTTTGCGATAGCCAAAATGGATGAGAAGGAAGCGGAAGAGACTTTAAAAGTTCTTCTGGAGTATGCTAATGAACTTGATGAATAGGTTTCGTGATAAACAAAAAGTAACAGCACTTCTTAAAAAAATAGAAGAAATTGTAAAACCAGAGAAAGATTATTCTATAATGGAGATTTGCGGTACACATACTGTTGCCATTTCCAGATGGGGGCTAAGGGGGCTTTTACCTAAAAATATAAGATTGATTTCTGGACCAGGTTGCCCTGTGTGTGTGACATCACAGGGGGAGATAGACATTATTTTTGATCTTTTGAACAAGCATGATGTAACAATAGCTGTTTATGGAGATTTGATGAGAGTCCCCAATAGTAATGGGGAGAATCTTTTACATTTGAGGGGTAAAGGGAAAAAGATTATAATAATAAATTCGGTTGTGGAATTAATAAGAATAGCTGATAAGAATCCGGAAGAAGATTTTGTTTTTGTTAGTATTGGGTTTGAAACCACAACACCTCAAACCGCATTTTTGATAAAAGAAGCAGAAAAAAAAGGTATAAAAAATCTAAGTGTACTTTTATTTAATAAAACTATGCCTGAGATTTTAAATTTATTGTTAGCAGATGAAAATCTTGCGATAAATGGGTTTATTGCTCCAGGGCACGTGAGTACTGTTACGGGTGTAGAGTTGTACCAGGGGATAATTCGACAGAACAGGGCTGCAGTGATTACAGGATTTGAGCCTGTGGAAATACTTGAAGGGGTTATGGAAATAATAAAACAGGTTAATACGAATAATTTTACCGTGGGGAATTGTTATAAAAGGGTTGTTTCAGGAAAAAAAAATATTAAAGCTTATGAATTAATGTATGATGTATTTGAATCGTTTGATGCTGTGTGGAGAGGTATAGGTTTGATAAGAAATTCGGGTTTAAAAATTAGAGCAAAGTACGAAGATTTTGATGCAATGTTAAAATATAATCTTAAAGCATACAGTTACAATGAAAGAGCTGGGTGTAAATGTGGAGAGGTATTGAAGGGTTATATAAAACCGATGGATTGTTCATTATTTGGTTCCTTTTGTACCTATGAAAATCCGTATGGACCATGTATGGTTTCCAGTGAAGGCACATGTGCTGCCTATTACCTATATGGAGGAATTGATGGATGATATAATCACTTTATCTGTTGGTGGCGGTGGCAGGGGATTTCAGAACTTTTTGAATAGCCTGATACTCAAAGAACTTGGAAACCCTATATTGAATAATCTCGGTGATTCTTCATACATAACTATTGACGGGGAAATAGCTTTTACTACCGATTCATTTGTGGTGGAGCCAGAATTTTTCCCTGGTGGCGATATCGGGAAGCTTACTGTATGCGGAACATGCAACGATCTGGCTGTTAGTGGAGCTATTCCTATGTACTTATCTCTTTCATTTATAATTTCCGAAGGATATAGTATGGAAGATCTCAAAAAGATCGTAAAATCGATCAAACAGATATCTGAAGAGATAGGTATTAAAATAGTTTGTGGTGATACCAAAGTTATCCCAAGAAATGGTAACCCACAAGTTTTTATAAATAGTGCAGGAATTGGTAAAGTAATAAAAAGATTGAACGATTATAAAAGTATAAAGGTTGGGGATAGAGTTATTATTACATCAGATATAGGTAGACATGGGATATCTATGATGTTAGTTCGTGAAGGGATTGATGCTGTGGTAGAAAGTGATTGCTGTTTGCTATACGAAGTGATAAAAGTTCTTGATTATAACTATATCCATTTCGTAAGAGATGCCACAAGGGGTGGCGTTGCTGCTGTGTTAAATGAAATTGTATTAATGGGTGGCTTAGGTTTTGAGATTGAAGAATCAACTATCCCCATTGAAGATAGAGTAAAGTATTATTGTGAGTTTTTTGGATATGATCCTCTTCATATTGCAAATGAGGGTGTGGCTGTTATAATATTAGATAAAGATTATGCTGATGATGCATTAGATCTGATCAGAGAAACGAAATATGGAAAGAAAGCAGCTATCGTTGGGGAAGTGGTGGAAAAAAACAGGGTAATTTTAAATACATCTATAGGTGGAAAAAGATATGTCGAAATGCCATTGGGTGAGATACTTCCTCGTATCTGTTAGTTTATTAATACTTCTATTTTTAGAAGGTTGTGCAAATTCTAATGATAAACAGTTGAAATTGGTAAAGCAAAAGTGTGGGGTATGTCATCCTGTAGAACTTGTATTTAATAAAAAAAGAGACATTGACGAATGGAATAGGGTAATACACGGTATGAAAGTTAGGGGACTAAAGCTGACCGAAAAGGAAGAGAATGAGATAGTTGGTTATTTAACAAAAAATTATGGAAAATAAAAAAATATTGTATTTTAAAAAAATATTGTTAATATATAGTTATGAAAAAGGTTGATTTGAAAGATATTAAATGGGATAAAATGAATGGATTAATACCTGTTGTTGTTCAGGATATTGATAGTAAAGATGTTTTAATGCAGGCTTTTGTCAATGAGGAAGCTCTAAGGCTTAGTATTAAATCTGGATATGCACATTATTTTTCCAGAAGTAGAAATACTATATGGAAGAAAGGTGAAACATCTGGGAATATGCAAAAAATAGTTAAAATATTGGTTGATTGTGATGAAGATTGTATATTATACATGGTTAAACAGTCAGGTGTTGCATGTCATACAGGGGAATATAGTTGCTTTTTTAGGGAGATTAACGCTTTAGAATAAAAACGGATGGAGCTAAAGATGTTTGGTAGGTCTAAAAGCTTGATTGGCTTGGATGTGGGCTCTAACGCAATAAAGTTGGTTGAATTAGAGGATGGAAATTCGGGGTATATTCTTAAAAATATCGGTTATAAAGAACTTCCGAGGGATGTAATCTCAGAGGGTTCTATTGTGGATATGGCTGAAATAGTCAATTCTATTAATGAATTGGTTAAAGATAGAAAGATCAATAATAATAACGCAGCCATTGCTCTTAAGGGTAATGCTGTAATTGCAAAAAGGGTGCATATTCCTGGTGTTGAATCCTCACTGTTGGAAGAGGAGTTTAGGTATCAGGCACAACAGTTTATCCAGATGGATATTGAAGATGTTAATATAGACTATTCTATAGTGGAATCTAATCCTGAAAGTAATATTACGGATGTAATATTGGCCGTTGCAAGAAAAGACCTCATATCGAGTATGGTTTCCGTTATATCTGGTTCAAAGCTTAAGGTAAAGGTTGTTGATCTGGAGGCTTTTGCCCTCAGCAACTGTTTTGAGGCTTGTTTTGGTGCAATGCCGGGGGTGAATGCAATTGTAAATCTTGGACATTCATCGAGTTTAATAGTATTTGTCAAAGATGGTTTCTATGAATTTTCCCGTGAGATATCCGTAGGTGGTAAGGTGTGTATTGAGACTATCCAGAAGAAACTTGGTATCACCTATGATGATGCTAAAACTATGATGGTGGACAACGAAGCAGTGGAGTTTAATGAAGATTTACAGAGAGCCATCAGCGACTTTAACACACAAATAAGCTATGAGATTAAACATTCCCTAGATCTCTTTTATACCAATAATAGATTTGCAGCCTCAAAGATTTTCATATGTGGGGGACTTACAAAATTATTCGATCTCAAAGAGGCAATAAACAGGACTACAGATATTGAAGTTAATGAATTTAATCCATTTATGAATATAGATATAACAGGTGTGGCGGATTTTGAATTACTAACAACTAATCCTTATCTATTTAATACATCCTTAGGCTTAGCCCTAAGAAAGGTGAATGACAGATGATAAAGGTTAACCTGTTAGGAGTTAAAAAAAGAAAAAAGTTTGATCCTATTTATCTTGAGTTGGTGGTATTCTTCTTGTGTTTTGCATTTGTAATGTTTTTTATTTTCACAACTCACACCTCCTTGCTTTCTGAGATTTCTTATTACAAGAATGAGAATACGGTTTTACAAGGTGAATTGAACAGGCTTAACAAAATAAAAAGGGAGATAGACACTTTTGAAAAAAAGAAAGCAGAGTTACAGAAAAAGATCGACATAGTAAAAAATCTCAAAAAAGGGCAGAAGGGGTACTCTCCATTATTCATAAACATAGAAAAAGCTCTGCCGGATGATGTTTGGATAGGAAACATGAATTACAATGGCAGTATGATCACTATTAATGTGACTTCCCTTAGAAGTTCTTCTGTCAATCAGTTTATAATGAATCTTTACAAAACAAAGATCTTTTCAAATATTGAACTGAAGGTTGTTAAAAAAGGCAGTGTTGATAAAATCGATATAAATGATTTTAGCATTACTGCAAATGTTAATCTGGGTGGTTGATATGGGATTTATTGATAAGTTTGGTAAAATAAACAGGATTTATAGGTATGTAGGCTATCTGCTTATACTTATGATTATTGGTGCTTCTTATTATTTCATGTTTTATACTTCCCAAGCTGAAGAGCTTGATAAAACAAAAAAAGAGCATGAGAGACTGGTGGCAGAGATAGATCGGATAAGGCCTAAGGTTTTGAATTACGAACAGTTTAAACAGGAGGTTGAAATACTAAACAGACAATTTTCAATGCTTCTGGAGGTGTTACCCAACGAAAAAAGTTATAACCTTATATATGATCAATTAGTCGATATAGCAGAGAAGAACGGACTTAAGGTTACTCTTTTTCAGCCCACAAATGAAACATCTATAGATGATTTTCATGCTAAGGTCAATTTTAACATGAATGTCGAAGGTGGTTATCTTGAGTTTGTGAATTTTTTACATAGTATCAGTTTTATAAATAGAGTGATTAATTTGAATAACTTTACAGTAGTTCCAAAGAAAAATCCAGATGGTAGTGTGGCTATTGCTGTTAATATGTCTATGAACTCTTATATGTTTAAACAGGCTACCGGGCAGAGTGAAAAAGATACCAATAGCAATAAGAAAGCTGGAGATAAAAAATGAAAAGGATATTTTGCTTATTAACAGCGTTGACATTAGTCGCATGTGGTGGTGGAGATAAAGTTGTTTCAGATATAAATAAGCCTGTTGTGAAAAAAGAAGCACCATCAAAGGTTGATTTACAGAAACTATTAGAGCAGGAGGAAGAACTAAAAAGTTTGTTCAGACAAAAGGCTGAGTCTCTTAAATACAAGCCTAAAAAAGACCCTTTTAGGTCAGTTGTTGAGGTTTACAAAGAAAATCTCGCAAACCAATTTAATGAAAATCCACTAAAAAATGCAACTCTGGATCAGGTGAAACTTGTGGGGGTTTTAACTAGCAAACTTGGTAATGTAGGGGTGGTGGAAATATCCGGGCAAACATTTTATGTAAAGATAGGTGATAAAATAGGTTTGAATGATGGTATAATAGTGGATATAGGTGATAAATATATGAGGATCAGGCAGATGGAAAAAGATATTTTTGGCAATGTTAGATCGGTAATTAAAGAGGTATTAATATCTGATGGAGGTAAGTTATGAAAAAAATATTATTATACATTTCAGTAGCGATGTTCATGATTTTGGGGTGTGCCGAAAAGAAATCTGTTTTATTAGATGATAATAAAAATGTTGCAAATAGGTCTCTGATAAAGGGTTTTGATATAAAAAAGGATGATAAAAAGTATGAGATGAACATTAAAGTGAATGACCCAAAAGATCTATCTGTTTATTATGGTAAAAATCCATACAGTTTGACCATAATGTTACCTGAAGCAGATGTGGATGCTGATGCGATGAAATTTACATTTAAGGATGATCTGGTGGATAGATTTTCTATTTTGCCTAAACAGGATCAGGTTGTCATTACTCTTACGTTAAAAGATGACGTGGATTATTCATACAGCATAAATAACGATGGTGTTTTGGTTAAATTTAAAATTGATAAAGCTGATGTTAAAAATGTATTAAAAAGTAGTAATTGGTTAGAGAATGTAGAAATACTAAACGTAAAACAGGCTACTTTTATATCAGATCTTGAGAATCTCTCCAACAACAGCGAAGTATATCTTACACTGTTAACTGATGGGACTACAAAGATTGATTATGGATTTATAAATGCAGATAATATCTATGTGGATTTTTATGATGTGAAAATGTTAGGGGATAAGACTGTATATCCTGGAATGGGAATAGTTAAGGAAATAAAAGTTGTAACTTCGTTGTTTCCACAAAAGGTAAGACTGATCTTATCATTGGCTAAACCTATTGATATAAATGTTGGTTTTAAAGAAGGGAAATTTATTGTCTCCTCAAATAAGGAAAAACTTGCCGATAGTGTCTTGTTCATCAATAAAATTGATTCAAGGGTAGTTGGCAAAGTACAGGGGATTAGTTTGTCTGCAGGTGGTAAATTGAGGTATGAGAAAAAAGTTATTGATGGTAACCTCGTGTTGCTTTTTGAAGAGAATGTAAGGTTTGCAAGGGAGGTTTCGCCAATAAATTTCTATGATGGGACGCCAATAAAATATGTCAAAGTGGGAAAAGTGATGGGCAAACCTGCGGTGGTATTTGTACCTAATGGGGATGTTTACTCTAAGGTGGAAGATGATAAAGGATCTGTGATCGTTTATAGTAGCTCTGAGCAGTTTACAAAAACTGTTGATGCTAAAAAGGATGTAGGTGCCAAGGGTAAAGTGGAGGCATCTGAACTAATTTCTTTAAGTATTAAGGATATGGATGTGAAAGAGGCTATTAAATTAATATATTACGGAAGAAATAAAAACATAATTTTTGGCAAAGAGGTTCAGGGGAAAACATCTATATTTGTAAAAGACGTACACTACAAAACAGCTCTTGCTGCCATATACAGAGAAAATAATCTGGTGGAACTAGAAGAGGATAATGTAGTTTGGGTAATTTCAAAAAGTAGACAGGATGAGATTTTAGCTGAGAAGAATAAACTTATGAAAATTGCTGAAGAAGAGAAAAAGACGGAACCATTATTTACAGAGATAATCCCTGTGAACTATTATAAAGCATCAGATTTTGATGCTGTTGTGAAGGGTGTTTTGAGTCCCAGAGGAAAGGTTCAGGTGGAAAGCAAGTCAAACAGTTTTGTGGTGACAGATACAAAAGACTCCATTGCCAAAGTGAAAAATGTTTTAAAAGAGGTGGATAAACCGACACCACAGGTGACGATAGAAGCAAGAGTGGTGGAGGTATCTGACAGTAGCGACCTTGCCTATGGTATAAAATGGGGTGCAAATACCAATATAAATAAAACATCGATAAATTTTCCACACTCCATCGGTATAAATGGTGGTGCTGGTGGCTATATGGTTAATCTCCCCGTAGGCGCTCCAACTGGTGCTCTTGCCCTTACACTTGGAAATATTTCAAATACTTTTAATATAGATATGGCAATTTCTGCAATGGAGTCAAGAAATAAAGCCAAAACGATATCAAGTCCAAAGATTACCACCCTTGATAATCAGGAGGCAGAAATAAAAAGCGGTGGTAAAGCTATAATAGTTCCATCCGGTGATAACACCCAATCCCAAACTATTGATGTAGGTATTAAATTAAAAGTAAAACCTCACATTACGGCGAATAACATGATTTTTATGGAGATAGAGGTGGAAAAAAGTTCTCTGGGTGCTGTTTCTGGCACAAATGCTGAAACATTGGAGAAGAAAGCTAAAACACAGGTTCTTCTTGCTAATGGTGAAACCACAGTAATAGGTGGTATTTATGAAGATGAGCAGAATGAAATAAAAAATGAAGTCCCTGGATTATCGAAAATACCGTTTTTGGGGTGGCTTTTTAGAAATAACACCGAAAGGAGGGCTAAAAAAGAGCTCCTCGTATTTATAACACCCAGAATACAGAATAAATGAAAAAGATATTTCTTATTGCCGGTGAAGAATCGGGGGATATCCACGCATCCAATATGATCCGTCAGCTCAGAAAGCTGGCGGATTTTTCGCTTTATGGGACAGGTGGTAATAGATTAAAAGAACTGGGGCAGGAGCAGTTTTTCAATATCTCCGATATGACGATAATTGGATTTAATGAGGTTATAAGTAAATTACCATTTATTCTTAAGATGTTTAGTCTTTTGAAGAGAAAGTTACTTGAGATAAAACCGGATTTAGTACTGCTGGTGGATTACCCGGGATTCAATTTGAGATTTGCAGATTTTGCAAAGAGGAATGGTTTTAAAGTGGCATATTATATTGCCCCTCAGGTATGGGCCTGGCATTATTCAAGAATTTATAAGATGCGAAGAACCATCGACAGGTTGTACTGTATACTACCCTTTGAAGAAGAACTATTTAAAAAAGAGGGGATAAATGCAGTTTATGTTGGTAATCCAATAATAGATAATATTAAATTGAAAATCGAATCTCTGGAAAGTTTTTACGAGATCTTTGGGCTTTGTAAGGATAAAAGAACGATAGGTCTATTACCCGGTAGCAGGAGAAAAGAGGTAGAGGGTAACATTGAGATATTTTACAATGCTTCATATTTGCTGAAAGATAGATTTAATTTCATCATGGCTCAGGCAGACTCGGTGAAAGATGAATGGTTTGGTGCCCTTCCTGAACATATAAAAGTAGCTAAGGGTTATAATTATGATATTATGAAATACTCAGATATCTTGTGGTGCTGCTCTGGTACCGCTACGCTTGAGGCAGCATATCTTGGAACGCCACCTATAATAATTTATAGAGTTCCTTATTTTACAGAGATTATAGGGAGATATTTTTTAAGATTAAAGAGAATAGGGTTACCAAATATAATATTAAATAAGACCATCTTCCCGGAATTAATAAATAAAGATTTCAATCCTGAAAGTTTAGTGAGATGGACAAAAATTATTTTAGATCAAATGGATATTTATAATAGAGAGTTATCAGCTATAAATAATTTTTTTGTCGGTAAGGATCCTTCCCTTACGGTGGCACAAGACCTACATAAAAATTTCTTTTAATTATCCAACGGGAAAAAATTTCCTTCAAAATATGGCATAAATATTTCTGTTTATTCTGTACGGAGGTGAAATATGATAAATTTTATCCCACTGAAACAATCAGAGGATCTTTTGACGATGCCTAATAATGCCATTGGCAAGATGGCTCAACCGCAGGGGAGTTTTAAGGATATCTTTAAAACCGTTGCTTCTAAATCTGAATTAAATACTGATAATCATTCCGGAAAAAATGAGGTAGATAAAAAAGAGAGTAGTTTTAATACAAAAAAAGTTGACAAAGATCTTCCTTCTTCAGCATTTCAGAAGTCTGACGTTGAAACTCAGGTGAGTAACATAGAAGAAAAATTAAAAGAGGTTTTAAATGATGAAAATTTAAATCCAGAAGAGATGGACAATATTGTTGTAATGATTATGAATCTGATGAAAATCATAGAAGAACAGAATGTTCAGCTGGAGAATGATGGTTTTGATCTTAAGAAAATAATGGGTGGCTTAAGGGAGAAGCTTGAATTACTAAATAGTAAGTTAAATGGCGATTTCATCAAGCCCAAAACTATAGAGGCTATAAATGAAGTGATAGATAAGATTAAAATCTCTGAAGCCAAAATTGTAGATAAAGATGTCAAAATCAAAAACTTTAAAGATTTTTTCGAAGCAAACCTAAAAATTAAGAATGAAGAGAAAAATTTAAGTCATAAAGAGACAGAGACCTTGATTAAAGTTGATGTTTTGGATGAAACTGATTTGGCAACAGATCTGATAAGGGATAAAAAAGATGATAAAGGTGTTGATTTTCAGAAGAGATTTAACGTTGAGTTTTTGAATGTGGAAAATGGTGATGGTGGTCAGGTTAAGAATGAAGTAAAACATCTTGAAGTGAAAGATGTAAAAGATATTATTAAAATTGCTGATACAATTGAAATGGCTAAAACGCAGGGGGTAAAAAAGTTGACAGTGCAACTACATCCTGAAAATCTTGGAAAATTGGAGATTCAGTTAGTGGAGAGCGGTGGGAAGATAAACGCTAAAATTTTTACAGATAATGAGCAAGCAAGATTTTTACTGGCAAACAACATCGATCAGATGAGAAATCAATTACAAAACAAAGGGATACATATTGAGAATATGGAGTTTAGTTTTACACTGGCTGGAGAGGATAAAGGTAAACAGCAGGGTAAAGAGAGTAAAAGTGGATTTAAATTTGGTGGCTCTATAGTGGAAGAGGTAGCTGAATCTAAAGAAGTAGAAGGTTTATATGCGTGAGGTGATCTATGCTTAGTACAATGGAAAGTGTTGGTAGCAAAACATTGGCAATGCTAAATACAAAATCAAGGGAACCAAAAAAAGATCTCGATAAGGATGATTTTCTGAGTCTGATGATTACACAGCTCAAAAATCAGGATCCTCTGTCGCCAATGAATAATAATGAGTTTATAGCCCAGACTACCCAGATGTCATCCCTCGAACAGTTGATAAATATAGCGAAATTGATGGAAAAGCAGAATACTCAATCTACAGAAAGTCAGCTTCTAAGTGGCGCCTCATTTATTGGGAAAAATATATCCTATAATGGAAATAGTTTTTCTCTCAAGGATGGCAGTGCCAATATAAAATTTTATCTGGATAATGCGGCAGATAAAGTGAAAATCTCTATTTATAACGAAAGTGGTGCTGTGGTGGCTACCGGTGATTTTGATAATCTACCTTCCGGTTTGAATACTATACCATGGAATGGTAAAGGTATAGATGGTACGCAGTTACCTGATGGGTATTATACCTATACTTTAAAGGCGAAAGATAAAGATGGGAATGAAGTATCTGCTATTCAGATCTCTTCAGGTAAAGTTACAGGTGTAACCGTCAAGGATGGTAAGCTCGTCTTTAATGTAAATGGTACACCTGTGGCGGCAGATACTGTGAAAGAAGTATTTGAGAATTAATCTCAGGAGGTATGTTATGTTAAGATCATTATATTCGGCAGTGAGTGGTTTATCACAACATCAAAAAGCTATGGATGTTTTGGGTAATAATGTGTCAAATGTAAATACAGTGGGTTACAAGGCAAGTAGATTGACGTTTAAGGATTTGATGAGTCAGACAGTGTCAATAGGTAAAGCCCCCAGCGGGAATATAGGTGGTATAAACCCATTACAAATCGGCTTGGGTACAAATGTGGCGTCCGTTGACAATATATTTTTACAGGGGACATTCCAGACTACTGGGGTGACAACCGACCTTGCAATAGATGGGAAAGGTTTTTTTGTAGTGAGGGGGGAACAGCAGACAGAGAGGTATTATACCAGAGCAGGGAATTTCAGTTTTGATAGGCAGGGGTATCTGGTGAATCCGGAAGGTTTTAGAGTGCAGGGGTGGATGACCAATCTCACCACAGGACAACTTTTGAATAATGCAGATATTACAGATATTCAGATGGGGCCAGCACAGATGACCTTAGCAGCAAAACAGACATCAAAGATAAGTTTGGCGGGTAACCTTGACACCAAGGCTGATCCGACAATTTTACAATATCAGCCCCTCTTAACCACTTCAAATTCAAGTACTCCTATAACCTCGATATTCAATGCAAATGGCTTAAAGCTGGATCTACTGGATGGAGAGCCTGTGAGGATCAAAGCCCATGCCACAGCTATTACAAACATGGCCGGCGTTTACAACTCATCAGATGTAAGTCTGGGGCTTGATTCAGCAACTACCGTGAATGTGGTATTAAATGGTACTACATATACACTGAACTATGGGGCTGCGGATGGTACCAATAATGATAATACCTTCAACACATTGCAGGGATTTGCAGATGAATTACAGAGAATTATTAATATTGCAGATCCAGCTGCTACTGTAACAATATCAGGTGGAAAATTGTCTATTAATAGAGTTAGCAGCGATTTTACAGTTAACTCATTTTCCGGTAATCCAAACTTTGCTGCGGTTCTTCAAAATCTGGTTGGCACATATTCAACTATTACCCCTTCCAGAAGTTCTGGTGAGATTTTTTACGAAAAGATCATTACTACCGGAACAGATTTTAATAATCTTGGTGAACTTGCAAGTCAGATATCCACGGCCATTTCAGGTAACGTTTCCACTGGTTTTTTAGCCAGCTATGTTGACAATACTTTGGATCCAAATGTGGGTAGATTAGTATATACCAACAGCCCTGCAACAACTCCAGGTAGTAATATAATAACTGGTTTTTCAATTGATAAAGCTTACTCCGGAACCATATTTGAATCAAATGTAGTTACTTCAAATACAATAGCACAGGGTGCCACATCCACATCAAATAAGTTCTTAAGATATGCCGAATCAACTGATCTTCTGACAAACCTTATGACAAATTCTGGACAATCCCTCGGGCTTGATAGTACTTCAACTATTCAGATGGATGCCAGAATAGGTGGTAATATACCACACGGCGATGGTGTTTCGACTATAAGTGCATCAGGTAATTCTATTGCTGATCTGATAAAAAAATTGGAAGATTATCTTGGGCTTGATGCTGGTAGCATAAAAATTGAAAATGGTAAGATCAGTGTTACAGGGGAGAAAGGTATTAAAAACCAGATAGATTATATCACATTGTCAGCAATCGGATCCGGAACATATGCGACATTCAATGAATATATGAAATACCAGACTATTCAGAATGCATCTGGTGGTCAGCTCATCACAAGCCAAACAATCTATGACTCCCAGGGTAATCCCCACACGGTAAACTATGAATTTTATCTCTACAATGAAGCAAACAACGAATGGAAATTAAAGCTGTCTCCCGCAGATAAAATCAATGATTCTATCTCTATAGACGGGACAACAGGTGATGAGGTGACAGTAAGGTTTAACCCAAATGGATCTTTTCAGGGGATATATGATGCCAACAACGGTAATATCATTCCAAACCTTAAATACACACTTTCACCAAGTAATGGGGCAGATAAAATAAGTGGTGTAGAGGTGTTCATTGGTAAACCTGGGGAGTTTGATGGTATGGTTCTTTCTGCAGCTCCTTCTACAATTACAAAATCTGACCAGAATGGCTATCAGAGGGGCGATCTTGATAAAATAAGTATCAATGATGTGGGAGAGATTGTGGGATCCTACAGCAATGGTGAGATTAAAGTTTTGGGACAGATCGCCATTGCTATATTTACAAACCAGGAAGGTTTGTCAAGGGTGGGGAGTTCCCTATTTTCTGAAACTCCAAACTCAGGTCTTGCAGCAATAGGTGTGGCCGGAGCCGGTGGTAGAGGCGTGATCCAATCTGGTGCTGTAGAAAACTCAAATGTGGATATAGCTCTGGAATTTGTCACCATGATAACAGTGCAGAGGGGTTACCAGACTAACTCAAGGGTAATAACCACCAGTGATGAAATGCTTCAGGAGTTGTTGAATCTTAAACGTTAATATAAAGGCGGGGGTATCCCCGCTTTTTTATTTAATATCTTAATATTTTTCGGTGTTGTGTTAAGTATAATTTTTGTTAATAAATGCTGAATTATTTAAAAATTATGTACTATTGTCTACGTTGTAAGATGGTATTTAGCTGATAAGTGATGAGACTTGTTTTTCTGATGATAGAGCACATTTTTTTGGCTCTTTAAGTTAAAAATAAAATATCTTTTTTAGGAATTTTATTATTTTTCATAAGATAACCAAGCAATTCAAGTAGTTTTACAATCACAAGGGTTTTACCTGAACCAGTAGCCATCCAGAAACTCATGCGGTTGATGAAGTGGTTAAATGAAATTTTGTCATCCTGAACGGGGAATTCCTTATCGTAATCAAAAAGGTATTTTAAAGATTTGCTTTCCTTTTTCAGGTTGTAGCTTAAATCTTCGGTTAATCCGTTGTTTTGATACCGTGTGAAAAAATTCGTTTTATCTGCTTTATCCTCTTCAAAATAGAGAAACAATGTTTTTAACGCATTTTCCAATGCCTTTTGCTGGTAATCAAAAAGAGTTTTTGAAGATGAAAATTTTTCAAAATCAACACCCAACCAATCAACAGGAATATTGTCCAAATTAAAATTTTCTACAAT
>NZ_JBMFQS010000011.1:0-46493 GCF_049968475.1 Calditerrivibrio sp. | reverse complement strand
TCTACTTTAGGCTCAGGCTTTTTTTCCTCCACTGCATACTTTTTAGCTTTGTTATCAGAAATTGCTTCTTCTGTTTGTTTTTTGATATCTTCCACTTTAATGTTGTCAGACTCAACTGTAATCTTTTTACCATCTTTGGGGGTAGTTGTCTGTGAGGATTCGATTACTTTTTTTTCAGAAAGTTGCTCTTTTAGAGAAAAATATTGATTAGTTAATTTTACGATCCCATAAACGACCAGTCCAAAAGCAACTAAAAAAATTGCTCCAACAATGAATATTATCTTCACATCACCTTTAGAATCTTTCTCTTTAATTTTATTTGAATCCTTCATCTTTACCTCCTACATCCTCTCAGGTGCAGATACACCTAATATATTAAGTCCAAGACTAATCGTTTTTGCCACTGCCTCCGAAAGAGATAGTCTGGCGTTTGTAGTTTTAAGATCATTTTCATCAACAATTGTGGTGTTGTAGTAATATGTGTGAAATAAACCAGCAAGATCCTGAAGATAATAGCATATTCTGTGAGGTTCAAGATTTATGGTGGCTGTTTTCACTACATTTTTAAAATCGTAAAGTTTTTTTATTATTTCAATCTCTGAGGGGAGTGTGAGAAGTTCTAAATCACAGTTAATTTTAAACTCTATCCCTTTTTCCGTTGCGTTTCTTTTTAAACTGCAAACTCTTGCATGGGCATATTGTATGTAGTAAACTGGGTTATCATTACTTTTGCTTTTAGCAAGATCTATGTCAAAGTCAAACTGAGAATTTATATCTCTCATAAGATAAAAGTATCTTGCGGCATCAGTCCCCACTTCATCAAGGAGCCAACGGAGGGTGATAAATTCCCCTGCTCTTGTGGACATCGATATCCTCTCTCCACCTTTAATAAGGCTCACCATCTGTATAAGCTGAATTTTCAAGTTTTCCACGTCTATACCAAGGGCTTTTACTCCATTTTTTAATCGGTTTACATATCCGTGGTGGTCAGCCCCCCAGACATCCACAAGGAATTCAAAACCCCTCTCAAACTTATTTTTATGATATGCTATGTCTGATGCAAAATATGTGTATTCACCAGTGCTGCGTTTAATTACTCTATCTTTATCATCTCCAAGCTGCTCTGATTTAAACCATAATGCATTATCTTTTTCGTAGATATAGCCATTTTTTTTCAATAGCTCTATGGTTTTCTCCACTTCTTGAGATTCATACAGCGATTTTTCACTAAACCAGTTGTCAAAGGTTACTCTAAAATCCCTTAAATCAGCTTCTATGCCATCAAGAATTGTTTTAACACCAACCTCAAAACAGACATTTATACCATTTGTTTCATCGTTCAAAAGATGATCCTGATATTGTTTGGCGATATCTTTTGCTATGTCGATTATATATTCACCTTTGTAGCCATCGGCCGGAAATGGATAACTCTTCTCAAACAATTCGCAGTACCTTGAGTATATGCTTAAAGCAAGATTATTCATCTGATTACCAGCATCGTTGATATAGTATTCCTTATACACATCAAAACCAGATATCTTAAGTAATCTTGCAATTGTATCCCCGTATGCGGAACCTCTACCATGACCGATATGTAGCGGACCTGTGGGGTTGGCACTGACAAATTCCACCATTGCCTTTTTATTGTTACCTATATTTTCTATATGAAAGTCTGGCTTTTCAATAATAGCTCTTAAAAAATTATAGTAAGGTTCTTTAGATAAAAAGAAATTTATGAAACCTGGGGGAGCCACTTCCACTTTTGAAAAATTTTTTTTATCGATATCTGAAACTATTTCATTTGCTATGTCGAGGGGTCTTTTCTTTAGTGCTTTACTTAATACAAATGCAACATTTGAGGAAAAATCCCCATTTTCAGATTTCTTAGGTATCTCGATTGTATAATTGACACTTTCCAGATCATATTTTCTTAATGCTTTGTCAATAGCCTCTTTAATTAGGTCTTCCATTATTCCTCCATAGTTTTCTTCAAAAAGAATTTTATAATAAAATGATAATATTTTCAATAGGTAAAAGTGTATTATTTCCATTTGACATCAGGCAATTCATTGGATATTATTAAAGTATGAATATATTACCTGCAGAATGGCATAAACAGGATTGTGTACAGCTTACGTGGCCCCATGAGGATACCGACTGGAGAGGTTACCTTGATGAGGTGGATAATTGTTTTTATAATATTGCTAAAGAGATTGTAAAAAGGGAAAAACTGATTATCGTTTGTAAAAATATTGAAAGGGTAAGAAAAATAACCTCCGGATTAGACCAGAGTCGTATCATTTATTGCCAGATAGAAAATAACGACACCTGGGCCCGGGATCATGGGGGGATAACTGTATTTAGAGACGGCAAACCCAC
The DNA here is from genome assembly GCF_049968475.1 of Calditerrivibrio sp. Lineage (NCBI taxonomy): Bacteria > Pseudomonadati > Deferribacterota > Deferribacteres > Deferribacterales > Calditerrivibrionaceae > Calditerrivibrio > Calditerrivibrio sp. Next base: position 44,114 of record NZ_JBMFQS010000011.1, on the reverse strand, counting down.
CATTTTAAATTACAGATTTAATGGTTGGGGGCTTAAGTTTCCCTCTAACTATGACAACCAGATAACCAGAAAGCTTTTTGAAAGAGGTATCTTCAACAAAAATACAAAGATTGAGTATCATAAGGATTTTGTTTTAGAAGGTGGCAGCATAGAGTCTGATGGTGAAGGTACTATTCTTACAACAAGCAGATGTTTGATGTCTTACAATCGTAATGAACATTTAGATAGTAAAGAGATAGAAAAAAGGCTTAAAAAAGATCTTGGGGCTGAAAGGATTATTTTTTTGGAGCATGGTTATCTTGAAGGGGATGACACTGATAGCCATATAGATACGCTGGCAAGATTTTGCAGTGTTGATACGATATGTTACGTAAAGTGTGATGATTCAAACGATCCTCATTATTACGAGCTGTCGATGATGGAAGAGGAACTGAAAAGTTTAAAGGATAAAAATGGTAATTACTACAACCTGATTCCTTTACCTATGGTTGATCCCGTATACTATGAGAATGAAAGATTGCCAGCTACTTACGCAAATTTTTTGATTATCAATGATGCTGTTTTAGTGCCTATATATAATTGTAGCAAGGATGGTGTTGCTCTAGAGATTTTTAAAGATATCTTTAAAGAAAGAGAGGTTGTGGCTGTGGACTGTTCTGTTTTAATAAGACAGCATGGATCCTTACATTGTGTGACAATGCAGTATCCTGAAGGGGTGTTAGAATGGGAAGAGTAGTTAGAGTGGGATTTGTTCAGCAGTCAAATGGTGAGGATGTGAAAGCCAATATTGGGAAATTGACTGATAATATAAATTTTCTGGTAAAAAAAGGTGCAGAATTGATTGTGTTGCCGGAGCTACATAATACCCTCTATTTTTGCCAGAAGGAATCTGTGGAATATTTTGATCTGGCGGAGCCGATACCTGGCCCTTCTACTGAACATTTTTCTAAATTGGCAAAAGATAATAAGGTGGTCCTTGTGACTTCAATTTTTGAAAAAAGGATGGCTGGGGTTTATCACAATACAGCTGTTGTTTTTGAAAAAGATGGTTCAATAGCTGGTATATATAGAAAAATGCACATACCTGATGATCCGGGGTTTTATGAGAAGTTTTATTTTACACCAGGAGATATCGGCTTTAAGCCTATTGATACATCGATCGGAAGAATAGGCGTATTGGTTTGCTGGGATCAGTGGTATCCGGAAGCTGCCAGATTAATGGCTCTGGCTGGTGCAGAGATAATAGTTTATCCTACCGCAATTGGATGGGATCCTGATGATACTGATGATGAAAAAGAGAGACAATTAAATGCATGGATAATATCCCAGAGGGGGCATGCGGTGGCCAATGGGGTTTTTGTGGTTTCTGTAAATAGGGTAGGGTACGAAAAAGACCCATCAGATAAAAGTGCTGGAATAACATTCTGGGGGAATAGCTTTATAGCAGGCCCTCAGGGGGAGATAATCTGCTCTTCTGGTAACTTTGATGAGGAGAATTGCTATGCGGATATTGCCTTGACAAGAATTGAAAAGGTAAGAAGAATCTGGCCATTTTTTAGAGATAGAAGAATAGATGCATATGGGGATATTTTAAAAAGGGTTATAGATTAGTGATTGTTTGTAAGTTTTATTGAAAATCCTCTATTTTGATTTATAATATTACATAACCTCTTGGGAGTAGATCATGAAAAAGCTTGGCGAGATCCTTTTGGAGAAAAAGATTCTAACTAAAGAAGAATTGGCACAACTTCTTGCAAAACAGCAGATCACAAGGGAGAGGTTGGGGGATCTTGTTGTAAAAGCTGGGTTTTTGACTACAGAGAGTTTGCTGAACATTGTGGCGGAGCAGTATGGTTTGCAGTATTTCAATCTAAAAGAGCTTGTAATTCCTGTGGCTCTGCAGAAGGAGGTCAATTTTGAGATTCTCAAGAAGTATAGAGTGGTACCTGTAAAGCTTGAAGATAAAAAGCTTTTTCTGGGGATAAATGATGTCTCTTTATTGAAAGATATAGATGAGATCGCTTTTAATCTTGGCAAAACAATTGTACCGGTGTTATTATCGGAAATATCTATAGATAGAATTCTGGTGGATCTCGAAAAATTACCGTATGGTACGAAGGATTATCAATTTAAATCATTAGAATTGATAATGCAAGGGGGAAAAAATTTTGATACCCTAATTATTACTATATTAGACTATGACGATAAAATCGAAAGGATTTTTATCAAAGAGAATGCCCCACCATTTATAAAAAAATCTAATATGATTGAAAAGATTCCTTATGATTCTTTTACCAAGAGTCAGATTTTAAATATCATTAAAGAGGTATGTGATGAAAATGAAAGGAGGTCACTTGTTTCAAACGGTTTTGTTAGTGTGAAAAGATCAATAATGTCAAAAAGATTTACATTAAACTTTTATAAAGAAAAAAACTCTTTTTTTATACTTGTTATAAATAATTCTTCATCATTTTTAAATATATCAAACTTCAAACTTGGAAAGGATATTAATAAGTATCTGCTGGAGCCAGCAAAGGGTATATTTTTTTTAATTGCCCCTTTTGGGCATGGTAAATCTTCATTTATCACTTCCATAATAGATTATTTAAATTCGGTTGGGAGATATAATATACTTTACGTTGCGGAGAGGTTAAATGAAACGTTAAGGAACAACAGATCAAATATTGTACAGATAGAGAGGAGTATGATTAAAGATAGGGCAGTTTTTTCCGAAATACTAAACGATTTTGATCCAAATATTCTTTTCATTGATAATATTGATTCATCTGAGATGTTTAGCAATGTGTATAAGTTTGTGGAGGCTGGTAGACCTGCTTATATTGCATTTGAATCAAACAGTATCCATTCCTCTGTGGAGAGCTTGCTTTACAAAGAATCGGAATCTTCTTATAAATATCATCTTAATCGCCTTGCGGATAATGTTAAGCTATTTATGAATTTCAGATTAGTCCCAAGTAAGAATGGTCAGGATAAATTTTTTGTTTATGAGTATTGTGTCAATAGTTATAAGCTGAAAAAGATTATAAGGGATAACGCACTGAACCTTATTCATACCCAGGTAAGGGGAACAGGTGATTATATACCTTTTGAACTACAACTGGCAGATCTATTTTTAAATAATCTTATAACTTATGAAGTTGCTGAAAATTTTTCCCTTGATGTGGATCTATTTAAAAGGCATGCGAAAATAAACGGATAGTGGATGAGTATTGAAAGATATTTTTTGGAAGATCGCTACCTTCCTCGGTTAATAAAAAATTATAATTTTAGAAGGCATCAACTGGAATTTTCAAAAAACATATGTAAACTGCTGGGTGACTATAAATCTATTATGGCTGAGGCTCCCACAGGTTATGGTAAAACGATATCATACTTGATACCTTTATTTGAATTGGGTAGAAGGACGATCATAAGCACCAAAACAAAACAATTGATGAATCAGATATTAAACAAAGATATACCTATTGCTGTCCAGCTTTTTGACAAAGATATAAAGATTACAAAGTTGCTTGGCAGAAGAAACTATTTTTGCCATTACAGGTATTCTAAATTTATACTACCATATGCGGATATTTACCCTGATGTGGTGAGTTGGGCGGATGGTATCATTGAAAATAAAATTACAGAAATCAACGGACTACCGTTTGATATTGATATTATAAATAAAATAACGGCAGATAGCTACCAATGCCTATCGGGAAGATGTCCATATTTTTTTCAATGTTCCTTCTATAATGCCAGAGATGTTGCCAATAGCTCTGATATTGTGGTGACAAACCACCATATGCTACTGGCGGATATTGCCATGAGGGTGAAATTCGACGGCAATTACAATTTCGATTTTGCGGAGCATATCGTTTTTGACGAAGCACACTCAATTGTTGATATATTCCCATCATATCTTGGGGAAGAACTCAATTTTTATGCTATTTTGAATTTTATAAAAGAGAATAGACCCTTTTTGGGGGATCATTTTTTTAAATATTTTACAACAAGATTCCGTAGTATAAATGATAGGTTTAGAAAAACAATGATCATCAACAATCAGATAGAAGATGAGTGCCTGAATCTTTTATCAGAAATGGATAAGGCTTTACGGGATAAAGTACCGGAAGAGGAATATTCAGTGTTTGATAAGTATAAAGAGACTCTCTCAAAGGTGTTTAAAAATGATGGGATAAAGTTAGTGGAAAACTATGGGGATTATTTTTCATTGAAAAATATCCCCGTCAGCTCGGCGGAATATTTCTCTGATGCACTTTTTAAAAGTTGTATCAGCTCTCTTATAATCAGTGCCACAATTACGTTTAATGGGTCATTTGACTATGTTATAAAAGAACTGGGGCTTGAAAATAAAGTGGAGACTATTAAGCTTGAGCCTGCTGAAAATTTGATATCACAGGGGAAGGTGTATATACATAATGAGTATTCCGAAGATCTTGAGTGGAAAAAACTGTTTTATTTAGATTTTTTCTCCCGGATCAGAGGAGCTACGATAGTTATTTTCAACAGTTTAAATCATATGAGGGAAATAGGTGAGTTTATTAAAAATAATTTCCCCGAAAAAAGGTTATTTTTCCAGACGGAAGATTTGCAGGGTATTGAGATTGATGAAGAAACTGTTATTATAGGTTGCTCAATCCTCAGGGAGGGGATCGATTTTGGTGGTAAGGGGGTAAAATATCTTATTATTGATAAGTTACCATTTGAAAATATCTCTGATCTTTATATAAAGGCAAAAATGGATTACTATGAGGATAAGTATGGCAATGCTTTTTTAAATTATTACCTGCCGCGGGCGGTGATTTTCTTTAAGCAGGCGGTGGGGAGACTGATTAGAAACGAAACTGATTCTGGTTACTGGATAATTTTAGATGGAAGAGTCAAAACTAAAAATTATGGTAGATTTTTTCTTGAGGTATTAAAAGAAGCAGAAAAAGTAGAAAGATTCTGGTAAAATAACATTAGATACCATCTAATTTGAAAAGATATTTAAAAAAGGGGGTTTTAGATGAGAAAAGTGTCTTTAGATTATAATTTTGTTATGAAAAGTAACCTTGATGATGGTTTGAATAACGAGGAACTTGAATCTGAATTAAAGCTTGTGGAGGAGGGGCTAAACAGATTAAATGTTATGGTGGAGTCTAATGAGACGGGATTTCCAAAGCTTGTGGATCTGGATGATGGTGAAATTATAGATTTTGCAAGATCTATTCAAGGGGAATTCGAGGATATGATAATTATAGGGATTGGGGGATCATCCCTTGGATTTGAGGCAGTGGCAAATGCCCTTTTGCCTTACAATTATAATGCACTATCCCCTGATAAAAGAGGCTATTTCCCCAGATTTTGGGTCATGGATAATGTGGATCCATACAAAGCTTACTGGATATTAGAACATTGCAATCCTCATAAGACCATTGTTCTTGTAATTAGCAAGTCCGGAAGTACTGTTGAAACAGCTGCAAATTTTTTAGTGGTCTATGAATGGCTTTTAAAAAATAATGTGGATTTAAAGAGATCTCTCATTGCCATCACTGATCCTAAGAAGGGTGATTTGAGAAATATTGTGAGCAGGTTTGGTTTGAAGTCGTTTGAAGTGCCAGAGAATGTTGGGGGGAGATTCTCTGTATTGTCATCTGTTGGGATTGTGCCATTTGCAATTCTGGGGATTGATATCAGAGAATTGAAAAATGGGGGGCGATTTTTTATCCACAATGGTAAAAATCTCTATCTTAAGATGACTGCCATATATAACGCTTATATCAAAAGGGGTAAAAAGATAAATGTTCTTATGCCATATACTTCCAGACTAAAAAGCTTTGCCGATTGGTTTTGCCAATTATGGGGGGAGAGTCTTGGTAAGAGGTACACAAGAGATGGCAGGGAAATATTTTTTGGCTCTACACCTGTTACTGCTATTGGAACGATAGATCAACATTCTCAGCTCCAGCTTTACAAAGAAGGCCCATTTGATAAGCTAATTACGTTTATTCAGCTGGATAAACATGATTTCAATCAGGAATTAGATGGTGAATGGTACGAAAACTATAAATATCTAACAGGTGTGGATCTTAGTAGGCTTTTGAATGTGGAGCTGCAGGCCACAGAAGTGGCTCTAAAAAAAGCCAATAGAGTATCCATGAAGATAGCGATTGATTTTTTAGATGAATTTAGCATAGGATACCTTTTTATGCTTTACGAGTATGTTGTGGCTACTCTTGGGATTATAAATAATATAAATCCTTTTGATCAGCCAGGTGTTGAAGAAGGGAAAGATTACGCTTATGGAATTTTGAATAGGGCAGGCTATGAAGATAAACGGAAAGATTATGAGGCGTCTGGTAGGAGAGAATCAGACTATATCGTTTGATGGTAAAATAATAGATATCGATAGATTAAAAAACAGTAAGATAGTTGTGGCTTTTTCCGGAGGCAGGGACTCTGTAGCCCTGCTTCATTATTTGTATCTTATGAGAGAAAGTTATAATATTAAACTGTATGCATGTCATGTAAATCATGGTATTAGAGGGGAAATGGGAGATAGGGATGAGGATTTTTGTAAAAGGTTTTGTATGGAATTTAAAATCCCATTATTCATAAAAAAGATAGATGTACCATCCCATGTAAGTAGATTTAATCTATCTGTGGAGGATGCCGCCAGAAAGCTAAGATATCTTGCTTTGTTTGAAGTATTACAAGAGTTAGGTGCAGACTATATAGCCACGGCACATCATCTGGATGATATCGTTGAAACATTTTTTGTGAAGGTGTTTACAGGTGGGGCGATCTATAATTTGAAAGGATTTGATAGGAACGACAGAGTGCTAAGACCATTTGCAAACTTAGAACGGATGCAAATTGAGGAGTATATTAAACATAACAAACTTGAGTATGTTGATGATGAAACGAATTTCAGTTCAGATTACGTGAGAAATTGGGTTAGGTTGAAGATTATTCCGGAGATCAGAAACTACAACAGGGGGTATCTAAACAATATATATTCCATACAGGAGCAATCAAGTGAACTTAAAAATTTTCTGCATAATCATCTTGCTGATTCACCTATGAAATTTGATCGGTTTTTAGCTCATTTAGATAAGAAATATCTTTTGTCAAAATCTCTTTTTGAAAGAAGATTTCTACTTGCAAAAATGTTTGAAAAATTTTTTAGGGTGGAAAAAAAGCATATTGACAATGCTATGAATCTTCTGGTGGGAAAGTCAAAAAGAATAAATATGCCAGATGGATTTATATTTGAAGTGTCTATGAATAAAGTAATTATCTTTCACAGGGATCTAATAGAAAAATTTATTTTTTTAAAAAAAGAGTCAGATGATATTGTTTTTTTGCCAAAATTGTGTAAATATATAAAATTTGATGGTTCTTTAAGGGATGCCGTCCTTATAATCAGGAATAGAAAGGATGGGGATAGGGTTGACGGATCTAAATTAAAGGATATTTTGATAGAGAAAAAGATAGATAAGTTTGATAGGGACAGATTGGTGGTGGTGGAAAAAGATGGTAAGATAATTTGGGTTGAAAATGTTTGGGAAGTGAATGAAAATATAAAGGCTGTAGATATGGAGGTTTGATGGAAAAACATACTTTGGAAGTTTTAATCAGTTATGATCAGATTATAGAACGAGTTAAGCTATTAGCGGAGACTATCACTAAAGATTTTGAGGGTGAAGATCTTCTTGTGGTGGGTGTTTTGAAAGGGGCATGGATATTCATGGCGGATCTGGTTAAATACATAGATCTACCTATGGAGATAAGTTTTGTGTCGGTATCGAGCTATGCTGGAGAAAGAACCACTTCCAGCGGTGTTGTACGTCTTCTATGCGATGTTGATAGACCTGTGGAGAAGAGAAATGTGATACTTGTGGAGGACATAATAGATACCGGACTTACCATAAATTATTTGAAAAGGCTTTTCAGCGTAAGGAATCCTAATAGTCTCAAAGTATGCTCTTTACTTGATAAGCCTTCCAGAAGACTAGCTGATATCAATCCAGATTATTGCGGTTTTTCTATTCCGGATAAATTTGTGGTGGGGTATGGGCTGGATTATAATGGTTACTATAGAAATTTAAAAGATATATCTATTCTAAAGATAAATGCTTAGGGGGTATGATGAAGGATAATTTCTACAAAAATATTACATTGTGGTTTGTGATTGCTCTAATTATGGTGGTGATGTTTAATTCTTTTAATACCGGTCACGGAGCAAAAAAGAAGATTTCTTACACTGAATTTATAGAACAGGTAAAACAGGATAACGTTAAGACTGTTATAATAAAGGAGAAATCTATTACAGGTGAGTTAAAGAAAAATGATGAACAGTTTGAGACATATGCTCCTGATGATCCATCGCTCGTTCCCCTTTTGACAGAACATAATGTAAAGATATACGCTAAGCCACCAGATCAAAATCCCTGGTATCTGCAGGTGCTTATCTCCTGGTTGCCAATGATTCTTCTGATTGCCGTCTGGATATTTTTCATGAGGCAGATGCAGGGTGGAGGTAAGGCTTTTACTTTCGGCAAGAGTAGAGCAAGACTTCTTACACCTGATCAGAAAAAAGTCACTTTTAAAGACGTGGCTGGGTGCGATGAGGCAAAAGAGGAGCTTGAGGAGATTATAGAATTTTTAAAAGATCCACATAAATTTCAACGTTTAGGTGGTAAGATTCCGAAAGGAGTCTTGCTCGTGGGCCCTCCCGGAACGGGTAAAACTCTTTTAGCAAAAGCAGTGGCTGGTGAAGCAGGGGTACCTTTTTTTAGTATAAGTGGTTCTGATTTTGTTGAAATGTTTGTGGGAGTTGGTGCATCAAGGGTGAGAGATCTTTTCGATCAGGGGAAAAAGAATGCCCCATGTATCATTTTTATAGATGAAATAGATGCTGTTGGTAGGCATAGAGGTGCAGGTTTAGGTGGTGGACATGACGAAAGGGAGCAGACTTTAAATCAGCTTTTAGTGGAGATGGATGGATTTGAGTCCACCGAAGGGGTAATTTTAATTGCTGCTACAAATAGGCCTGATGTTCTTGATCCTGCCTTACTTAGACCTGGTAGATTTGACAGACAGGTGGTGGTGCCAAGACCAGACGTTAAGGGTAGATATGAGATTTTGAAAGTACATGCTTCCAAAGTACCTCTTGGGGATGATGTGGATCTGGAAGTCATTGCAAAATCTACACCGGGGTTTGCGGGTGCCGAGCTTGCCAATCTTGTGAATGAGGCGGCATTACTTGCTGCAAGAAAAAATAAAGAAAAAGTAAATATGGATGATTTTGAAGAGGCCAAAGATAAAGTGATGATGGGTAAAGAGAGGCGATCTGTTGCAATATCTGATGAGGAGAAGAAGGTCACAGCTTATCATGAGGCTGGTCATGCAATTGTGGCCAGATTTACACCTCATTCGGATCCTGTCCACAAAGTAAGTATCATTCCAAGGGGTATGGCTCTTGGGGTTACTCAGCAGCTACCTAAGGATGACAAATATATCTATACAAAAGAGTACCTGACTTCAAGGCTAGCGGTACTTATGGGTGGAAGGGCTGCAGAAGAAGTGGTATTCAATAAGATTTCCACCGGTGCAGGAAACGACATCGAAAGGGCAACTGAGATTGCAAGGAATATGGTATGTTCATGGGGGATGAGTGAACTGCTTGGGCCAGTGGCTCTGGGGAAAAAGGATGAGGCGATATTCCTCGGTAAAGAGCTTGCCACTCATAAAAATTACAGTGAAAAGACTGCGGAGATAATAGATGAGGAGATAGGTAAGATAGTATTAAATGCTTATGATAATGCCAAGGGGATTTTGAGAAGTAATCTCAAATTGTTGCATGCAATGGCGGAGTTGCTTCTTGAAAAAGAGACTATAGAAAGTAAAGATATTGAAGAGCTTATAGAAAAGGTAAATGGAGAATTACAACCGGCTTAATATATGTTTAAAGAGCTTGTGGTATCGGACAAAAACAGATTGGAATATGAGATTATAAAATTGGGGGCTCACCCTTACGCTAAAAAAATAGCATTGCGAGGTGTCCCCCTTAATATAAAGTTTAAAGGGATACCATCTGCTGCTGCAAACGTATTAAAACAGGAGGCTATTGCTTCTGGTATAGATGCCGCTGTACATATGGGTACTGCGGGATGTGAGGTGGAAAAAACTGATGTTTTAATCTGTGGAGATTTAAAAGGATTTTCAAGACTTGCGGATCGATTGAAGATACAGCCTTTTGGACTTAAAGATATTGCTGATGAGATTGATAAAATTTTAAAGAGCCCTATTCATAAAATACTTCACATCAGAGATAAAACTCTAACTTTTGATGAAAAAAAGATCATGGCAATTATAAATGTTACCCCTGATTCTTTTAGTGATGGTGGTAAATTTACCGAACTAAACGCTGTTATAAGCTATCTCAGTAAACTGAAAGAGATAGGGATTAGTTTAGTGGATATTGGTGGAGAATCCTCAAGACCTGGGGCTGAATCTATAAGTGTTGAAGAGGAACTCAAACGTGTGCTACCGGTGGTGCAATTAGCCGTGAGTGAAGGTTTTATTGTTTCTGTTGATACTTATAAATCGAAGGTGGCCGAAGAGTGTTTGAAGATAGGTGCCCATATAATAAATGATATAAGCGGCTTTCACTTTGATGAAGATATGCCTAAGGTATGCGCAGATTATAATGCCGGTGTATGTCTGATGCATATAAAAGGGGTACCCAAAACTATGCAAGATAATCCTAAGTACAATAATCTTTTGGAGGAGATAAAGTATTATATATATGAGAGTATAGAAATGGGATTGAAAAAAGGATTATCCGAAGATAATATGATGATAGATCCAGGCTTCGGTTTTGGTAAGAGTCTGGATGATAATTATCTTATATTGAAATATCTTAAAGAGTTTGAATCTTTCGGTAAACCTATTCTGGTAGGATTATCAAGAAAGTCGATGGTGGGTGGGGTTATAGAGAAACCTGTCAGTGAGAGAGTTGTAGGATCAAAGATAGTGGAAACCATTGCACTTTTGAATGGTGCTGATATCATAAGAACGCATGATGTGGAAGAATCACTTGATATGATGAAGATTTTTAATTTTTACAATAGAGTAGGTTTCAAATGTTAGAAATATTTAAATCTATCACTTTTGTGGATATCCTGGATATAGTAATTATTGCATTTATGGTATACCGTGTTTTGTTGCTTATAAAGGGTACTATTGCTTTGAGAATGACACTGGGGGTAATTTTTATACTTATTTTTGCGTCGTTCTCCAATTTTTTTGGTTTTAAAGCCACCAGCTGGGTTTTGAATAATCTTACAGGTTACCTATTTTTATCAATTATCATTATTTTTCAGCCGGAGATGCGGAGGGCCCTTGCAGTAATTGGTGATACTAAGGTTTTTAGCAAACAGGATAAAATAAATAAAGGGATCATAGATGAGATAGTTAAGGCATCAACTATATTGGCAAATAAACAGATAGGTGCTCTAATCGTTATCCAGAGGGAGATAGATCTTTTGCCATACATCCAGGTGGGGACTACTCTGAATTCTGAATTAAATAAAGATATACTCGTAAGTATATTTATACCTTATTCCCCTTTACATGATGGTGCCGTCATCGTTATAGATGGTAAGATTGTTTATGCAGGATCTATACTACCCCTCACAAAAAGAGTTGATATTGATAAAAAGTTTGGCACAAGACATAGAGCTGCATTAGGTATTACCGAAGAAACAGATGCCGTTTGTGTTGTGGTTAGTGAGGAGAGGGGTACCATTTCGGTTTCCTACAGAGGTAATTTCACATCAGAGCTTGATGCAGATTCTCTAAAAGAGACATTAAGTCATATTTTCAATGTGGATGAGACAAAAGAGGCTTTTGATGATAAATAACAATATCCTAAAGATTATAAGTGTAATAATTGCCGTCATTGTTTGGTTTATCGTTGCTACATCCGAGCAGCAGGAGGTAAGCTTTTACGTACCGATTAAGTTTAAAAATGAAGGTGAAGGATTAAAGGCATTCACGGATACAAATCTGATTTCTGTCCTGGTCAAAGGTCCAAAGATATCGATGAAGAACTTTACTTTTAATGATATAAAAATAGAGGTAGATCTTTCAAATTTTCAGAGTGGGGAATATCTTTACCGCATTAAACCTACAGATGTAATGCTTCCATCTGGCATTCACCTTATAAGGGCGGAACCACAGGATATAAAGATTATAATAGATAAATTAGGGAAGAAGACAGTAAAGGTATTACCTACATTTATAGGTGAACTGAAGGATGGTTATAAAATCTCCTCGGTGACAATTACGCCAAGCCATGTTACAGTTTATGGCACAAGTAAGAAGATTAAAGCATTAGAGAGTGTGGAAACATTGCCCATCAATATTTCAGGTGTTGATGCAAGTCTTAAGCAGAAGGTGGGTATAAAGGTGGGGGAAATTATTACTGATGCAAAGCCCAATGAAGTTCAGATCGAACTAAAAGTTGTGGAGAATATTATCGTTAAAAATCTTAATAATTTATCTTTTGTATTGGAAAATTTAAACCCTCACTTCAAGGTGATACGAATAAATCCAGACAGGGTTGATCTGTCTGTGAGGGGTAGAAGTGATAAATTAAATAGTTTAGATAATTTAAAACTTTTTGTAGATCTTTCAAAGATAAACAGAGATGGTATTTATGAACTTCCGGTTAAAGTAGCTGGTATTGAAGGTGTAGATGTGGTGGATATTACACCTTCGAGAATCAAGATAGAGGTAAGAAGATGAGAAAATATTTTGGGACGGATGGTATAAGGGGAAAAGCTAATCTTTTCCCAATGACACCAGATCTTGCTATGAAATTAGGCCAGGCTGCGGCCACAATCTTTAGAAGAGGTGAGAAAAAACATAAAATAGTTATCGGCAAAGATACAAGGATATCTTCCTATATGTTTGAATATGCTATTGCATCAGGGATATGCTCTATGGGAGTGGATGTAGTACTCGTGGGGGTTTTGCCTACTCCTGCAATATCTTTTATCACAAGGAGCTTGAGGGCAGATGCAGGTATCGTCATTTCTGCATCGCATAATCCCTATTATGATAATGGGATCAAGTTTTTTTCAAGTGATGGGTACAAATTGCCTGACGAGCTTGAGCTTGAAATGGAGAGGTTTATTGATGAGGATAAAGCTGTTCTTGAAGCTGTTGTTGGAAGGGTTACAAGGATAGAAACTGCCATCGGTAGATATGTGGAGTTTGCTAAAAGTTCCTTCGATAAAAATTATGATTTAAGTGGTCTTAAAATCGTGGTGGATTGTGCTAATGGTGCTATGTATAAGGTTGCCCCAATGGCTTTTGCTGAGTTAGGCGCAGATGTAGTTGTAATCAATGACAAACCTAATGGGTATAACATAAATGATGGTTGTGGAGCCATTCATCCGGAAACTGTTGCCAAAAAAGTTATTGAGGTGGGTGCAGATCTGGGGATTGCTTTTGATGGTGATGGAGATAGGGCTATTTTTGTGGATGAATACGGTGTAATTGTTGATGGTGATTACATACTTGGTATATGTGGAAAATTTATGAAAGAGAAGGGGCTGCTTAATCAAAATACACTTGTGGCCACAGTTATGAGTAATCTTGGCTTTGAACGTTCACTTAATAAGATAGGGATAAATATAATCAGATGCGATGTGGGTGATAGGTATGTCATAGAACAGATGAAGGCTTTCGGTTTGAATTTGGGGGGAGAGCAGTCTGGGCATATTATTTTTAGTGATTACAACACTACAGGTGATGGTTTGATAACAGCCTTACAGCTTCTCAAAGTAATAGTTACTACAGGTAAAAAATTGAGTGAGCTCCAATCATTTATCTCTGTATATCCGCAGGTGCTGAAAAATGCCTCTGTAAGTAAAAAGGTGCCTATTGATGATTTGAAGAATACTTCAAAACTTATAAAAGAATTCTCAGATCAGCTTGGAAAGGATGGTAGGGTATTTGTGAGATATTCCGGCACTGAAAACAAGATAAGAGTGATGGTGGAAGGCACCGATTACGATAAGATCGATTATATTGCAAACTCAATTATTACAACTGCTGTAAAGGAGATAAAAAATAGGGGTGACGTATGATAAAATTGGGAGTTAACATAGATCATGTCGCAACAGTTAGGCAGGCAAGAAGAGGGAAAGAACCAGATCCTGTTCATGCAGCAGTTTTAGCTGAATTGGGTGGAGCAGATGGAATTACTGTACATCTAAGGGAGGATAGAAGGCATATCCAGGATAGGGATCTATTTATCCTGAGGGATACCGTCAAAGTAAAGCTAAATCTTGAAATGGCAACAAATGATGAAATTATAAATATTGCTTTGTCTGTGAAACCGAACATCTGTACGTTGGTACCTGAAAAGAGGGAAGAGCTAACCACTGAAGGTGGACTCGATGTAATACATAATTTTGATAAGGTTGCAAGGACAGTAGAAATTCTTAAGTCAAATGGGATAGACGTTAGTATATTTATAGACCCAGATAAGAAGCAGATTGAAAAGGCTATCGAAACCGGAGCCAGATATATAGAGATACATACAGGTAGATATGCAGAGGCTACTACGGAAGATGAAAGTTTTAAAGAGCTTAAAAAGATCGAGGCAGCTTCAAAGTATGCTGCTGATTTAGGATTTATAGTAAATGCGGGGCATGGTTTGAATTATAAAAATGTTATTCCACTTTGCCGAATTTTTCCATTTCATGAGTTTAATATAGGTCATTCTATTATATCTAAATCGATTTTGGTTGGATTAAAGGATGCAGTGAGGGAGATGAAAGATATTTTAGAAAAGTATTCAATTGATAAGTAGGATGATGATCGGCTGTGATATTGTGGAAATTGATAGAATAAAAAATGCCATAGAAAGGCATGGTGAAAGATTTGTAAATAGAATTTTAACCCAGAAAGAGATGGAGATCTTCGAAAAGAAAAATAGATCATTACAATTTTTTTCTGGTAGATTTGCTGCAAAGGAGTCTATCTCCAAGAGCTTTAAAACTGGTATCGGTAAGGAGTTATCCTTCAAGGATATAGAGATTTTAAACGGTGAAAAAGGTGACCCAATAGTTTTTATAAAAGGGGCAAGAAGAAAGGATATTGAGGTTTCCATCTCCCATGGCAGGGATTACTCGATAGCCGTTAGTATCATAAAAGAGAAAGAAGAGGTATAGGTATGAGCGTAGCAGTAGTTATTCCCGCAAGGTATGCTTCCACAAGACTAGAAGGTAAGCCTTTAAAAGAGATAGCAGGGGTTCCCATGATAGCATGGGTAGCCCAGAATTGCAAGAAGAGCAAAGCTAATAGGGTAATCGTAGTGACGGATGATGCAAGAATTTTAGACGAATGTAAAAAAATAGATGGTATTGAAGCTACGATGAGCGACCCTAGTCTCCCATCAGGTACTGACAGGGTGGCAAAGGTGGCCAGGTACTTAGATGATGATATTATTATAAATGTACAGGGGGATGAGCCTTTTATCGATTACAAAGTGATTGATATGCTTATAGACGATCTAAATAATTCTGATGCTGTTATGAACACTGCCTGTGTTAAAATAGATGAAACAACGGCACAGAATCCGAATGTCGTAAAGGTCGTGTTTGACAAAACAGGTTATGCATTATATTTTTCCAGATCACCAATCCCTTATTATAGGGATAAGGAAGCACAAAAATTTTTTTACAAACATATTGGTATATATGGTTATAGAAAAAATTTCCTGAAAATCTTTACCTCCCTTGAGCCATCTGTAAATGAGAATATCGAAAAGCTTGAGCAGCTAAGAGCACTTGACAATGGTTATAAAATAAAGGTAATAGAAACTGAATACAACGGTATTTCGGTGGATACGGAAGAGGATTTAATAAAGGCAAATAAATATGCAATGGAGATATTAAATGGCTAAGTTTATTTTTGTCACCGGAGGCGTTCTATCGTCTCTGGGTAAAGGGATTACTGCAGCTTCATTGGGAACGCTCCTTGAATTGAGGGGTTATAAAGTTATTATTAAAAAGTTTGACCCTTATCTGAATGTAGATCCTGGTACTATGAGCCCTTTTCAGCATGGAGAGGTTTATGTGACGGAAGATGGTGCTGAAACAGACCTGGATCTTGGACATTACGAACGTTTTTTGAATTCTTACACAAATAAAGATTGCAATATAACAACAGGTAAAATTTATCACCATGTTATAGAAAAAGAGCGGAAAGGGGATTACCTTGGTGCCACTGTGCAGGTTATACCTCATATAACTGATGAGATAAAGAATAATATAAGAAAACTTTCAGGGGAATATGACATAGTTATAGTGGAAATTGGTGGGACAGTGGGCGATATAGAAAGTTTACCTTTTTTAGAGGCTATCAGGCAGATCAGGTTTGATCTTGATGACAATGATGTATTGTATATACACGTCACACTGGTTCCCTACATTAAAAGTGCCGGGGAATTGAAAACAAAACCAACACAACATTCTGTTAAGGAGCTCAGAGAGATAGGTATACAACCGGATATCCTTGTGTGCCGTTCGGAGTATCCTTTAAGTGATGGCATAAAAAAGAAGATTGCACTATTTTGTAATATTTCAAAAGAAGGTGTAATAAACGCCATAGATGCCTCCTCTATTTATCAAGTTCCCCTTTTGCTTCATAATGAAGGGATAGACAAGATTGTTTTGAAGAAATTAAATTTACCGGAAAAAAGTTTGGATCTCTCAAAATGGGAGGATATCGTCTTCCGTCTTAACAATCCGGAAGGTGAGGTCACCATTGGGGTGGTGGGTAAGTATGTGGACTTGAAGGATGCCTATATAAGCTTAAATGAGGCTCTAGTTCACGGAGGTATTCATAATAGATTAAAGGTTAACATAAAATGGATAGATGCTGAAGATCTCGAAAAGATGCCCCTTGATAAATTTTTTGAGAATGTGGATGGTATCCTTGTGCCGGGGGGATTTGGGGATAGGGGTGTGGAAGGTAAGATCAATGCAGTAAATTATGCCCGTATCAAAAATATACCTTTCTTCGGGATATGTCTTGGGATGCAATGTGCTGTAATAGAATTTGCCAGAAATGTTCTTAAGCTTGATGGAGCAAACAGTGTGGAGTTTCTTCCAAAGACCCCTTACCCTGTAATAGACTATATGAATGATCAAAAAAATATCAAAAAGTTAGGTGGAACTATGAGATTAGGAGGGTATAAATGTACTATAAAAGAAGATACCCTTGCTTTTAAATCTTACGGAAAAACAGAGGTATTTGAGAGGCATAGACACCGTCTGGAGTTTAACAACAGGTTTAAAGATGATTTTGTGAAGGCTGGGGTCACTATTTCTGGTGTAAATCAGGAAAGGGATCTGGTGGAGATAATAGAGCTAAAATCCCACAGATGGTTTTTGGGATGTCAGTTCCATCCTGAGTTTAAATCTAAACCCACAAATCCGCATCCACTTTTTAGCTCATTTGTGAATGCCGCATATAAGTATAAAAAGGATAAAAGTGATGAAAAGGTGGTGATCTGATGATCCTGTTTGCCGGTCCATGTGTTATAGAAAGTAAGGAGATTTTGGATGAGGTTTGCCGATTTTTAAAAAAGACTATATCAAAATATGATGGAATAGAGTTTTATTTTAAATCATCGTATGATAAGGCAAATCGATCATCGATAGATGCTTTTAGGGGACCCGGGCTTGAGGAAGGGGTTGAAATACTTGCAAAAATAAAAGATGAACACAAAGTGGGTTTAATTACAGATGTTCATCAGGTGAGTGAGGTGGAAAAGGTAAAAGAGGTGGTGGATGTTTTGCAGGTGCCAGCTTTTCTTTCAAGGCAGACAGATCTTCTGGAGGCGGTGGCTAAAAGTGGAAGGATCGTTAATGTTAAAAAAGGACAGTTTTTGGCGCCCTGGGATATGGGAAATGTAAGGGAAAAGCTTAAGAGATCCGGTGCCAAAAGGATTATATTTACAGAAAGAGGGGCTTCTTTTGGGTATAATAACCTGGTGGTGGATTATAGGTCATTTCCAATTATGAAAAGTCTAGGAGTGGAGGTTGTTTTTGACGCCACCCATTCACTTCAGCTACCGGGGGGTAAGGGGAGCAGTTCGGACGGTCAGAGGGGGTTTATACCATACCTTGCGAGGGCGGCTGCCGCCTGTGGGGTTGATGGATTCTTCTTTGAGGTTCATCCGGAGCCTGATAAAGCTCTGTGTGATGGGCCGAATATGGTGGATTTCAAGATGTTTGAGGATATTTTAGATTCTATCATGAGAATTAGGGCAGTGTTATGAACCTTATAGAAATAGCTAAGGAAACTATGAAAATTGAGGCGGAGGCTATTTTACGAACCGCTGAAAGGATAAATGAAAATTTTGAAAAAGCTGTGGAGATTATTTTAAATTGTGAGGGGAGAGTTATCGTAACTGGTATGGGTAAATCTGGCTTAATCGGGAAAAAGATAGCCGCCACAATGTCTTCCACAGGTACCCCTTCTATTTTTTTACATCCGGCGGAGGGTGTGCATGGGGATCTGGGGGTTATTACAAAGAAAGACTGCATTATAGCCATATCGAATAGCGGTGAGACGGATGAGCTTATATCCATTTTACCTGTGATAAAAATGCTTGGGGTAAAAATAATTGCTATGGTGGGTAGGATAGACTCCACTCTTGCAAAAAAATCGGATTGTGTTTTAGATGCTTCTGTAATCAAGGAAGCCTGTCCGTTGAACTTAGCTCCCACAGCATCAACAACAGTGGCGTTAGCTCTGGGGGATGCACTGGCGGTGGCACTCTTAAATAAAAGAGGATTTAAAAAAGAGGATTTTGCAATGTTTCATCCATCGGGGACCCTTGGGAAAAGGTTGTTAATTAAAGTGGAGGATCTATACCATACGGGTAGTGAACTTCCGGTGGTAAGATATGATAGAACTGTGGCGGATTCTATATTTGAAATGACCAGTAAAGGTTTTGGTTGTACCACGGTTGTGGATGATAATGGTAAGCTTGTGGGTATTCTTACTGATGGTGATTTAAGAAGAGGAATGCAAAAATATAGAGATCTTTTTGAGAGAAAAGTTTATGATGTTTGCACTAAAAATCCCAAGACTATTGAAAAAGATGCCCTTGCCGCCAGAGCTTTACAGGTTATGGAGGATAAATCTATCACATCTTTAGTTGTTGTTGATGATGAGGGTAGACCCGAAGGGATAATTCATATACATGACATTTTAAAAAAGGGGATAGTATGAATATAAGATTGCTTATAATGGATGTGGATGGAGTCTTGACCGATGGTAGAATTACTTACACCTCTTCCGGTGAAGAGATAAAGTCTTTTCACGTAAGAGATGGTCTTGGGATAAAGCTTGCTAAAAAGTTTGGTATTGAGCTTGCCATAATATCCGCCCGTTTTTCTAAGATTACAGAGCTCAGGGCTAAAGAGCTGGGTATAGATATAGTTTATCAGGGACATTTTGAAAAACTTGATATTTACGAAGAAATCAAGAAAAAGTTAGATGTCACTGATGAAAAAATATCTTTCATCGGTGATGATCTAAACGATATACCGATTTTAAAACGAGTTGGCCTTCCGGCAACCGTATCGGATGCACCGGATGTGGTAAAACGATTTGCTCAGATTGTGACCCCTCAGATGGGAGGGCAGGGGGCGGTAAGGCATCTAATAGAAATAATTTTAAAGAGAAATAATAAGTGGGAAGAAATAGTAAATACTTATTCTATATAGCAGTGTTATTACTGGTGGCTATTTTTGCGGGGTTTGTGGTTTATGATATCAATCGTCCGGAGGTTACCAAAAAAAGCAGTGAAACGTCTTATATAGAAGGGTTTTACCTCAAGAGCAACGTAGATAATGGAAGTTTTTATAAAATAGAAGCATCAAAGGCATATCTTTTTTTTGAGAATGAGACGGTGACCTTTGACAACTGTTCCTTTTATTACAAGGATCAGATAAAGATGATAAAAGGTAATGGGGAGAGGTGTCTGTTTAAAAAAGATAAATATGTCACTATTGAAAGGGGGGTAGAAGGTTTTTACAATAGTATCGAATTTAAGGGTGGTAAAGATAGCCATTTTTTCTACGATCTTGGGAGGTATGAAGGTTTGGTGGATGGGGGAATTTTTGCCAGGGATGGTGATAACTCTATTAGATCTGAAAAAATGAGGTTTAATAAAAACGATATTTTTGTGGAGTTTTCAGGAAAAGTGGAGGTGGTTTATGCGAAATAAAAGTGTTCTGGTACTGTTTTTTTTGCTATTTTCTGTACTTATTTTTGCTGATGAAAAATTCCCTGTTAATATAGAGGCTGATAGTGTGAAATATTTTGGTAAGGAGCAATATTCTCTATTTACAGGTAATGTAAAAGCTACTTATAAAGATACCAAGGTATATTCTGATAGTATGAAAGTGGTTTTTGATAGTAAGAAAGAGGTTGAGTTTATCTACTGTACAGGTAATGTAAAAATGGTTAAAGAGGGGATGTATTCCCTTTCAAAAGAAGCAGAGCTGAAGATGAAAGATAATATACTTGTGTTAAAAGGTGATGCAAAGGTCTGGCAGGGTGAAAATTATCTTGAAGGTGAAGAAGTAATAGTATATAATAATGATAACAGGGTAGTAGTAAACAGAGCTGAAAACAAAAGGGTAAAAGTAATTTTCTATCCTGACAACAAAACAGAAGGTAGCTTAAGTGGGAATAAGGACAAAGAACCTAAAAAAGATATACAAAAAAAGAACGGTAGTAAATAACGTATCTATAGAAGTAAAAGAGGGTGAAGTAGTAGGCCTTTTGGGACCAAACGGAGCTGGGAAAACCACTACTTTTTATATGGTGGTGGGGATTGTGAATCCAGATGAAGGTAATATATATTTTGATGATGAAGATATAACCGAATTGCCAATATACATAAGAGCCAAGAAGGGGATCAGTTATCTTCCTCAGGAATCTTCCATATTTAGAAAAATGACCGTTTATGACAATATCTACGCATCCCTTGAGATCAATTTTAGAGATAAAACCTATATTAGAGATAGAGTTGAAGAGCTGATTTCGGATTTCAACCTTACCAAGGTTAAAGATAGCATGGGTTTTTCTTTGAGTGGTGGTGAAAGAAGAAGGGTGGAGATTGCCCGTTGTCTTGCCACCAATCCCAAAATAATTCTGCTTGATGAGCCATTTGCAGGTATTGATCCTATATCTGTGGTTGATATCCAAAAAATGATACACAAGCTTAAAAATATGGGTATAGGTGTACTTATTACCGATCACAACGTGAGAGAAACACTGAAAATAACCGAAAGGGCTTATATCCTTACAGATGGTGAAGTATTGGCGGAAGGGGAACCGGAGTTGATAGTAAAAAATCCTGAAGTAGTTAGACGTTATCTTGGAGAAGATTTTAGTTTATGAAAGGTGCAAAGCTCAATCTTGGCATTCAAACTAAATTAGGGCAAAGACTGTTAATCACCCCACAGATGAAGCAGTCGTTAAATATTTTACAGATGACTGTGACAGAGCTAAGTACTGAGCTTACCAATATCCTTCAAGAAAATCCCGTCCTTGAAATTGTGGAAAACAGGGAAGATGCGGACCTTTCTTCAGGGGAAATGGATCAGTATATTGAAAATCTTAAAAAGATAGAATGGGAAGATTTTTTTTCAGATAAGGATGACTTCAGGTATCTTTCTTCGGATGATGATGAATTGGACTATGAAAAGTTTGTGTCAAGGGATGTTTCTCTTGAAGAGCATCTGATATTTCAGCTTAAGATTCTGGGACTTCCCGAAGGGGAAGAGGAGATTGGAGTATATATCATTGGTAATATTGATGAAAATGGTTATCTAACCACTTCAGTAGAAGAGATTTCAAAAGATCTGAATGTTGGGGTTGAAGAGGTAGAAAAAGTATTAAAACTTATTCAGGATTTTGAGCCATCCGGAGTTGGTGCCAGGAATTTGGTGGAGTGTATATCAAAGCAACTGGAGGATATGAACGTCGTACCTGATGATATTGAACTTATCAAGCTTATCATAAATAATCATTACCAACTTCTGGAGAGAAAAGATATAAAAGGATTAAGTAAGGCGCTTGACATCTCAGAAGAGTATGTGGAGGATCTTCTTGAGATGATAAAAAGGACTGATCCCAAGCCTGGGCTTAAATATTATAACCAGATAAGATATATTGTGCCGGATGTTTACGTAGTTAGAAAAGGTGATGAGATTGAGATTATACCAAACGATGATTCGATCCCATCGATTAAGATAAATGGCTATTATATAAAGATGCTGAGGGATAAAAATCTTGATAAGGATACCTATGAATACATTTCTGAAAAGGTCAAAAGTGCCCTCTGGGTGTTAAAAAGCCTTAATCAAAGGAAATCTACAATTGTGGCTGTGATGGAGAGTATAGTAAAATTTCAGAGGGATTTTTTCTTTAAAGGTTTTGACGCGTTGAAGCCTTTAAAACTTAAAGATGTAGCAGAGGATATAGGTATACATGAATCCACAATAAGTAGAGTGACTTCAGGTAAATATGCCATGACAGAGATGGGTATAATTGAGATAAAAACATTTTTTGTGAAAGGTTTTCAAACGGATAATGGAAATGTTACGACAGATTCTGTAAAATCTATGATAAAATCGCTTATCGATGATGAAGATAAGGCAAAGCCGTTGAGTGATCAGAAGATTTCAGAAATACTTGCCAAAAAAGGTATTAATATAGCAAGGAGAACAGTTGCGAAATACAGAGAGGAATTAGGTATACCTGCTGCGGCAGAGAGAAAAAATAGATAATTATAAACCCAATAAACAGGAGGAATTATGAATATTCAAATTACTGGAAAAAACATCGAGCTTACCGATGCTATCAGGAGTTATGTAGAAAAGAAGGTGTCAAGACTTAAGAAGTATTTTGAACAGGTTCTGGATGTGCAGGTAATTCTTGATGTTCAGAAGAATGTACATCTTGCAGAGATTCTTGTGAATGCAAAAGGTGTATTTTTAAAAGGTCTTGAGAAATCAGAGGATCTTTATGCATCAATTGATATGTCTGTGGATAAAATCGAGAGACAGCTTGTGAAATACAAAGAGAAACTTAAAACTAAAAAACTTATGGAAAAAGATTTTGAAAAGCCACTCACATTAAATATTTATGAACACTCAAGTGTTGTGGAGAAAGATGTCCCACAAATAATTGTTAGCAAACAGATACCTGTCAAGCCTATGGATGTGGAAGAAGCGGTTATGCAGATGGATCTTTTGAATAAGAATTTTTTTGTTTTTAGAAATGCATCATCCGGTGAAGTTAGCGTAGTTTATAGAAGGGATGATGGGAATATCGGTTTGATAGAACCTTAGAGGTTTAGATGCAGAAAATATTTGATGATCCAAAAACAATTTTGGTAATAGAAGAGGATTTTGAGAAAAGTCAATTAATAAGAAAAGTTGTGGAGTATGCACACGCTATAAATATCATTGAGGATATTGAAGATACTTATAATGCAGTAATAAAAAGAGAATCTATGTGTAGTACGGCTATTGGTGATGGGGTGGCAATACCCCACGCCAAATTGCCTTTTGTTGTGGGAGTAAATATAATATTTTGCTATCTCCCTAATGGTGTTGATTTCGATGCTGTGGATCATAATAAAGTTAGATACCTTTTTCTGATATTAAGTCAGGAAAAAGAGACAACCCTCCATCTGAAGGCTCTGGCAGCAATTTCGAAGCTGATAAAAAATACCGGTTTTATAAATCAGTTAAATGGTGAAATGGAACCAATGAGGATACATTCGATTTTAAAAGAATGTTGGGGTCAGGTGCTGTGAAAAAGATACCGGTACAGGAAATTCTCTCTGAAGAGATTAATGATCTTAAGCTAAGGCTTATTTATGGCAAGGAATTTCTCAAAGAGAGATATATATCGAATTTCAGGATACAGAAACCGGGACTTGCCCTTGCCGGTTTTACGGAGCATATCCATCCGGAAAGGGTACAGATACTTGGTAATACTGAGATATCTTACGTAAATTCGCTGAATCCTGATCAGAGGTTAAATGCTTTTGAGAATTTTTGTAAAAAGAGGGTCAGTTGTATTATTGTCACAAAGAATCTGAAAATTCCCAAAGAGCTTGTTTATTGTGTAAAGAAGTATGAAATACCTCTATTTAGAACAGAGATCGTCAGCTCCCGTGTAATTCAAGAAATAATGTTTTTTTTGGAAGATAAGCTGGCGCCTGAAACGGTTATTCACGGTGTGCTGGTGGATGTCTATGGAGTGGGGGTTGTAATCCTTGGTAGAAGCGGTATAGGTAAGAGTGAGTGTGCCCTTGAACTTGTAAAACGGGGGCATCGTCTTGTGGCGGATGATGCCATTCATATAAAGAAAAAGCAGGATATACTAATTGGAACGAGTAACGATCTTTTGACATACAATATAGAGTTAAGGGGGCTTGGGATTTTAAACATCAAAGATATGTTTGGTGTAAGTGCCATAAGGATGCGAAAACGTATTGAGATCGTAATAAGCTTTGTGGATTGGAATAGTGAAGAGTCCTACGACAGAACAGGGCTTGATAAAAAATTTTACAATATAATGGATATCGAACTTCCCCATCTTATACTTCCGGTTTCTCCTGGTAGAAATATGGCCGTTATTATTGAGGCTGCAGCAAGAAACCATCTTTTAAAGCTGATGGGGTATGATGCTGCACAAGAATTTCAAGATAGGCTTATGAGAAAGATGGAGGAGAATAGAAAGCTGGAGATAAACCGTATAATGATGAATCAGGGTGTGGAGTAGGATGAATAATAGCCATCTCATAGTTCTTACAGGTTATTCCGGTGCTGGAAAATCAACTGCTTCGAAGGCCCTTGAAGATCTTGGATATTACACAGTTGACAATATGCCACTTTCACTTGTGGAGAAATTTGTACAGGTGGTATTTGATTACAACTCTGAGATTCAGAAAATTGCACTTGTCATCGATGCAAGAAGCAAAGATATCCCAAAGATTGCAGAGGTGGTAAAATTTTTAAAATCTAAGTACTACGTAGAGGTTATATTTCTGGATGCTACAGAAGACATACTTGTTCGAAGGTATAAAGAGACGAGGCGAAAGCATCCATTGGGTGACAATCTCCTGGATTCTATAAGACTTGAAAAGAAACTCATGGAAGAGATAAAGGAGTTGTCTGATATCATAATAGATACTTCGTCCATGACGGTACATGATCTTACAAAACTTTTTGACGAAAAATTTAGAGAGATGGATAGCTCTAAAATGTCAATTACCATACAATCATTCGGTTTTAAATATGGAATTCCCCAGGATTCAGATATGGTTATTGATGTTAGATTTTTGAAAAATCCCCATTTCGTTGATGAATTGAGGGGGAAAACGGGATTGGAAAAGGATGTGTATGATTATGTTTTTTCTGATGAAAGATGTAAGGTATTCTTAAAAAAGCTTAAAGCTTTTCTGGAATTTTTGATACCAAATTATGTGAAAGAAGGTAAGAAGTTTTTTACACTTTCCATAGGTTGCACTGGAGGGAAACATAGATCTGTTGCACTTGCGCAATTCATTGGTGAGTATTTGAAAAATAGGTACGACAACAAGGTTTACATCAAACATAGAGATATAGAAAGGGGATAGAGTATGATTGCAGTAATTTTGCTCACTCACAGCAGTCTTGGACTTGAGCTTTTAAAAACTACAGAGATGATCATAGGTAAGCAGGATAAGGTGGAGGTTTTATCGATACACAGTGGCACAACGCTTAGTATCCTTGTGGAAAAGCTCGATCAGCTGGTGGAAAAGTATAAAGATGGTGGTGTTGTGATAGCTACAGATATGTTTGGTGGTAGCCCTTCAAATATAGCTATGGCATATTTAGTTAACGAAGGGGTTGAAGTAATTACAGGTGTAAATCTTCCAATGCTGATAAAGATATTTTCAGATAGAAAGAGTGTTGAAACACCACAGGAGCTTTGTGCTTTAGCAGCTGAAGCGGCTAAAAAGAGTATAATTATAGCAGGGGAAATAATGAAAAGATGAAAAAACACAGAATATTTCGAGTTGATGATAGGCTGATCCACGGACAGGTTATAGAAGGATGGATCAAGTATTTTAAGCTGAATAATACATCCATTGTTAATGATAAAGTGTATGCGGATCCAATTCAACAGATGATCTATAGAAGTGTGGTGCCTAAAGGGGTCAATATTCTTATATCTACCATTAAATCTTTTGAAAATGAGTTTTTAAAGATAAAAAATGATGATTTTCTTGTTTTGTTCGAATCGATTCAGGATTTGTATACCTGCAGAAAATTGATCGATGATTCAATAGAGGTTAATATCGGTTGTATTGCAAACCGTCCTCATAAACATCAGATTTCTGATACAGTTTTCCTGGATATCAGTGAGATAAAATTGTTGTGTGAATTGAGAGAGGAGCATAATATCTCCATTAAAAAATTGCCATGGGAGACTTCCATTGAGATTTTAAATTTTAATAAACTTCTGGATGGAAATTTATGACACTTCCTCTTGCACTTCTTGCATTTTTTGTCTCACTTGATAGGTTTACAGCACTACACATAATGATATCAAGGCCTATTGTAATTGCCACTATAGTGGGGCTATTAACCTCCAATATCCAATTGACATTTTACGTAGGTATTTTGATTGAGATATTTGGCCTTATAGATGTGCAGGTGGGTACGAGGATCCCAAGGGAGGATTCTTTTGTGGCATTTGTTATGTCTGTGCTGGTGGGGAATGGATATTTTACTTCGGTGTCAAAATTTCTAGTTATCTTACTTTTACTTTTAATTTTAATGTATGTGGCAAATATGACGGAAGAGATAGTGAGAAAGATCAATAAAAAAGTCTTTACGAAATACCCATATTCAAACTGGCCAATATTGTTTGGAGTTGTTATTTCTGGTTTGAGAGGTGTTTTAGTTTATTCGGCGGGTGTCTATTTTTGTATTTTAGTACTTGAATATCTTGGTGGTATCTTTAAACATGGTAATAATATAAAAACCTATTCGATATTTATTTCAATATTGCTGAGTGGTTATCTATTAAGATTTCTGTCTTTTAAATCTTTGTACAAATATATAATATTTCTGTTGGGGTTATTTCTGGGATGGCTAATCGCTTAAATAGATTTTTTCTACTTTTGAGAAGCCTTTTTTATACAGGTAATTTTAATATTGAAAATATGCAGGGTACTGGCTTTAGATGGCTTGTGGATTATGTGGGTAAGAAAGGTCATTACGAGATTTCCGATGAGCTTTTAAAAAAAGAGGGGGAATATTTTAATACCCACCCCTTCTTTATTACCTTTATTTTAGGTGTGTGGTTTAAGGAGTTAAATACAGAAGAGGGGCCAGATTACTGGAAAAAAGTATACTCTTCCGCTTTTGCCGCTGTGGGGGACAGCTTTTTCTGGCATAGTTTCAAGGTGTTTTGTTTTCTTATAATGGCAATTATAGGGATCTATTCTCCTGTTGTGGGATTGATTATGTATTTACTTATATATAATGGATTTCATTTTTATCTACTTTTTGCAGGGTTTAAGATAGGTTATAAATACGGTAAAAACCTTATAACCTGGTTTAATATTTTCAGAGTTAATCAATGGGGGCAGATATTTGATGCCGTTTCAGTTTTTTTATTGGGTTTGTTATTGTCTTTCTTAATAAAGTCTTCGGGTATCGTAACATACTGGCACTATTTCTTAGGGGCATCGTTACTACTTTTGGGTTTATTTTTTGCTAAAACACTCAACGTAGTATTAGCTTTTATGTTTGCTATATTTGGTTTTGGAGTGTTACTTCTCTTAAGGGGGCTATAATGGATGATTTAAAGATCGAATTGGAGATAATAAACGAATTGGGTCTTCATGCCAGAGCCGCTGCTCAATTTGTTAAAGTTGCTTCAAAATATAAATCTGAAATAAATGTATATAAAGATGGTTTGACGGCAAATGGGAAAAGTATTATGGGTGTTATGATGCTGGCCGCTCCTAAGGGAAGTAGAGTTGTTTTACATGCCAGAGGAATTGATGCAAAGGATGCTATAAACGATCTTAAGACACTCATAGAAAACAGATTTGGAGAAGAAAGATGAATAAATTCAAAGGTATAGCAGCTTCCGAAGGTATTGCTATTGGTAAGGCATTTGTCTTTGAAAATAGTAAGCCAAAGGTGGAAAAAAGGATAATCCCTCCTTCAAAAGTTGATGCGGAGATAGAAAAGTTTAGAAATGCTATAGCTAAAACAGAAGATTACATTAATTACACCAAGGAGCTATCTTCAAATAATCTTGATGTCGATTATTCTTTTATATTTGACGTTTATTCGCTCTTTTTAAAAGACACAATGCTGGTGGATGAAACCATTAATCTTATCAAAAGTAAATTTTATTCTTCCGAATATGCCCTAAGCAAGGTATCTAAAAATATCATAGCCTCTTTTGAGGCCTCAGACGACGAGTACCTAAGAGAGCGAAAACATGATATCGAACACATTACAAATAAATTGCTTACTTTCATGGGTGGTGATGACTTTACCGGGTTTGATGTAGATTCTAATTCCATAGTAATAGCAAGGGATCTTTCACCATCTCAGCTTGTTTATTTAATACATAAGGGGATTTCAGGTTTTGCCACCGATATGGGTAGCAAGGTTACTCATACATCGATTATCGCAAGGGCAGTAAATATCCCCGCCGTAGTAGGTCTAAGTAATGTTTCTGAGAAGTTGGAAACCGGAGATACTGTTATTCTTGATGCCTTTGATGGAATTGTGATTGTTAATCCCACAGACGAAGAATTAATGGCCTTTCAAAAGAAAAAAGAGAGGTATTCCACCTATATTGAAGGATTAAAGTGCGACCTTTATCTGCCAGAAGTAAAAACGCTGGATGGTCATAAGGTAAATCTACTTTTAAACATAGAGATAAATGAAGAGCTAAAAACAAACATTTTAGATATATCAAACGGGATAGGACTTTACAGGACAGAATTTATTTATCTTACCAGAGGTGATGTGAAGGAAGATGAACAATTTGAAATTTTAAAAGAAGCAGTATTGGCTTCTAAAGGTAAGCCTGTAGTAATCAGAACCTTCGATCTGGGTGGTGAAAAGCTAAGTTCTTTGTTACCACATCCGGAAGAGGTAAACCCCGCACTGGGGCTTAGAGCTATTAGATATTCTTTAAAATTTAAAGATTTTTTTACCAAGCAACTCAGAGCAATTCTGAGGGCTGCAGATTTTGGAAATGTATCAATTATGTTTCCGATGGTCAGTTCGATTAATGAAATAATACAAGTTAAAGAGATTTTAAATGACGTAAGATCTGATTTGAAATCGAAAGGTGTTCCGTTTGGGGATGTTAAAACTGGTATAATGGTGGAGATACCTGCTGCAGCTATTATGGCGGATCAATTTGCTAAACACGTGGATTTTTTTAGTGTCGGTACAAACGATCTCACGCAGTACACTTTAGGTGTGGATAGAAATAATGAATATGTGGCGGAGATTTTTGATCCAATTCATCCTGCCGTCTTATCTTTATTGAAGATGATCAAACTGGCGGCGGACAACAACAACATTGAAGCCACGATATGCGGTGAGATGGCTGGGGATCCTCTTCTTATCCCTGTTCTTCTGGGATTGGGTTATAGGAATCTCAGTATGAGCCCCACTAATATTCTCAAAGCAAGATATGTGGTGACCCATCTTACAATTGAGAAATGCAGAGATTTGCTGGATAGACTTGAGGAAAATTACTACAAAAATATGCATTATAATCTTTTAAAAACGTTTATGAATGAACACTACAAAGAGGTTAATTTTTATGAGTAGATTTTTGAAAAGGTCATTTTTAGCTGTTTTTATAGTACTTATTTTCATCAGCCTTTCATTTGCAGAAATCATCAAAGGGAAGGTTGTGGGGGTTTCGGATGGTGATACGATAACACTTTTGGCGGAGGATAATAAGCCTTTAAAAATTCGTCTTGCACAGATAGATGCACCTGAGAAAAAACAGGATTTTGGCCAGAAATCGAAACAATCTCTATCCGATTTAATTTATCTAAAAGATGTCACCGTGAAGGTGTGGGATGTTGATAGATACGGTAGAATAGTTGGCCAGATATTTTACAATAATTTAGATGTAAATCTTGAGCAGGTGAAAAGGGGGATGGCATGGGTTTACTTTAGATATGCCAAAGACCCCGAGTATTTTAAAGCCATGGAGATTGCAAAAAGTAAAAAGATAGGTTTATGGTCTATGCCAAACCCCATTCCGCCATGGGAGTTTAGAAAGCTAAATAGAAATGGTAATAATTAAATTTTTTTAATAAATTAGAAAAATCTTTTCAAAAACGTGTATTTTTCTATCAATGGTTGTAATAGTTGTTTTAAGATCTCTGGTATTGATGAGTATCCGTATAGGCCACCTGCTATTGCTCCTGTGACGGCGGCTATGGTGTCGGTATCCCCTCCGAGAGATATAGCTTTGGTGATGGCCTCTTCAAATGAAGACGACTCAAGGTTTAGCCATATTGCTGTTTGAAGTGTGGAAACAGCATAGCCCGTAACCTGATAGTATATCGGTTCAAAAAAGATATCGTTTATATCTTCGATGACGTTGTAGTAGTATTTATATGCGTAATTTAATGCTTCTTCCAGGCTATTTCCTAATATGAGATCCCTTAATATAATGTTGTATATGATGTTCGTAAATATGGCTACGGGATGGGAATGTGTCACAGATGCAGATTCGGCGGAGGATTTTTCTATAAATTCTCTGGATCTATTGTAAAAAAAGCATGAAATTACAGAGGATCTCATTAAAGCTCCATTTCCATTGTCAGTTCTTTGGTTTCCAGGAATATTTTCCTCTATTGCTCTCTTCGTAGTTCTGCCATAGCCAAAAGCCTTACCAAATGGGGTATATTCCCCTTTGAAAAACCAATTCCAGTATTTTTTGTATTCGTTGTCTTTATCCGCTGCACCTTTTTCAGATAAAGAATCTGTAAGGGCAAGCAGCATCGATGTATCATCTGTGTATATAGTACAATTGTAATTACTTAAATGGTTTTTTAATAGTACATCAGGTGACTCCGATAGTTTTATGGGTCTTTTCCTATTTTCAACTAATCTTCCTTCAAGTGGAGCCCCAAGCATGTCACCGATGATATTGCCAGCGATAATACCGGCGATTCTGTCTTTTATGTAATTATTTATTTCATTCAGCGCTTCTAAAGTGTGCGAGGAATGTAAACAATCTGAAACAGCATCTTTATTGGTCAATTAACACCTCGCCATTTTTTAAGATTAGTTTTTTATCTTTTAGTAATATGTCTGGCATTTTGATTCCGGTAAATACAGTTTTTTCATGCAATGTGCAGAATTCCATAAGAAGTGAGAAGATAGGGATATTTTGGGTTATTATGGCATCTTTGTTTATAAAATCATCCAGATAAAATAAAGATGGCTTTTTTAAAATGGCAATATCTGATAGGTGATCTTTATAGAAAAATGTAAGTGTTCTAAAATGGTTTGAATTTTTGGCTTTTTCATATAAATTTTTTGATATCTCCTCCACGCGATCTATATCTTTTTCATAAATTTCTGTTGGAGTTTGCTGGATCTGAAATCTACTAAACTGGGCTTTCCTGAAATATAAATTGAATGCTATATTGCCGTAAAAGTTGTTATCTTTTATCTGTTTTATTTCATCGAGTTCCAGAAAATAGATATCCTCTTTCTGTTTTATCTGCATATTTTTGATGAGTTCATCAGACAGAATATCAATAGACGACTTCATTTGTTGTAGCAATTTCTGGCTATTTATAAATAGTTCATCTCTGATATTGAGTAGATGATGTATCTGTTGTAATATATTTATGATCTTTTTTTCATACATCAATTTTTTTAGTTTTGGTAAATGTTTGTTATGTTCTGTTATTTCTTTTACTTCAGCCTTTGGAAGATGAATAGCTTTAGATTCTGCATTTATATCAAAGAAGTTATAAATGTTAAGAATGTTATCGTTTACAATGGAATTTCTTCTGGTCTGGTATATCATTTTCAATGTTGAATCTAAATTATCCGTTATAATGAGAAGGTCTAAAAAATATTGCATCAAATACAGATTGAGCATTTCAACTGCCATAATGTAAAGTGATAAAAAGTTGTTTAATTCATTTCCCAATAAGAAATCTTCATCAAATTTATCAGTTGTTTCCTTAATCTCTTTAACGATGTCGAGAAATTCATTGAAATCAAGATTTAAAAGTTTCATATCAGGTTTTTTAATCTTCCGGTAATTCTCTTTTAGATATAGATGCTGGGCAAAATTTAAATTGTAATAAAAACTGCCTATGCCGAGTGTGGTTGACCAGATTTCGATATTGTTTAAATTAAAATAGGGTCGGTTGAATATTGTTTTCACTGATGGGGAATAGGTTTTAAAATTTGAATAGATGAATAATGGATTGAATATATCAGGTAGGTTTTTTATGATACTGTTTGTAAGATAAGTTAAATTATCAGGGAAAAAGGTATCGAAAATCGTTCTGGAGTAGAGATTTTTTTCGGAATCTCCTTTGAATAGGTTATACTCTACTTTTGTAAGAGGGTATGGGATTTCGAAGGGAGCTATTGTTTTTTCTGAGTCGTAATTATCGCTTTTAATATCTGTAATGTAAAACTCGTCATCTTTAACATAGAATGTTATCTTTATAGGTTCATCAGAGTTTTTTTCTATGTTTGATAAAAAGTCGGAAATCTTCGATAATAATCGGTTATCCAGGTCTTGCTGACCAGATATGATACGGACAAAATCTTTATGAATATTTTTAAGAAGAAGCAAAGAGAAATTATATCCTTTAAGATGAAAAAATCCCCTATTGGATTTGTAATGGAAGCTTGCTTGGATAGTATCTCCATCAAAAGAGCTATCGATATTAAGGTTTAGTGACTCTATCAGGCTTAAATATTTATCCATAATTATACTTATAAGGTGATTGTTTATAAAAATCAAGTGGTTAAAAATTCAAAAAAATTATTGCAAATAATTTGATTTTCTGGTATAAAATTTGCCCATTTCGCACGCTGGTTGAATCTGCTTATAGCTTGTGCTCTTTTAAAGGGTGCTATGGCAGTCAGCGGAGGAAAAACAAATAGGAGGATTTATGTCACATATTTCAATGAAAAGCCTTTTAGAGGCTGGAGTGCATTTCGGGCACCAGACTAAGAGATGGAATCCAAAGATGAGTAAGTATGTCTTTGGAAAAAGAAACGGGATCTACATAATCGATCTTCAGAAAACAGTTCAGTGTTTTAACCAGGCCTATGAGTTTGCAAGGGATATGAGCAAACAGGGGGCAAAATTTCTCTTTGTTGGTACAAAAAAGCAGGCTCAGGAAGCCACAAAGGGTGCTGCTGAAAGATGCAACAGCTTTTACATCCACAACAGATGGTTGGGTGGAACACTTACAAATTTTGAAACCATCAAATCAAGGATCAAAAGACTCAAAGAGCTTGAGGAGATGTTTGCGTCTGGGTATATCAATAGGTTCCATAAAAAAGAGATTTCTATGATCAAAAAGGAGTATGATAAGCTTTATAAAAACCTTGCTGGTATAAAAGATATGACTGATATTCCTGATGTTATGTTTGTTATAGATATAAAAAGGGAACAGAATGCCATTGCCGAAGCAAAAAAACTTGGTATCCCAATAATAGCAATAGTAGACACAAATTGTGATCCAGAGCAGGTGGATTTCCCAATCCCTGGAAACGATGATGCCATTAAGGCATGCCAGCTCATTGCTGATAGAATCGCGGATGGAATCAATGAAGGTAGACAGATGAGAGAAGAGGATCTCGTTACAGAGATTAGATCTGCATCTGTTGAGGAAGAGGACATTCCTGTTGATCAAATAATAAATTTCGACAATATCGACGCAAAACTTGAAGAATTTGAGGAGGAATAATAATGGC
Organism: Calditerrivibrio sp.; assembly: GCF_049968475.1. Lineage (NCBI taxonomy): Bacteria > Pseudomonadati > Deferribacterota > Deferribacteres > Deferribacterales > Calditerrivibrionaceae > Calditerrivibrio > Calditerrivibrio sp. The sequence goes on along the minus strand of NZ_JBMFQS010000011.1, from coordinate 9,969 downwards.
TGAAATCACTGCTGCATTGGTTAAAGAATTAAGAGAGAGAACCGGAGCCGGTATGATGGATTGTAAAAAGGCTCTGGCTGAAACAAATGGCGATATAGAGCAGGCTATTGAATATTTGAGGAAAAAAGGGTTATCATCTGCCGCCAAAAAGGCTGGTAGAATAGCCGCAGAAGGTCTCATTGTAGATTATGTTGAGGGTAATACTGGTGTAATTGTTGAAGTAAACAGTGAAACAGATTTTGTTGCCAGAAATGAAGAGTTTGTAAACTTTGCTAAAGATGTGGCAAAAACTGTGGTTAAAAACAACGTAAATACAGTGGAGGAGCTACTTGCTTCACCATTTGTTACTGGTGAAACTGTTCAGGATGCTCTCAACACGAAAATTGCAAAAATTGGTGAAAAGATAGATATAAGAAGGTTTAAAAAGTTAGAAGGTGGGCTTATCGTTACCTATATCCACCTTGGTGGGAAGATAGGTGTTATCGTGAAGTTAGAAGGTGGAGACGCTGCATTGGCAAAAGATATCTGCCTTCATATTGCAGCATCAAATCCACTTTATCTTGACAATTCAAGTGTTGACCCAGAATTTATCAAAAAAGAAGAAGAGATTCTCACCGCAAAACAGAAAGAAGCGGGTAAACCTGACAACATCATTCCAAACATTGTAAAAGGTCAGATTGCAAAGTATCTTAAAGAGATCTGTCTGATGAGCCAGCCATTTGTAAAAAATCCAGATATCACCATTCAGCAGCTTTTAGCTGAAAAGAATGCAAAGATAGCGGCTTATGCAAGGTACCAGGTGGGTGAGGGTATCGAAAAAAAGCAGGAAAACTTTGTGGAAGAGGTGATGAAACAGATCAAGGGTTAATCTGCCCTCTGGAGTTGTCTCTGAATATACTTGCAAAACTAAATAAAATGTAAAAAAATGGGGCTTACCGCCCCATTTTTTTATCTAGGTTGATTTGTGGGTCTTATGAGTATCTCGTTCAGGCTGACATGTTCTGGCTGTTCGAGGGCAAACAAGATCGTTTTTGCTATATCTGTGGAAGAAAGCATATTTACAGAGCTTTTGTACTGTTTAAAAGCATCCGGAAGATCTTCACCCCAATCGGTATCCACCAACCCCGGTTCCACCGTAATTACCCTGACATTTTTGCTACAGAGTTCATCTCTTATGCTTTCGGAAAATCCCACCACACCCCATTTGGTGGCGCAGTAAGTGGACAATCCCATAAAACCTTTTCTGCCGGCCACTGAAGCTATATTGACGATGGTGCCCTTGTTTTTGATTAGATAGGGGGAGAAAAGGGCTGTTGTGTATATAAGCCCGGTCAGGTTTAAGTCTACGATTTCCTTGATTGTTTCAGCTTTTTCTTCTGTTATAGGTTTATAGATACCTCTACCGGCATTATTTATGAGGCAATCGATAGAATCTGTTTTACTCATGAAGAAATCGTACATGGCTTTGATGTCTGTAAGTTTTGAAAGGTCAGCATCAAAGTGGTAAACCGCTGAACCTTTTTCCTCTATATAACTTAAAAGGTTTTTATTTTTGCTTATCGTTCTTGATGTTAAAAATAGAGTGTTTTTCCCTTCAGCTAGGAGTCTTGCCGTGGCTTCACCGATACCTCTACTTGCTCCTGTAATTACAATTTTCTTGCCGGTAAATTTCATTTTTTCACCTCATCTTTTATTTTTTTTATGTAATGGATCAGTTTTTCTGCAATTGTTAAAGGAAGATTGCAATTTTTTGACAATTCTTCTTTGGTAATTTCTCTATCTAAAATATCAGGATACGTTGACAGAATCTTTTTTAACCTCTTTTCACCAATCCCTTCAACATCTAATATGCCTGACTTCAGTAGTATCTTTTCATAGCTTTTGCGCATATAATTAATTACAAAGCGATGAGCTTCATCCCTTATCTTTTCAATTAAAAGTAACATTGGGTCATTTCGTTTTGGTTTAACAGGGTTTTTCCTATTTGGCAGGTGGATGGAGGCGATCGTTTCTTCACTGTCAAATCGTTGTTCTTTCAAACTTCTACCTTTAGATATGGAAATTATGAAGGCGTTTAAATTTTTTTCTTTGAATGCTTTTAGGGCTGCGTTAAGCTGCCCAATACCTCCGTCTATAATGTATAAATCCGATCTCTGCTCACTACCATCCAATATATTATTAGCTTTTCTGGACATCAATTCGTATATAGCTGTAAAGTCATCATTTGTTTCATTTGTGATTTTATATCTTCTGTATCTACTCTTGATAAATTCCCCATTTGACCAGCAAACCGATGCCCCTACCACATTTTTACCGTAAAGATGGGAGATATCCACACATTCTATTGTATTAACATCGCAATTTGTCAAACTACTCAGCTTTTCTAAAGATTTTTTTAAATTATCCTGTTTTTTTAAAAAAAACTCCCTCTCCACCTCGATATTTTCGATACCAATCTCTAAGATCTTTTTATCTATTGAACGCATTAAACTGACTTTATGGCCGGTTGTCTTATAGACAGCTTCAATGAGGGGATCGCTGTTTTTTATCAGTGTGTCATTTACAATGATTCCTATGGATTCCGGTGGTTGTTGGGTGATGGAATAGAGTTGTAAGATATAAAGTGATATATCAAAATCGTCATCATCTATAAATTCTGTCTTAACGCTTAGTAGTTTGCCATTTCTTATGAAGAGGGAGCAGATTATTTTAAATTTTTGGTCTTCCTTCAGGATGAAGATGTCAGAAGACTTTTCGTCGTTTATGACCACCCCCTGTCTTGTAAAAAGAGAGTCCAGAGCATTAATTCTATCTCTGATTTTGGCCGCTTCTTCAAAAAGTAAATTTTTTGAATAATCAAACATCTTTTCCTTTAGATTTTCCTTTATTTCGCTCACCTTCCCTGTAAATAGCTTTTTAACTTCATCCACCAGCTTTTTGTAATCTTCTTTGCTGATCATTTCCTCGCAGGGCCCGGAGCATTGTTTTATCTGATAGTTTAGGCATACCTTTTTCTTTTTAAATATACCATCAGAACAGGTTCTTATGGGGAATATCTTTAAAATCTCATTTAAAATGCCCCTTAAGCTATTTACATTCACAAAAGGTCCAAAGTATAGAGCATTTTTATCTGATGTATCCCTTGTGATGATTATTCTTTGGAATTCCTCTTCGGTGAGTTTTATGTAAGGGTAGCTTTTGGCATCTTTTAATCTTATATTGTATTTAGGTTTTTCATTCTTTATTATATTATTTTCCAGCAAAAGGGCTTCAACCTCATTTGTGGTAATAATATATCTTACCTCATGGGCAAGAGAAAGCATCTGGACAGTCTTTGGGGACTTTGGGGATGAATTAAAATATGATGATAATCTTTTTTTAAGACTTATAGCTTTACCTACGTATAATATCTTGCCATTTTTATCTATGAATGTATAAACCCCCGGGTTATCGGGGATCTCATCAAGATTTATCGCCATCATCTTATCAATCTTTTATCAAAACCTCTCTTGGCTTTGATGTTCCATCGCTGGGACCCACGACACCTTGCTTTTCCATTATCTCCATTATCCTGGCTGCTCTGTTGTAACCAATTTTTAAATAACGCTGTATCATCGAAATAGAAGCAACCCCTTTTGATTTAACAAGTTCAAGTGCCTCATAATATTTTTCGTCCAGTTCCTCTTCATCAAAACTCTCTTCTGACTCCTGAGTCTCAAAAACCACAAGCTCTTCATTAAATTCTGGTTCACCATATTGCTTAAGATATTCCACCACCCTTAGTACTTCCGACTCATCCACATAGCAACCATGTATCCTTACCGGGTCGCTACTGCCAGGGGGTATAAATAAAGCATCACCTTTCCCCAGAAGCATTTCAGCGCCATTCTGGTCAAGAACAGTCCTTGAATCTGTTTTTGATGAAACCCTGAAAGACAGTCTGGCGGGCATATTTGCTTTGATTATACCGGTGATGACGTTTACAGATGGTCGCTGTGTGGCAAGAATCAGATGTATCCCCACAGCTCTTGCCATCTGGGCTATCCTGATTATCGATTGCTCCACCTCTTTACCTGACACTATCATTAAATCTGCAAATTCATCTACTATTACAACTAAATAAGGCATTAAACTAAGTTCCGGTTTTTTTTCAGCAATCTTATTATAAGATTCTATATTTCTTACTTTGTGCTCGGCAAGGGTTGCATATCTACTTTCCATTTCAGTTACTACATTTTTGAGAAGTTTTGATGCCTTCTGTGGATCCACCACAACAGGTGCCGCAAGGTGTGGTATCCCATCATAAACGTTCAACTCCACCATTTTGGGATCTATGAGGGCAAATTTTACATAATCTGGTGGGCATTTATATAAAAGGGAGCAGATTATAGTGTTAACCGCCACAGACTTACCACTGCCGGTGGTACCTGCTATAAGTAGATGGGGCATTTTTGTTAGATCGGTGATGTAAGGTTTACCAGATATATCCTTACCCAAAATGATTGCAAGATTTGAACTGGATTCTTTAAATTCTTTTGAAGTTATGAGCTCTTTTATGTATACTGTATTTCTCTTTTTGTTTGGCAGCTCAATCCCAATTACCGACTTACCGGGAATGGGAGCTATAATTCTTACGCTTAATGCACTCATCGCAAGGGCGAGGTCATTTTCAAGACCTGCAATTTTACTTATCTTTACCCCAGGGGCTGGTTCAAATTCATAAAGGGTTACAATTGGTCCAGGCTGAATCTCCTTTACTTTCCCCTGTACACCAAAGTCAAGTAGTTTTTCTTCTAATATCTTGCCTTTTAATTTTAACTCTTGTATCGATTCTGCGGTATCTGATTTCTCCGGTTCATTTAAAAGTGTGTCCGGTACAGTATAGCTTTTGGGAGATTTTTTGTTTTCTTTTGTAATATGCAGAATCTGTTCTGCAGGTGATGGTTTATCTTCTTTTTTCTTAGAGATATCAATTTCTTCTAATTCCGGTTTTCTAATTATAAAATCATCATTATTTTCGACAATATCTTTATCTTCAGGTTTTAATGTTTCAGTGTGTTCATTTTGAGATAAAGCTGTATCATCGCCGTCTTCTTTTGCCTCATTCCTGATGACATTTTTAGCCATAGATGCAATATTGATAAAAAGATCGATGAATGAAAATTTAAGTAAAAATGAGAGACTTATTATTAATGATGATAAAAGTATAATCAATGTGCCTATTTTCCCAAAAATAGGTAATACGATCGTCTTTATAAAAAGTCCAATTATTCCACCGGATGGTTTGGTACTGTATAGGATATCCTGTTCAAAGTATAGGCTTGACAACCCAGAGATGGAAATTACCGTGATGATCATGAAGAAGAGATTCAGTATAAATTTATAACCCCTTAACCCTTTAGTGTTTCTAAATTGGTAGAATTGGAAACAGATCATAAAAACCATGATCGGTAGCAATACAGCAGAAAGTCCAGTATAACTTATGATCCAATCGGATAGGTAGCTTCCAAATTTACCCAAAAGGTTGTGTATTTCAGGATCAATTTTTCTTATTACTATGGTACTGAAGGATGGATCTTCGGGGTTGTACGAGAATATAGCCATCCCAAACATTACCGACAGGGTGATTGCTATGATTATTAACGTATCAAACTTAAATTTTTCAGCGGTGTAGACTGTTTTTTTCTTCACAGCCATATTACAGTAATTATTCCAAGTATGAGACAATAAAGTCCAAAATATGACAATTTAGCCCTTTTTACAAATTGAATCATAAAATGGATGGCAAAGAAAGCTGAAATGAATGCTACCAGTGCAGCAACGATATAATTTAATATCTGATCACTTTCAATGGATGTGATATGCCTTGCCTGCAAAAGTGTTGCACCAAAGACTGCAGGTAACGCCATCAAAAAAGAAAACTCAACTGCTTCTTCCCTTTTTATTCCTAAAAACAGTGAAGCGGCAACTGTTGAACCAGACCTTGAAATCCCAGGTATGACTGCAATTCCCTGAACAATACCTACGAGAAAACCTTTTTTGGGATCTATCTGATAATTACCTTTATACCTATCAGACAAAACTAATAAAATAGAAGTAATTATCAGTCCATATCCTGCATATACCGGGACGTTAAATAATGTTTCGGAATATTGTTTTAATGACAACCCTATAATTGCCGTGGGGATGGATGCGGTAAATATCGCCCACAGAAAACGTTTGTTATCGTAATAGGTTACTCTATGTTTGTAGGAAAAAAATCCCAAGAAGGCAGTAAAAAGTTTTAATATTTTTGATCTGAAATAGATCAAAACCGAACAGAATGTGGCAAAATGCAGTATTGTGTCGAAAAGTAGTGATGGTTCTTTAAAGTTTTTCAAAAGTGATTGGGCTATTACAAGATGCCCGGAACTACTTATCGGTAAAAATTCGGTAAGCCCCTGCAATAATCCCAATAAAATAGCATCAAATAAATTCATCATAGTCCTCCAAGGTGATGGTTTTAACTATCGGTCTTTTTTCAAAATTTTTTTTGAAGTATCGTCTTACGAGGGAAGAGATTGTACTTTTTAAGTCAAAATCTTCATCGGTTATATCTTTTAATTTTTCCATGCTATCATTTATATATCTTTTGATTTTTATGTCAAGCTCATCGGTGAGTCTGAAGCCAAATGTCTCCAGTATTACTCTATTTTTGTTGTAGAATACGATGATCATGCCATCTCTTGATAGATGCTTTTTTTCCTTAAAAAGTTCATCATCATACTCAAATCCACCCCTTTGATCTATATAAATTGTCCCTGTTGGTGTGGGTGAGATGCAATATTCATCATTGGAAAACGTAATTTTATCTCCATTTCTCACAAAAATAGGGTTTGAAAGTTTTTTCTCGTAAATTATTTTCTCCAGCAATCTTTGATGGGCAATCTCACCATGTATTGGTATTGTCCATTTCGGTGAAACAGTGTGTATTACGTTTAAAATATGGTTTTGTGTAGCATGACCAGATATATGCATTCCTCTAATTACATTTCCATTGTGTAGATAGATTTCGTTTATCACTCTGTTTATATTTTTTTCATTACCCGGAATGGTTGTGGATGAAAATACAAACGTATCTGATGGATTTATTTTTAGTTTTTTTCTCTCCATCATTGCCACTTTAAAGAGTGAACTGTTGGGTTCTCCCTGGCATCCCGTTATGATTATACATAGCTGTTCTGGTTCATAATAGTCTATCTTTTCAATTGGGATAATGAGGTTTTCCGGTATTTGTAGATATGATAATTCTCTTGAGATATTTATATTTTTGGAAAAAGCATTACCTTCTACAAGTAGCTTTCGACCTGTTATTTTGCATGCTTCCAACACAAGCTTGATTCTGGAAATATTGGTTGAAAATGTGGTGAAAAATACCCTACCTTTACTATTTTTAAAAATATCTACAAATTTTTCCAAGAGATTACTTTCTTCTTCTTCTTCTTCTTCGGTGGATGTATTAAAGACATTTGTGCAGTCTATAAAAAGAGCTTCCACATCACCTTTATATTCTTCTAATCTTTCAAATGGGAATGGTTTTCCTATGAGAGGATTTTTTTCTACCCTGAAATCTCCACAGTGGATATACTTTTTACTATCAACATCCATTATAAGAAAAAATGAATTCGGGATAGAATGGTTGACTTCTAAAAAATTTATCTGAAAATCTCCTAATATTATCGTTTCCCCATCAGCGACAGTATTAAAAGATTTTGGTCTATATTTTGATTGGGCGATCTTGTGTTTTATAAGCCTTATGGCATAGCTACCGGCGTATATAGGTAAAGGGAAAAATTTAAGAAAATATGGTAGGGCTCCTATATGATCCTCATGGCCATGAGTGATTACTACGCCTTTTAATTTCTCCCTCACCCTTTCCAAATACCTGAAATCTGGTATGGTAAAGTCTATGCCGATGAATTCCGACTGGAAAAATTTTAATCCGCAATCTACTATAATCGCTGAATTTTCAGTTTCATAGAGGTAGCAATTCCCCCCTATCTCCCCAACGCCACCTAAAAAAGTAACCGAAAACTTCAAAAATCTCCTCCAACTTTATCTTCTACCAGAGTTTACCTGATCTTATTATACCTATTAAAAGTCCTATAGCAAAAAATACAGATATTACAAACCCTATGAGCCCTAAAAAGGGGATTCCGAAAAGCTTGGGGCCTATATTTGAGTGCACTATTATGGATGAACCTAACAATATCCCCGCAATTACAATACTAAAGGAAAGCCTGTTTGTGGATTTGTCTATCTGGGATGAAAACTTTTCCAAGCCTCTATGCACAAAATTAAAAGTTATCTTATCCTGTATGATTTTATTTACAATTCTTCTGTAATCACCTGGAAAAGATTCTATGATACTATTATATTCGCCGAGATTTTTTATTTTTTTCTTTAATATCGCTCTATAGGAATATTTATTTTTTATAATCTTTTTTGCATAAGGTTTGGCAAAATTTAATACATTGAATTCTGGGTCAAGAGATTTTCCAATCGACTCGAGAAATGCGAACGTCTTTATAATGTATAGATAATCAACCGGGAAATTGAATCTGTATTTCCTACCGATTTTTATAATGTCATGAAACATCTTTACAGAATCTATATCGCCAATATTCTTGCCATACACCGGCATTATTATATCCATCAGATCCAGCTTAATTTTTCGTATATCAGATTCTTCATTTATGATTTTAAATTCTATCAATTCGGACACAAGCCCATCTATATCTAATTTTATTAAACATACGAATATGCTACTTAGATGCTCAAGCAGCATTGAGTCCACCTTTCCGATAATTCCAAAATCCAACACTGCGATTTTACCATCATCGGTAATCAAAAGATTCCCAGGGTGAGGATCTGCGTGGAAAAAGCCAAATTCGAATACCTGTTTCATGTAAAAATTTACACCATTTTTGGCAATCTCTTTTAAATTTAAATTTTTTTGCCTTAAAACCTCAATGTTGTCTATTCTTGTTCCGGTGATCATATTCATGACGATTATTTCATTGTTTGAATACTCTTCAATCACATCAGGAAATAACAAATGATAATTATCTTTGAAAAAATCTTTAAATTTTTTTATATAAAATATCTCAAGTTCAAAATTTAGCTCTTTTGTTATCTGCTCCGAAAGTTCATCCACTATCTTTTTAAGCTGAATCTGTCTGGCTTCCTGGATATATTTCTCTGCTATATTAGAGAAAAAATGCATTATTGTTATGTCTTGATTTATGATCTCTTTGATATTTGGTCTTTTTATTTTGATGGCCACATCCCGTCCATCTATCAGGACAGCCCTGTGAACCTGGGCAATAGAAGCTGATGCAATTGGAGTTGGGTCTATTTCTAAGAAAATAGTTTCAATAGGTTTTTTTATCGAATCTTCTATTATTGGTTTTATCTGATCAAATGGTAGATATGGAACGCTGTCCTGCAATTTTTTCAATTCGGTAATAAATTCCTCATTTAGAATATCCGGGCGTGATGCCAAAAATTGTCCCACCTTTATAAAAGTAGTACCTAAATCTTCTAACAGTTTTCTGAATCTAACGGCAGGGGGAAGAGTACTTATCTCTTTATTTTGTTTTGGAGTGATAAAGCGCATGATTGCACTAAGCAATGGTGCCAGGTTTAGTTCGTAAATAAGCGGTCCAAAACCATACTTCAGAAAAGTTTTGGTAATGTACCTAATTCTTTTTACATTTCCTAAAGCTTTTTGAAAAGAAATCATATATTAATTCTACTTCAATTTTTAAGTGATGTCAAAGGCAGAATTTCAATGGCATCACCTCATTTTTATGATTTGATCGTCTATTTTCAATAAGTTATGTTTGTAAGAGCTTCTAGAATAATGAAGAAAAGTAGAGGTAGGCCTGTGTGTTTGTCCTGATGATTCATCTATGAGCAAACACGTAG
>NZ_JBMFQS010000010.1:0-59327 GCF_049968475.1 Calditerrivibrio sp. | reverse complement strand
GCCCTACTCATTATCTATCACTGACCTATTCTGCTTTCAATCACCTACCCCTCATCCGCAGGGGAAGAGGAATATACATAACTTATCCCTCTTTGTCAAGTAGTTTTTTTAAGTTTTTTTATTTTTTTTCTTAGGCCTTATTTACCAATTGATTACAACTCTAATCTTTTATTTATCATCATAAAGTCTACAATAACTATAGACGTCATCGCCTCTGCTACGGGAACAACCCTTGGAGCGACACATGGATCATGTCTTCCTTCCGTAACAATCTTTTTAGGATTACCCATTATATCTATCGTATTTTTTTCTATCAATATAGAAGAAGGTGGCTTTAATGCAAATCTAAAAACTATATCCTGCCCCGAACTTATGCCTCCAAGAGTACCACCTGCATTATTTGTCATAAACCCATAAGGGGTAATTTCATCATTATTTATACTACCAAAACGCTCCACAACAGAGAATCCGGCTCCAAACTCTATCCCTTTTACTGCAGGTATAGATAGAATCGCCTTGCCAATTTCAGCATTCAGCCTATCAAAGACCGGTTCACCAAGTCCAGCTGGAACACCAGAAACTATAACCTCCACAAGCGCTCCGACGGAATCACCCCGACTCTTAACATCTAAAATCAAATCATATGCTTCTTTATATTTTTCAGGATCAGCCATTCTCACCGGGTTATTTTCTATAAAATCCTTCACGAGTTTTTCACCCTTTACATAACCCACCTGTTTAACATAGCCAAATATTTCGATATTGTATTTTTTCAAAATCTTTTTGGCAATTGCACCTGCACAAACTCTACCGATAGTCTCCCTGGAAGATGATCTTCCACCACCTCTATAATCTCTTATCCCATATTTCATTTGATAGGTATAGTCCGCATGTCCTGGTCTAAAAAGATTTTTCACCGCATCATAATCTTTAGATTTCTGATTTTTATTGTAAACAACCATACATATTGGCGTACCGGTGGTCATTCCATCAAAAACACCACTTAATATCTCCACCTCATCATCTTCATTTCTCGGAGTTGTAAGCTCACTCTGTCCGGGCTTCCTTCGATTTAACTCCTTTTGTATCTCATCCTCAGCTATAGGAATTTTAGCAGGAACACCATCCACCACCACACCAACAGCTTTTCCATGACTTTCACCGAATGTAGTAATTCTAAAAATTCTTCCAAAACTATTTCCAGCCATTAAAAATCCAAAACCTCTCCACCTTTTATTTTTTTAAAATTTCCTGTATTCACATCCAATAATACGCATGGCTCTATCAAACCTCTATCATCATATCCCCTCGATTCCCAGAAGCCAACTATATATTCATCAATAAAAAATATCCTTTTGAGCCATTTGCAACTCTTATAGCCCCATAAATTAGGTATGACCATTCTAATCGGACCACCATAAGTAAATTCAAGAGGTTCCCCTTCCACCTCATCACAAATCAATATCCGTTCGTTTGACAGATCTTCTCTGTGAACAACCGTAACATATTTACCGTAGCTTTCAAAATATACATATTTATAGTTCACATCACCAATCCACTTAATGAAATCAGACCACAAAACACCACCCCAATTAGCCCTTACACTAAATCTACTCACTGATGTCAATCTACAATTTACAACTCTTCTTTCAAAATTTGACAGAAAATCTTTTAAAAGGTATTTACCTGCCTTATCCGTATTTCCACCTATTTCAATATAATATTCTTCGATTGGCGGTAAATCCTTAGGCTTTAAACCTTCAGCATTGAATATAGGGCATTTTATGTTTTTGAGATAACCCATTTTTCACCTAAAAATATTTTATTACCGTTGCTTTTTCAACTGTAATCAGACCATGCTCAATTATCCCATCTATTTCTGCAAGTAGTTTATCTATCTGATTTTCTGAGTCTATAATCTCAATCACTATAGGTAGATCCTCCGAAAGAGTTAAAACAGAAGCACTATGAATAACAGAACTGGCCCCATATCCATAAATCCCCCTAAATACTGTTGCCCCAGAAATTCCCAAACTTCTTGCTTTTTTGACAATATATTTATAAAGAGGTTCCCCTTCAAACTTATCACTCTCTCCGATAAAGATCCGTACAAGTTTCTGTTCACCAATTAATTTATTTGACATAACCCACCTCAAAGTCTGGCTAAGTAAATACCAAAAAAAGCAGCAACAATACTGACTACGACATTAAGGACCCAATAAACCGCCGCATTAAAAACAATACCTTCAGAGAGAAGATTTATAAACTCCACAGAAAATGTGGAAAAGGTTGTGTATGCCCCAAGGAATCCTACTCCCAAAAACAATCTAAAATTGTCACCAACAGAGAGCTTCTCCACTGACAATACATACAAAAATCCAAGTATAAAAGAGCCTGTAATATTCACAATCACCGTACCAAGAGGTATTTTATCCCCCAAGAAAATGTTGGAATATTTCGAAACATAATATCTTGAAATAGCACCTAAAAAGCCACCAGCACCAATATACAAAATTTTCATTTACAAATCTCCGTTTAGTAAGTATATTAGAAAAATGGATCATTTGCAAGTTGTAATTTTTATAAGCGTAATGACATTTTTCCTAAACCTTCCATTTGGTTATTGGAGAAGAAGATTTAAGAAATTCTCCATTGGATGGTTTTTTTGCATCCATGCACCTATTCCTATAGTGGCAACATCAAGAATCTATTCACATTTAAGCATAAAATTCATCCCTTTATTTTTAGTATTTGCCGTATTAGGCCAAATAATTGGTTACAGACTAAAAAAATCTAACTAAAAAAGTTGCAAATAAAATTCTCTTACCTTGTTTTATTTTTATCTATATAAAAAACATATATAATAATATTTTACAATTATATGCAAATCCACAAAAATATTCAAACTTTTTTAAAAAAAATGTTTGACAATTACAATAGAATTGGTTATATGTATTTTGGTAATACCACTTAACCTTTTGTCGAGGTGAAAAATGCTTTATAAATCATTAGTATATAAATTCAAAGAGATAATAAAAGAAAATGGTACGATTTTTACAGAAGAGGATCAACTGGCCTGCTACAGTTACGATGCTTACGCTGAAATACCCGTTCTTCCGGATATAGTAGTAAAGCCGTCAAACTATGAACAGATAGAAAAAATAATAAAATTATGCAACGATGCCAATATCCCATTAATAACAAGAGGAGCAGGCACAAATTTAAGCGGGGGAACTGTACCTAAAACTGGTGGTTGCGTTCTTTTGACAACTGGCTTTAATAAAATATTAGAAATCAACGAAAATGACCTATATGCGGTGGTACAATCAGGTGTGGTAACTGCAAATCTTGCAAAAGCTGTGGAGTCGAAAGGGTTATTCTATCCACCAGATCCTGGTAGCATGAATATATCAACCATTGGTGGCAATGTGGCTGAAAATGCCGGTGGACTTAGAGGTTTGAAATACGGAGTCACTAAAGATTACGTAATGGGCATCAATTTTTTCTGTCCGGAAGGAAATTATGTAAAAAGTGGAGGAAAAACGGTAAAACTGGTAACAGGTTTCAATCTTCAGGGATTAATGGTGTCGTCTGAAGGGATGCTTGGGGTAATGACAGATATCACACTAAAACTTATTCCAAAGCCAAAAACGTCCAGGTCTATGTTGGTATTATTCAAAGATATGATCACTGCATGTGAAATGGTATCTGCAATAATTGCAGCCAAAATAGTGCCAGCTACACTCGAATTTCTTGATAATTTTACAATTAATACTGTTGAAGAGGCAAGCAAAATAGGTCTTCCTACAGACGCGGGTGCCTTATTGCTTATTGAGGTGGATGGATATGAAGGGCAGGTGGAAGAGGAGTTTTCAAAAATTTTAGAAATATCTCAAAAAATGGGTGGTGAGCTTAAAGTTGCAAGTAGTTTAGAAGAGAGAAATAAAATCTGGGAAGCCCGCAGAAAAGCCCTCAGCAGTTTAGCAAGACTCAAACCAACTTTGATTTTGGAAGATGCAACTGTACCAAGAAGTAGAATACCTGAAATGATGAGACGGATTCAGGCTATAACCAAAAAGTATGATCTCACCATTGGTACATTTGGACATGCTGGGGATGGAAACCTTCATCCAACAATTTTGACAGATAGAAGAAACAAAGCAGAAATGGAAAGGGTAGAAAAGGCTATCGACGAGATTTTCGAAGCAGCCCTCGAATTAGAAGGCACTTTGAGCGGTGAACATGGTGTGGGAACTGCAAAAGCAAAATATCTGGAAAAAGAGGTCGGCAAAGGGACTATTATTTACATGAAAAAACTTAAAAATGGAACAGACCCCAAAAATATATTAAACCCTCACAAAATGGGACTATAAGATGGATGATATTATAAATGAACTCAAAGAACTTGAAGAACTAACTATACAATGCATGAAATGCGGTACATGTCAGGCTCACTGCCCCCTTTATCAAAAAGACCTTGAAGAAACTACCGTTGCAAGAGGTAAAATAGCACTTATTGAAGCAGTCTTTGAAGGAAGAATTGAAAAAGCCTCTTCAATTTTAAAACATCTGGACTATTGCCTTCTCTGTGGTAGATGTAAAATAAATTGCCCCAGTGGAGTAAAAACCGATGAAATCTTTCTTAAAGCAAAAGCTATCTTAAGGAAAATAGAAAAGCTTCCGACATGGGGCAAACTTGTCTTAAAAATTGTTATCGAAAAACCAGAGCTACTTGCAAAACTTTCTCCACTCATTCATATAGGCCAGCGTTTTGGTTCTAAAAAGATAAAGAAAAATATATTAAAACCACTGATAAGTTCATTTTCTGAGAGAAATGTTTACCCTATTAAGAGCAAACCGTTTTGTAGTGAATTTGGAGGATTCCACAAAGCAAAAGAAGAAAAATTAAGGGCAATCTTTTATCCGGGATGTGCCATCAATATGATATTCACGGATTGGGGAAGAAAAATAATCGAAATATTAAATCATTATGGAGTATCAGTATATACACCCGAGGTTAACAGATGTTGTGGAATTCCAGCTGCCACACTTGGGGAAATTGGTATCTACAAAAATATGATCATAGAAAATTATAAATTTTTCAACACAATTGATGCAGAATATATAATTACAGCATGCCCCACCTGTCAATACGGCTTACATGAAATGGGAGAAAAGATCACCAGAGAATATGTAAAAAAGAAGTATTACGATATTATGATATTTATTGAAGAGGTTTTAGGAATAGAATTAGAATCTATAACTGATGAAAAAATCACCCTTCATTTACCATGTCATTACGATCAATCCAAAGAGCCAAAATTAAACAATGTTATAAAAAAACTTGGCACAAATTTTGCACCAATGGAAAACAGAAATTGCTGCGGATTTGGAGGCACCTTTAACATGAAAAATTATAAAAACTCCAGGCAGATTGGAAAAACAAAAGCTGAGGAGGTGATGGAAAAAGGTTATAAAAAGGTTTTAAGTCCATGCCCCGGCTGCGTAATGCAGCTTACAGATTCTATTTATGGAGAAAATCTATTGGATGTGGAGATAACACATCCGATAGAGTTGGTCTACGATGCAATATTTAAAAAAGGTAATAAGAGCCAATAAATAAAAAGGAGGTTTTATGAAAAAACTATTTTTAACATTAGCTGTATCAATTTTTATGGTATCTTCAGTTTTTGCAACAAAAGTAGAATGGAAAATGGTCACCACATGGTCAAACAGCATTAGTTTTCAAAGGGCAGCAGAGCATTTTGCTGAGGTTGTTAAAGAACTAAGCAACGGCGAGTTTATCATCAAAGTTTATCCTGACGGTGCAATAGTACCTGCATTTCAGGTTTTCGATGCAGTCAGAAACAATGTGGCTCAGATGGGACACGACTGGCCAGGCTATTGGAAGGGTAAAGATGAAGCTTTTGTGGCATTTGCATCTGTACCTTTTGGAATGAATTCACTGGAATACACAATTTGGCTGGAACATGAGGGGATGAAACTTGCAGAAGAACTCTACGGAAAATTATGTGCTTGTGGCCATTCCACTTTTTATTTTAATGGCACAATTTTTGGACAAATCTGGTGTCGCAGATGAACTTTTCGAAGCTATGTATATAGTTTTTGGGCCTGTGCGGGGTGGTCTTGCACTCGCCACTACAGTAGTTGCCACACTTTTTGCAGCAACTACCGGTATAGTTGGAGCTTCAGTGGTATCAATGGGTCTTCTGGCGGCACCTTCAATGGTTAAAAAAGGGTATGATAAAAGATTAGTCGCCGGCACAGTCATCGCTGGGGGAACCCTCGGCATTCTCATCCCTCCATCCATAATGCTTGTGGTAATGGGCGGACTTGTGGGGATATCAGTGGGGAAACTCTTCTTAGCAGCATTCATGCCTGGGTTCCTTCTATCTTTCCTTTATCTTATATACATTTTTGTATATGCTCTTCTAAAACCTGAAGTAGGACCTCCACTACCTAAAGAGGAAAGAACTCATACATTAAAACAAAAAGTAACACTCACTTTAAAATCTATGCTCCCCACATTATTTTTAATATTTGCAGTACTTGGAACTATCGCCTTCGGTATAGCAACACCAACTGAAGCTGCCGGTATGGGATGTCTTGGCGCAATGATACTTGCTATTGCAAACAAAAGATTTGATGTAAAACTTTTAATAGATGCAGGGGTTGCAACATTAAAGATAACCTGCATGGTAATGTTTATATTCATTGGTGCTAACCTTTACACATCTGTTTTTATGGGATTAGGCGGAGGGGAAACATTCACAAAATTACTATTTATGATTAGTGAAAATAGATGGGTAATCCTTGGGATTATGATGTTTATATTATTTATTCTGGGTATGTTTGTGGATTGGCTTGGAATTTTACTATTAACAATGCCTATTTTTATACCAATAATTGAGAAATTAGGTTTCGACACACTATGGTTTACAATGCTTGTCGCTGTAAATCTTCAGATGTCATTTCTGACACCACCTTTTGGTTATTCCCTATTTTACTACAGAGGTATAGCTCCAGCAGGAACAGATCTGAAAGATATATATAAAGGTATCGTTCCGTTTGTTATATTACAAATGATTGGATTAATTCTTTGCATCATTTTCCCTTCAATTATAACATTTTTACCAGATGCCATTATGAAATAAAGCAGGGATCTCCCCTGCTTTGTTTATTGACTTTTTCTTAATAATAACTAAAAGTAGCTTTATGGAAAATAACAAGTTGAGCGTTGAGCAATTGGAGCTTATCCTGGACAATCTCTTCAATGGCGTTTATCTCGCCGATAGCGAGGGAAAAACACTTTATGTAAACAAAACATTTGAAAACATGGCTGAAATACCATTTGAAGAGATAAAAGGGAAAAATCTACATGACCTTGTATACAAATATAAATATTTCACTGGTTCTGCCACTTTAATAGTCCTTCAGACAAAAAAGGAAGCTACCGCCACCTATAGGACAATAACCAATAAAAATTTTTTAGTAAAAGGAAAACCTATCTTCAATGAAAAAGGTGAAATTATATATGTAGTGAATACAATTTGGGATCTAACGAATATCATTTACAATAGTACTATAGATCTTGATACCGTCAGTAATTTCAAATTAGATCAACAAAATTTAATATCTTCAAATAAAAGAATGAATGAAGTAATAAACATTGCCATAAAAATCGCTCCAACAGATTGTACTATACTCATTACAGGAGAAACTGGAGTTGGTAAATCTCTTATCGCTGAAGTAATTCATAAATTGAGTACAAGAAAAAATGGACCCTTTATAAAGATAAACTGTGGAGCTATCCCGGAGAATCTAATAGAATCAGAACTTTTTGGGTATGAATCTGGAGCTTTTACCGGAGCAAGCTCAAAAGGGAAAAAAGGGCTAATAGAAATAGCAAACGGTGGGACATTATTTTTAGACGAGATATCTGAATTACCCTACAACACACAATCAAAGCTATTGACTTTTATACAGGATAAAGAGTTTATAAAGGTAGGTGGACAAAAACATTTAAAAGCAGATGTCAGAATCATATCTGCTTCAAACAAAGATCTATACACTTTATCAAAAGAAGGTAAATTCAGAGAAGATCTTTTTTACAGACTAAATGTAGTAAGCTTACATATTCCACCTTTAAGGGAAAGAATCGAAGATATCCCATTGTTGACAAAATATTTTCTGGAAAAATACAACTTGAAGTATAAATTCAACAAAATGATCGCTTATGATGTAATCGAGTATTTCACTAAATTCCACTGGGAAGGGAATATTAGAGAGCTTGAAAATGTAATAGAGCGACTCATTCTGCTATCAAAGGCAAACTTAATCACAATTGATGATTTAAACAATATAGAATTTAATCAAACAATAAAAGAGATACATAAAAGTGGAAATTTAATGTCCACTCTAAATTCTATTGAAAAGCAGATCCTCCTTAACGAAAAGAAAAGTGGTAAGACAACCAGAGAAATAGCAAAATCCCTTGGAATAAGTCAATCCAAGGTGGTGAGGCTTTTTAAAAAGCACAACATTTCTGATGCAAGAATGAATCATTGATTTATTTTCAAATCAAAAAACCCCCAATAAACCTGATTTAAAACATTTTTGATTTAAAAAAGAATCAGATATAAGAAAAATTCTTCTTAATCCACTTCTAAATCAAAGAACATTATTACTCGTAAATTGAGAAGCAAAAAATTAATCTTCTCTTATTGACTATTTATTTTATTTGGCACGATATTTGTTTATTTATTATAAAAAATCTAAAGGAGAGTCTATGAAAAATGTATATCTAATCGATGGAATAAGGACACCATTCGGCAGCTTTGGTGGTGCCCTATCTGACATACCTGCACCAGAGTTAGCATCTTTTTTGATTAAAGAACTTCAGCAGAGATACAATCTACCTTCTGATGCCGCTAATGAGGTTATCATTGGTCAGGTAATCCAGGGTGGTTCAAGACAGGCTCCCGCAAGACAGGCGATGAGATTGGCAGGTCTTTCGGATTCTGTGCATGCTATGACGATAAACAAAGTTTGCGGTAGTGGTTTGAAATCAGTAATGCTTGCAACTCAGTCTATACTTTTGGGTGATTCGTCCCTCGTGTATGCTGGAGGAATGGAAAATATGTCAATGGCACCATTTGCTATGGATAAAGCACGATTTGGTTATAGAATGGGACACTCAACATTTTTTGACCTTATGATATATGATGCTTTGCAGGATCCATATTCCGGAAAACATATGGGGGAGATAACAGAAGAAAGTATAAAGAAAAATGGTATAACAAGGGAAGATCAGGATAACTATGCCATCAGAAGTTACACACTTGCCCAAACTGCTATCGAAAATGGAACAATCAGTTCGGAAATCCTTCCAGTAATAAAAAAGACCAAAAAAGGTGAACATATTATTGATAAAGATGAAGATCCATTCAAAGGGGATGTAGCAAAACTCGGATCCCTAAAACCTGTTTTTGCAAAAGATGGAAGTATCACAGCAGGAAATGCATCAAAGATAAACGATGGTGCAGCAATTACATTAATAGCGGATGATGATGCAGTGAAAAAATATGGGTTTCAGCCAAAAATAAGAATTGTGGCTTACTCAACAAATAGTATTCATCCAAACGATTTTGGTGAAGCACCAATAGGAGCAATTGAAAAGGTAATAGAAAAAGCTAAGCTAAACTTAGATCAGATAGACCTTTTTGAAATAAATGAAGCTTTTGCTGCCGTACCTCTTATGGCAATTAAAAAACTAAAATTAGACATCAATAAAGTTAATGTTAATGGAGGAGCGGTCGCTTTTGGACACCCAGTTGGTGCGAGCGGTGCGAGGCTACTTATCACCCTTGCAAGAGAGATGATCCAGAAAAACAAAAAATATGGCATTGCCACTTTATGCATTGGTGGAGGCGAAGCAGTTGCAGTTTTAATTGAAAAAATCAATTAGGAGATAGGATATGAAACCTATTTTTTATGATGCAAAAGAGGCAATTAAAGATCTTTTGAAAGATAATATGACAATAGCTGCAGGAGGTTTCGGGCTCTGCGGAATTCCCGAAAAGCTTATATTAGCAATAAGAGATAGTGGCGTTAAAAATCTAACATTTGTCAGTAACAATGCTGGCGTGGATAACTTTGGACTTGGTCTTTTACTACAAACCAAACAGATAAAAAAGATGATATCTTCATATGTTGGTGAAAATTCCATATTTGAAAAACAGTTTCTTAATGGTGAACTCGAAGTGGAGCTAACACCCCAGGGTACCCTTGCGGAAAAACTCAGGGCTGGCGGAGCTGGTATACCTGCATTCTATACCCGAACAGGCTTTGGAACAGTATTGTGTGAAAACAAAGAAATAAAGAGTTTTAATGGAAAAGAATACGTTCTTGAAGAAAGTATAGTTACAGATATATCAATTGTTAAAGGATGGAAGGCTGATAAATCCGGTAACGTAATCTTCAGATATACAGCAAATAATTTCAATGAAGCCTGTGCAAAAGCTGGTAAAATAACAGTAGTGGAAGTTGAAGAGATTGTGGAGGTTGGTGAACTTGATCCAATGTCAATTCACCTGCCAGGGATATATGTTGACAGGATAGTTGTCGGAAAAGATTACGAAAAACCGATTGAGCAAAGAACCGTTTCTGATGGGACTATAAAAGCTAAAGGATTCAATGAGCAGAAAGAATGGATGGCAAAAAGGATAGTTAAAGAATTTAAAGATGGATATTATATCAATCTTGGAATAGGTATGCCCACACTCGTAGCTAATTATATACCAGAAGATATGGATATAACACTCCATTCGGAAAATGGACTTTTAGGTGTTGGACCATTTCCAAAACCTGGAGAAGAAGATCCCGATCTAATAAATGCAGGGAAACAAACCATTACTTACAAAAAAGGTGCAACGTTCTTTGATTCATCAGAATCTTTTGCAATGGTTAGGGGGGGACATATAGATATTTCGGTATTGGGAGGTATGGAGGTAAGCCAATATGGAGATCTTGCAAACTGGATGATACCAGGTAAAATGGTAAAAGGACCTGGTGGAGCAATGGATCTGGTAAATGGAGTGAAGAAATTGATAGTAATGATGGAACATACCACAAAAGATGGTCAACCTAAAATTGTAAATGAATGTACCTACCCAATTACAGGTAAGAATGTGGTATCAATGATAGTAACAGAAAAGGGAGTTTTCACAGTAGACCCAGATAAAGGATTAACGCTTATAGAGATTTCTCCTTATTCAGATTTTGATGACATAAAAAGAACTACAGGTGTTCCATTTAAAATATCAGATAATTTAAAATAAAAAAAGCCTGGGTAGTGGCTTATAATAGCTACTATCCATATATAAAAAAATCAGGAGGAAGTTGATGCAAGATAAAGTAGCAGTAGTAACTGGTGCCTCAAGTGGTATTGGTTTGGCAATTGCAGAACAATTATCAAAAGCAGGCTGCAAGGTCGTTATGGCAGATATAAACAAGGAGAAAGGAATAGAAGAAGCAAAGAGAATTAATGCAAAATTTTTTCAGGCGGACTTATCCAAAAGATCTGACTGTAGAGATCTTATAAATTTTGCCGGAAATACTTTTGGTTCAGTTGATATTTTGGTAAACAATGCCGGTATACAGCATGTTTCACCAATTGAAGATTTTCCAGAAGACAAGTGGGATTTTATGATCAGTCTTATGTTAACTGCCCCATTTCTTTTAACAAAATACTCATGGAACTACATGAAAGAAAAAAAATGGGGAAGGATTATAAACATCAATTCGGTACATGGATTAAGGGCATCAGAATTTAAATCTGCGTATATCTCAGCCAAACATGGTTTATCAGGTCTTACAAAAACAACTGCACTTGAAGGGGGAAAATATGGAATTACGGTCAATTCGATATGCCCCGCCTATGTAAGAACTCCCCTTGTGGACAATCAGATAGATGCACAGGCAAAGACTCATGGTATCCCGAGAGAAAAAGTAATAGAAGAAATAATGCTCAAAAAAGCCTATGTAAAAAGACTCATTGAACCATCAGAAGTGGGCAGTATGGTACTGTACCTATGCTCAGATGCCGCCCAGTGTATTACAGGGTCGATGATAACAATAGATTGTGGATGGACTGCATCTTAAAACTTTATAAAAGTGGGGATAATACACCCCACTTAGAACTTATTGTTACCATTTTACTATAAATAATTAAAAAAACAAAATTTTACTTGACTTTTGAATAGTTTTAAATTAGATCTCTTCTATGGATAACAAAAACGCTCTGACAAGTTTCATAAAGATATCTGAAGTAAAATCCAAAAATATATTCGTAATTTTTTCTTTCTTCTTTTTTTGCTTTTTCTTTTTTGGAGGTTGCCGCTTGAGGTGAAACCTGTTTTTAAATAGTAAAAACAGGAGCCGCAGGCGGGCGATCCCCTCTTGCGGCTCCTTTTTTTATATCTATAAACTTATAGGAGGTAATTATATGATTGTTGTAATGCAAATTGGTTCAAAAGAAAATGAACTTCAGGAGGTATGCAAAAAAGCCGAAAGTCTTGGATTTACTCCCCATATAATTTATGGGAAAGAGAGAAACGTAATAGGATTAGTTGGCTTAGGAGACAGAGATAACATAGGCGTCATAGAAGATATGCCGGGAGTAGACAGAGTAGTTCCAATTACAAAACCATACAAGCTCTCCAGCAAAGAGGTAAAAAAAGAACCAAGCATCGTTGAGGTTTGTGGAGTCAAATTTGGAGGTGAAGAGATTACCGTAATAGCAGGTCCCTGCTCCGTAGAAAATGAAGAGCAGATCATAAAAACGGCCGAATATGTAAAAGCAGCCGGTGCAAAAATGCTTCGGGGTGGGGCATTCAAACCCAGAACATCCCCATACGCTTTCCAGGGCTTAGGTGAAGAGGGGCTAAAACTTCTTGCAAAAGCAAGGGAGGTCACAGGTTTACCAGTCGTAACGGAAGTTGTAAATCCAAGGGATGTGGATTTGGTAAATAAATACACCGATATGTTTCAGGTGGGTGCGAGAAACATACAAAACTTTGCGCTTTTGAGCCTGTTAGGTCAAGTTGGTAAGCCAGTTTTATTAAAAAGAGGAATGGCCACAACCATTGAAGAATTCCTACTTGCAGCTGAATACATACTTGCAGAAGGGAATAGAAATGTTGTTTTATGTGAAAGAGGTATCAGAACTTTTGAAACATCCACCAGGAATACTCTTGACATAAGCTGTGTTCCGGTAGTGAAAGATAAATCACATCTGCCTATAATTATAGACCCAAGCCATGCAGCAGGGCATTGGCATTATGTACCGTCTCTATCCAAAGCCGCAATAGCTGCTGGTGCAGATGGACTTATCATAGAAGTACATCCAGAACCGGAAAAAGCCCTCAGTGATGGCGCCCAATCCCTGAGACCTGATCAATTCCTAAGGTTAATGGGTGAACTAAAAGCTATCGCATTAGCCGTGGGAAGATATATGTAACACAAACAATGTCTCTTATGTGGGAGGCTTAATCACACATCCTCCCACCAATTGAAAACAAATTGTTTTACCAAGAAACATCAAAAAATCGCAAGTTATCTCAATGGATGCTCAAAAGAAAAAGTAGTGCCATTATCTACAGTCGTAAAAGTCAATTTCCCTAACAGAACCTTTTCGGCAATAAATTTTGCCATAAATGTTCCAAACCCGTGTCCCAACTCAGACTTTGTGGTAAAAAATTTCTGAAAAACCCTTTTGGCCACATCAGATTCTATCTTTTTTTCATTCCATATATGACAAACAACAGATTTCTCATTAACATCTACCCATAACTTAACAATTTTATCCGTATGCTCCACAGCATTCTCCAACAAGAGAGAAATTACCTTTAAAAAAAGTAGTTCATCCGTCAATAAATCAATATTTTTAAAATTCCAATCAATTTTAAGCTCTTTGTGGGACTCATGATAATGCTTATTAAAGCATATCCGAACATCATCCAGTAAGGCCGATAGATTCACCTTTTTCACAGATGGGCGAATATCATAAATATTTTCTGTTACTATTGTCTTATAAAAATCTAAATCCTTATAGATTTTTTTTGCAAGGAAGAAAAGGTCCTCCACATTAGAAATAATAGCAAAGGAACCTAAAGGTAAGTGGATTCTTAAGAAATCAACATTAGAAATAATACTTTCGAGGTTACGTTTCAATTCGTTACACATATAGACATTTGCAGCCTTACAATACTCCTTTTCTGATATATCATCTGCAAAAAGCAATAAAACTTTCAACCCATCCACAACAATTGGAACAGTACGAACATTTAGTACAAGAGTATTTTTATCAGTATCTATAATACATTTTTTTTCAACTGGCTCATTTGTTTCCAATGCAGTGATTATAGAAATAACTGCCCCACATGTTTTACAATATTCAGATGTTCCACATCCAGCTTTCATATCTTTTGAATGAACACATCCCACAAGCTCACCTGGCCTTAACCCAAAAGCATCAACAGGATTGGATATCCCTAGCATTTTTAAAAAATTGTTATTGATCATCAATACCTGTCGATTTTTATTTAAAATCGCTAAAAGACCACCCGTTGTTACCATCAAAGCATCCACAATTTTGCTCTTGGAGAGAATCTCAAGCTCAGAAATAAGCTCTGGCATTGTAGACCTATTTGGTGAAGCAAAATGAGTATCAAAATTTTTCGGTTCTTCTTCGATATACCAGTCCATATATTACCCCCAAATCATATTATAATAAGATTTTTAGTGTTGTAAAGAATATATTAATTTTTTCACATAAAAAAAATAATTGACAAAATTATATTTTCTTTTTATTTATTTTCTATGAAAGAGATGTCTTTTTCTGGAGAAATTGAGGTAAGATATTCCGATTTAGATGCATATGGACACGTAAACCACGCCACATATTTTACCTATCTTGAAACTGTAAGAACAAAAGTATTCCTTGATGAATTCAATGAACTAATAACACAAGGTATTTACTTGATCATCGTAAGTGCCTCATGTGATTTCAAACACCCAATCCATTTAGGAGATAAAGTAATAGTGTCTTTTAATTTAAAAGAACTCAAAAGAACATCCTTCACGCTTACCTATTCCATCCACAATGGATCCGGTTTAGAGTATGCCACTGCTCAAACTACACTGGTATCCTACGATAACAATAGAAAAAAAGCTGTCCCATTACCGGATTTAATACTAAGTAAATTTAGCTGATATACTCCATCAAAACATATCATAAAATATTCAATTACAATAATAGGTTACAAAAAAGCTCTTGCGTTTAAAATAAAATATTGTTATATTAGTTTTGTAGCCCGGCTATATCTACGCTTCACCCTCCCCTCCAAGAAGCTGGCCGGGATTTTTTATAAAATAAGTGAGGTTGCTGTTGAAAAAAATATTTTTTTTATTTTTGTTTATGTTAACATTTGCAATGTTTGGTTGTTCCACCAAGGGGCTTGTGCGATCCGACATGATTCAATACACCATTCAAGCGGGTGCTTTTTCAGATTTTGACAATGTACAGCGATTCATGGATAAACTGTCACAAAAAGGATTGGATCCGTATTACTATAAAGATGGTAATATATATAAGGTGAGATTTGGCAATTTCTATACGCAGGATGCGGCGATATATACTGCTGAAAAACTAAAAGAGGAAGGCATAATAAATGAATATTTAATAGTATCGCCTGATAGCTATAAGATTACAAAAAATGATAACGATTTAAGGGAGAAGATTGTCAATACAGCATTTAATTATCTGGGAACTCCGTATATAAAAGGTGGGAATAATGAAGATGGATTCGACTGCAGCGGTTTTGTCCAGACAGTTTTCAGAATGAATGGGATAGATCTTCCAAGGTCATCTCTTGACCAGTATAAAAGAGGTTATTCCATTAAGGATGACCTGCAAAGAGGAGATCTGGTATTTTTTAAAATAAATGGTCGTTCAATTTCACACGTAGGTATCTACATCGGTGATGGAAAATTTATACATGCCCCCAGAGTTGGGCAAAAAGTAAGGGTGGAATCTCTTGAACTACCATACTACAAAAAAAGATATGTGGGAGCCAAAACTTATCTAAATGACCCTGATTTCACAACTGCAAGCAGATAATCATTACAATCTGCTTTCAACTGAAGATATAAACAACTTAGAAGTAATATCTTTTGAAGGTGAGATTTTATATATCGATAGCGATGAGAAACTAAAAAACATCAAACTACCTAACGACGAATTAGTGGGGTTTGATACAGAAACCAAGCCATCTTTTAAGAAGAATATCAAAAATCATCTATCCCTCATACAGATCGCAACTGAAAATAAAGCATTTCTTTTCCATTTAAAACAAATTAAAGACAAAAGTATAATCATTAAATACCTCAATAATCCTGAGATAACCAAAATTGGTGCAGGAATAGCCGATGACATCAAAAAGATCAATGAAATCTCCAATATTGAGATATTAAAAAATTCATTTGTGGACTTGCAATTTATAGCAAAACAGATGAATCTTCCAAGGACAAATCTGAGATTTTTGTCAGCTTACTTTTTAAACAAAAGAATAATTAAATCATCCCAGACATCGAATTGGGATAAACATCCCCTCTCACCAAAACAGATGCTTTATGCTGCCACAGATGCCTGGATCTGTTTGAAAATTTATAAAATAATATTAAAAACCAAAACAAAAGATTACTGATCAATCCCCTTTTTATTCTTAGGGGAAGCCACGAGCTTTTTATACACCTTTAATACATAACTACTAAAATCACTCGCCTTTGAACCTTTATTGTAGCAATCCACAGCTTTCCAGTTAAACCCATACTTTTTTATACACTTTGATAAAATCATAGCTCCGGTCTTAACGTTTTCACAGGGGTCTGCAAGTTTATGCCATTTCTCTTCCCCAAGTTCATAATACCACGCACTATTTATCTGCATCACTCCATAATCAAAGGTACCATTTCTGTTCCAGTTTATGGCATCTGGTCTCATATTACTTTCCACCTTTGCGATGGCTATCAAAAGCTCTTTATTGACATTATAGATTTTCTCAGCCTCATCAAAACAGTAGGGATAAGCAAAACTACTCATGAAGAATAAAAGTAAACATAAAATTTTTCTCATAGTAATTCCCTGTAAATGAAACTACTTAAATTATCCATTGCCAGCTTAAAGTTCCATTCCTGATCTTTCCTATCTCCGGTGTAGTTGGAAACAGCCCTGATATGGTAAATTTGTTTATTAAATTTTTTAGCAGCAAGCCCCACCGAAGCCCCTTCCATAGTTTCAACATCTGCATTTGTCCTGCTGCGTAAAAGATCTGAGTAAAAATTGATACCACTACAAAGGGACACTGTGTTACTGTTGACAATCTTAAGGTTATCCCATATATCGAAAAAGACTCTATTTTTTTCGCATATAGAAAAACCGATTTCGTCTGTACCTAAAATTTTTTCACCTAAAAACACCCCCTCATCAGCAAAGTAATCTTCAAAGATCGTGACAACATCTCCGATATTCAAACCAGAATTTCTATATGCACCACATATCCCCATTAAAAAATAGCACCTGGCAACATCGTTCTGAAAAAGCTTGAAACTATTTAAAGCAGATAAACTTTTCCCCACCCCCACTATGAATACAGCGGTATTAGCCGTAGAAAATGTTAAGATACCATTCTGTTCTGTAAAAGGTTTTTTAAAAACGTATGAAGCCTCTTTTAAAGTAGGAAAAAGCAATGCCCTATTATACTTCATATTTTAGATTGTTTAAAATCTTTTTAGTAGCTTCAGACTTATTAAGTGTATAAAAATGCAATCCTTTGACACCATTCGACAAAAGATCTTCACACTGCTTTATGGTATATTCCAGTCCGGCATTGAAAACATAATCGTCATCCTTATCTGTAATTCGATTGATAAACTCCTCAGGGATATAAACACCGCACATCTTTTTAAATTTATCCACCTGTGCAAATGAAGTTATAGGCATTATTCCCGCCAGGACATGTGTATTTATATCGTTTTTAGCAAGCAATTCAAGATATTTGTAAAATAATCTATTATCAAAAAATAATTGGGTTATGATGAAATCTCCACCAGCTTCAATCTTTTTTTTCAAATTCAAGATATCCTCTTCGATACTATTGGCCTCCAGGTGCCCCTCCGGATAACCCGCAACCCCTATACAAAAATCTTTCTGTTTTATAAAACCAACTAGATCTGAAGCATACTTAAAATCATTGCTAATATGGTAATTCAAGCCATCCTTAGGAATATCTCCCCTGAGTGCTAAAATATTTTCTATGCCGTTTTTTTTGAGATTATCCAACAATTCATCTATTTCTTCTTTATCAGAAGTAATGCATGTAAGATGCATCATCACTGTGAGTTTGTAATCATTTTTTATCTTTAACGTCCATTCTAAGGTTTTATCCTTAGTACTCCCCCCAGCACCATACGTAATTGACACAAAATCTGGATTAAAATTTATTAGTTCATCTAAGGTTTCAAATAATATATGTTCATTCTCCACTTTTTTGGGAGGGAAAAATTCAAAGGACAAAACTCTTTTCTTAATATTCAACTTATCGCATATTTTCATCAAATACTCCCACAAATATTATTGACTATAAAAATAATTTATGAAATACTTATCAGATGGTAACCAAAATTTACAAGTTAATACTGTATACATTTATAGTTCATGTTATTTTTATAAATACCATCACTTTTTTCACGACACTAAACCCAAAATCCATTATAAATCCTTTTTTTATAAAATCAAGAACAATTAGTGTTTTCCATCTACTTCATTACATCGTTTTTGAAACTGGGGTTTTGATTCCGTTACCATCTTATGATGAACTAAATAAGAAGATACACCAGTTATCAAAAAAATACAAAATAGATCCCGAATTGGTAAAGATTGTAATCGAAGTGGAATCAAAATATAAAAAATATGCCATTTCAAGAACTGGTGCTGTGGGATTAATGCAGGTAATGCCAACTACTTTTTTTGAAATGGGTTTTGACAAACCTTTTGACATTGACCAAAATCTTGAAGCCGGAATTAAATATCTATCCCTGCAGGTCAAACGATTCAAAAGGCTCGATCTAGCCTTATCTGCGTATAATGCTGGACCAACTAAGGTGTCAAAGGTTATGGCCATTCCAAAAATCGGCGAAACGGAATACTATGTAAAAACAATAATAGAAAGATACTCTAAAATCAGGAAAAATGCCTTAGAATATAATCTTTTGTTACAACAAACGGAGTAGATAAACTGTTCGGCTTATTCGAAGCATAATCCACCATTTTTTCTGTATCAACACCAGAGAGAAGCTTTATTAGCCTGTCCCCCAAAACGTCTTTGATTGAATCGACGATAGAAAAATGAAGCTCTTTTTCTATATTTCTTATTACATCTATCTTTTCAACACCTTTACCCTCACACATCATCAAATATCGAGGGATAAGCAACGCATTGGCAAGACCATGTTGAATCCCATGTACGTTGGTAAGATAATACCCAAGAGCGTGTAGTATCGTGGTCCCTGTATGCAAGATAACAGCACCAGAAAGGGAAGATGCAAATAGAAGCTTGCTTAGATTCAACTTTTTTGAGTTTGAATAGCTCTTAAGGTTAGTCAGGATAAGCCTCATAGCCTCAATAGCAAGAATATCTGAGAATGGATTTGATCTTTTGGAAAGATACCCTTCCATTGCATGGCTGAAAGCATCGTAAACTGTCCATAACAATAATGTCTCATCCAACGATTTTAAATATTCCGACCACAACATAGCATACTTAGGAAAAAGATCCGGCTTCTTAAAATTCACTTTATCCATTTTTTCAAGATCTGTTATTATACTGTAATGATTCATTTCAGAACCTGTACCACAGGTGGTGGGTACTGCAAGAAGCGGTATAGGTTTTTCATAGTTATTGTCAGCCATAAGCTCATAAAAGGGCCTATTATTTGTGGCAAAGATGGAGCAGGCTTTACCTGCATCCAGTGCACTTCCACCACCAAAAGCAATAACTTTCTCAACCTTTGAATCCCTTAAAAATCTACCACCTTTGATAACTTCATTGATCCTAGGATTTTCACTAATATCATCATAAAAAAAGAACTCTTTATCTGGAAATCTTTTTAAAAGAAATTCCTTAAAGCCAGTTTTTAAAATTGCCACTTTACCGGACACAACCCCTATACGACAGGAATCCGATAGAAAATCGGATAATACTTCGTAAGGATCTTTTTCAACAAAAACCTTAACCGGGCTATGGAAGAAGAAAGATTCAGACATCTAAAAAATTACCGTTTTTATATATAAGTTTACCATTTTTATAAACTTCCCCACCATGTTTCATACTCTTTATCAGATCCCAATGCAAACCCGACTGATTTTTCCCACCAGCCTCAGGATAAGAAGAGCCAATGGCAAGATGTATTGACTTACCTATTTTTTCATCAAACAGTATATTTTTACTGGGGAATGTTATCGACTCATTTAAACCAAAAGCTATCTCCCCCACATATCTTGAGCCTTCATCTGTATCCAACATCTTCTGCAAAAACTGATCACCTTTTTCGGCGCTGGCTTTTACAACTTTACCCTTTTCAAATTTAAGATATACACCAGAAACTTCCACCCCCATAAATGAAGTTGGGATATCAAAATATATCTCACCATTTGCACTATCCTCAACTGGACTTGTAAATACCTCTCCATCTGGTAGATTGTGTCTTCCGCTGCAATTTATCCATTTTCTACCTTCGGTTCTTAATACAAAATCGGTTTTTTCACCAATGATTCTTAGCTCAACGGTATCAGACATAAGTTCAACTATCTTCTTCTGTATACTGTCAACCTCTTTCCAGGCTTCCACCGGATCTTCCTCATCCAACTTACAGGCCATCTTTATAAAGTCAGCATAATCATCAAGACTCATCTCTGCATCCTGAGCCATTGCATATGTTGGATAAGGGGCAATTACCCATCTAAATTCCCCTCTGGCTTCCCTTTCAAACATTATATCTTTTAATACTTTGGTGGTTTTTTTGTGGATAGCTACCTTTGTAGGGTCCACATTACTCAATTGTTTGGTATTTGCTTCAGAATCGATATGGATAACAGCATTCAGCGTCTTCGATGTTGTAAGCATTATTTCTGGTAGCATCTCCAATATACTTTTATCGGCGTATTTATAAAATGTGTAAAGCTGCTCATTAAAGCTCATTCTAAGAAGAGGGTAAGCCTTCTTCATTAAGATATATTTATACAATACTTTTATAAAGGGTTCAGCGCAGCTTTCACCCCTTATCTCCACAACATCACCTTCTTTTATCTGAAGGCTATAGTCACAAACAAGTCTTGCCAGCTTCTCTTCAAAACCAAACATATTATTCTCCAAAGGTTTTTAGAATTCTACTTCTTGTGGGATGTCTTAATTTTCTGAGGGCTTTAGCCTCAATCTGTCTTATACGCTCTCTAGTGACGTTAAACTTTTTCCCCACTTCTTCAAGCGTATGATCTGATGAACAATCTATACCAAAACGAAGCCTCAACACAGAAGCCTCCCTTGGTGAGAGGGTGTCTAGTATCTGTTTTGTATGTTCACTCAATTTAAGATATACAACCTCATCAAGTGGATTCCTTGATTTTTTATCTTCAATAAAATCACCCAAAGAGCTATCCTCATCTTCCCCAATGGGTGTTTCAAGTGATACCGGTTCTTTGGCAATTCTAAGAACTTTTTTTACCTTTTCCACAGGTACATCCATCTTTTCAGATATCTCTTCAGGTGTGGGCTCCCTGCCAAGATCCACCTGCAGCTGTCTTGATATCTTCATCATTTTATTTATGGTCTCTATCATGTGAACAGGAATTCTAATGGTTCTGGCCTGGTCTGCAATGGCCCTTGTAATTGCCTGTCTGATCCACCAGGTGGCATATGTAGAAAATTTATAACCCCTCTGATATTCAAATTTCTCAACAGCCTTCATAAGACCAATATTCCCTTCCTGAATGAGATCCAAAAACTGCAGCCCCCTATTCGTATATTTCTTTGCAATGCTTACCACAAGTCTTAAGTTTGACTGTATAAGCTTTGTTTTATACAGCTCGGTCTTTGTCATATTGTTTGTTAACATTTCATGTAAGGCGTCCAATTCACTACGGCTATAACCCAAAAGTTTTATATTTTTTTGGGCTTTTAGTTGTATGCTTTTAAATTTTGCTATGAGATTCTGGATATCCCTTTGGGAAAGATGTCTAACTTCACAAGCCTCAAGCTTTTTAGGATCTAAATGGATATAATCTATATTCTCTTCTCTGTATTTAAATATATCGGCAATCTTTTTGAGATCTTTTTCATACTGATTAAGCTCCTCATACGTAGTAGAAATCTCTTTGGCAAGGTTGCATATCAGTGAATAATTCACTTTTATCTTTAAGAGCTGCCTTGCAACGTCGTCTAAAATTTCAATCATCTGTTTTTTTGTTGCTTCTATCCTTTCCTGTTTTTTCATCGTGCGGATCTTTTTACACGTCTTAATGGCCTCAGAGATCTTTAAACATGTATCATCAAGAATGGATAGGTATTCATCTCTAATTTTAAGATCCCTTTCATCTTTTAATCTCTTTAACTCTTCCTCGTCCACTTCATCAATATCGATCTCATCTTCCACATTTATATCTTCAAAATCCACCAAATCTTTAAGCTTAAAATTACCATTTTTGATATCTTCAACTATAGTCAAAAACTTTTCAGCTGCATAGATAAATGATAGAGTATTAATAATAACTTCCCTTTGGCCATTTTCAATCTCTTTAGCAACCTCCGTCTCCTCCTCTCTACTCAGAAGAGGAATATTCCCCATCTCCCTTAGATAAAGTTTAACCGGATCATCAAAAGAAAGCCCCTCTTCGAGATTTTCGTCAATCATAATCTCGTCTGACTCCAAATCATCAAGCTCCACCTCCTCCTCTTCAATGATCGGAGCAGCTATCACAGGAGCAGCGGAATTTCTATTATCAATAACATCTATTTTAAGCTGTTTTAACCTGACCAAAATCTCCTCAAGTATATCGGGTAAAAGTACATCTTCAGGAATCATCTCATTGATCTCATCAAATGTAAGAAAACCTTTTTCCTTCCCTAAAGCAATAAGAGGTTTTAAATCAGGCAGCTTAACTTTCTTAGACATCAATCATGCCTCCAATATGTTGTATTTACTTAAATCTTTTGTTAGCTTATCTATCTTCTTAAGAATGTCCAACGACTTTGAAGTATCACCGGCAGATTTTGATAATTCATCACGTAGCTTTTTTATTTCATTAGACTTGTAATTATATATGAGCTTCTCTTTGTTAATTATAGCCACCTTGTAAGGCTCTTCAAAAACTCTACACGATACAAGATAGCTGATCAACTCACCCACCTCATCGTCGTTGAAAAGGGCATCAATATTACCAGAATTATTCAAATTGTCAACAATCTTTTCAAAAATTCGCCGTCTATCGTCTTGAAGAAAGTATTCTTTTTCTATTCCATCTATAACACCGGATACAACTTCTTCATCATTTATTTGCATAAGGGCAGAGAGAAAATCATCCTCATAAATATATTTTATACTTTTTTGGTTATTTTGCAATTTTTTTATGTTCTTATTTTTATATATAATTTCAAAATCTATATTAAAAATATCTTTAATCTTAGTAAGATAGATGTTTTTTAGATTTGCTTCCGGAAAATTATCCAGTTTTTTAATAAGAGATTTGAAATTTGAGGCTCTGACAGACAGAGATCCCTCTTTTTTAGAATAAATTTCCGCCATAAGTATCAAAAGATCTTTCCTCTTTGAAATACAATCATCAAATATCTCTTTATCTTTCAATAGCAAGCTATCAGGATCTTCCCCTTTTGGCAAAAAAACAACCTCAGGTATTGTATTTATTGCCACAAAAGGTTCTATAGTCTTATAGGCAGCATTTATCCCCGCCTGATCCCCATCAAAGACAACAATCGGGTTTTCGGCATATCTCTTTATTAGCATAGCCTGTTCAATAGTAAACGCTGTCCCCATCGAAGATACAACATTTTTATAACCCTTACTCCACATCCGGATAACATCAAAATACCCTTCCACCACAAATAGACTTTTCTGGGATAAGGCAAATTCTTTTGCTTTGTCCAGATTGTATAAAAGCGACCCTTTTTTAAATATCGGAGTCTCAGGAGAATTTATATATTTGGGATCTTCACCAACTAAATCTCTTCCGGAAAAGGCTATCACCTCACCAAACTGATCTTTTATGGGGAATAAAAGTCTTCCAGCCATCTTAAAAATATTTTTACCATCTCTATAATAGAAAAGTCCAGATTTTTTAATCACATCAATGCTATATTTTTTTAAAATGGAATCAAGGTTACACCCTTTAGGTATTATCCCAAGCCCAAATTCAGTTATCTCTAACTCAGAAAATCCCCTTTTTAAGACATATTCAAGACAAAATTTTCCAGGTTCTTCAAAGAGATATTTTTGTGATAGGAGTTGGATATCCAGATGAAGTTGCTTTAAAAATACCAAAGATTTATCAACCTTTTCTGTTTTTTCAAAATCGATTCCGGCTTTTGCGGCAAGCATTCTTAACGCATCAACATAACTTAAGTTGTTGTATTTCATAACAAAAGTAATCAGATTTCCTGCCGCACCACAGCCAAAACAGTGGAACAATCTCTTGGATGGAGTCACTATAAAAGATGGTGTTTTTTCATTATGAAAAGGACATAACCCCTTGTAATAACTACCATATCTTTTTAGATCTACATACTGGGATATATAATCTGCAATATCTATTCTATCTAAAATTGTATCTCTGACATCATTCATATAGAAATATAATATAGACAAAAAAAAATTTTTCAAATATATTTTTTTCATGTTACAGATTAAAAACCTTACAATAAAGATTGAAAAAAATTTCATACTCAGAGATCTATCGATGGAAATAAAACCTGGTGAGATTTTAGGTATAGCTGGCGAATCTGGATCCGGAAAAACCGTATTGGCTAAATATATTTTAGGATTATTGGGATACCCCTTTGAGATAATTTCTGAAAAAATGCTATTTGAAAGTGTGGATTATAGTAGCGTTAAATCTAAGGAGAAATTGCGGGGTAGAATGGTATCGATGATATTTCAGAACCCCACCACTTCTTTAAACCCTGTTTTAACAATTGGTGATCAACTGATTGAAACAATTAAGCTTTACAACAGGGGTATTGACTATAAAAGTAAAGCGGTGGAACTTTTGAAAGCTGTGGAAATTGATAACCCCGAG
Source organism: Calditerrivibrio sp. (assembly GCF_049968475.1). Classification (NCBI taxonomy): domain Bacteria; kingdom Pseudomonadati; phylum Deferribacterota; class Deferribacteres; order Deferribacterales; family Calditerrivibrionaceae; genus Calditerrivibrio; species Calditerrivibrio sp. The sequence continues at coordinate 33,883 of NZ_JBMFQS010000010.1, read as the reverse complement.
CATAGGCTTAATAGCTACCCCCACAATCTAAGTGGCGGTATGAACCAGAGGGTCATGATAGCCATGGCACTTGCCTCCAATCCAAAACTATTAATAGCAGATGAGCCCACCACAGCCCTTGACGTAACAATACAAAATGAGATAATAAAACTATTGCTGAAGCTCAACAGAGATCAGAAACTATCAATTATATTCATCTCCCATGACCTGAAGTTATTACAATCAATCGCAGATAGAATTGTGATACTATATGCAGGTGAAATTTTAGAAGATCTGTCCGGAGATGACCTTTATAAAAATATAATAAAACATCCATATACCTATCTACTTAAAAAATCTGTCCCCAATATCAAGGAAGATGTCGATTTTCTAAAAGTAGTTGAAGGGTATATACCTAAAAACACAGATTGTTTTGATAATTCATGTATTTTTCACACAAGATGCCCCTATGTAAAGGAACTTTGCCAAATAAAAAAACCAGATTTTCAAAATAATGTTAGGTGCCATTTCCCATTATGTCAAAGCTAATTTTTATAACTGGCATAGACACTGGAGTGGGTAAAACTTATGCAACAGGTTTAATAGCAAAAGGCCTTATTAATATGGGATTTAAAACAATCACAATGAAACCTATCCAGACGGGCTGCGATAATTTTTCAGAAGATATTATTGAACATAGAAAATTATCTGGATCAGAATTAACACCATATGATCTAGATAAAATAACATCCCCATACATCTTCAAATACCCGGCATCCCCGCACCTATCGGCAAAGCTTGAAAACAAAAAGATCGATATAAACGTTATTGTAAAAAACATTGAACTATTACAAAACAACTTTGATTATATACTTATTGAAGGTGCGGGTGGACTGATGGTACCAATAAATGACAGTTTTTTGATGATAGACTTAATAAAAAAGATAAATGCTGACACGATATTAGTATCAACGCCAAAATTAGGTAGCATCAATCACACCCTTTTATCCATTGAGGCCCTGACAAGTAGAAATATAAAAATAATAGCTATCCTTTACAATCTTTTTTACAACTTAGGCCAAACAATAACAGACAATACATTAGATACAATAAAACAGTTCCATAGAGGAATCCCAATTTTCAAATTCTTCAAAGAAATAGAAGATCCGTTTTTTAGTGTTATTTCAAATAACAAAAAAGTAACCATTTAAGCAAATGAGCTTATCAACTTTTCACTTGAATTATATCAGAAAACATATTATTCTTTAGCCCATGCAGAGATATAAAGCACTGGCAAGAAAATACAGACCACAAAATTTTGACGAAATTGTAGGTCAGGAATTTGTAGTTAAGACGTTAAAAAATGCCATTGAACTTGGTAGGATCTCCCATGCATACCTCTTTACAGGTCCAAGAGGTATCGGAAAAACTACGGCGGCGAGAGTTTTTGCCAAAGCTGTAAACTGTCTTAACCCTATTGGTGTAAACCCCTGTAATCAATGTAGCAATTGCATTGAGATTAATAATGGAACATCAGTGGATGTTATTGAAATAGACGGTGCATCCAACAGAAAAGTGGAAGAAGCGAGAAATATAAGGGAAAATGTCCGAATACTCCCCATAAACAACAAATACAAAGTATATATTATAGATGAAGTTCATATGCTCACCGAAGAGGCGTTTAATGCTCTTTTAAAAACATTAGAAGAGCCTCCTGATTACGTAATATTCATCCTTGCCACAACAGACGCCCACAAAATCCCTATGACCATCCTATCCAGATGTCAAAAGTACGATTTTAAAAAAATTCCAAACAACTACATGAGGGATTACCTTTTGTCTATAATGGAAAAAGAAGGGATAAGCTGCGACAATGACTCCCTAAATTTGATAATAAGAAACTCAGATGGGTGTATGAGGGATGCACTATCTCTAATTGATCAGCTGGTGGCATTTACAGGTGGCAATATAACCTATGAAAATACCAGCGAAATCCTTGACCTTTCAGAGCAAAAGTTAGCCGATGACATCTTCGAAGGAATTGTAAATGGCGACACAAATAATCTTTTTGACCTTATCGACGAATTTTCCAGAAAAGGGATTGATTATCAATTTGCATTGGAAACTTTCATAACCCACACACGTAATCTACTACATGGTCTAACAGGCGGATTTTCAGATAAAACTTTAACCAGAGATGAAATAGATTTTTACGAAGGACTAAAACCAAAGCTTAATCTTAATAAGTTATTTGGGATATTTCAGATCTTCCAGAAAACACTATCAGAAATGCGTTATCTACAGATGGAAAAATATATCTTCGAATTTGGAGTATTCAAAGCTGCAAATATTGATAAATTAATCCCTACAGATCAGATACCAACGATTACAGTTAGAGAACCTGATAAATCTGAATATAATGTAAACAAACCGTCAGCAGCTCACCCCCCAGCCCTTTCCGACATTCAGAAAACATGGAAAGGTTTTATAAAACATCTTGAAACAATAAACCCCGCAATTGCAGCCCAATGCGGTTATGGATCAATATCAGAGATGAATAACAAATACATTCTGTCATTTTCTGAAAAAGACAAATTTTACTACAACATGCTGACAAAGCCTGAAAAGAAGCAGATTTTAGAAAAAAATTTTAAAAGCTATTTTGGTAATGATAAAGACATCTCAATTGTATTAGAAAATAATATAGAAAAAAAAAGTCTGGTAAAAACTGAATCTGAGATCAGATCTTTTCAAGATGAACTCCTGAAGAAAGAGGTGGAAAACAATCCAGTGATTAAAAAATTTATACAGGTTTTTGATGCAGAGATTGAGAAAATAGAACAAATTGATAATAAAAATAAATAGGAGGAAAGATGAATATCCAGGCTATAATGAAACAGGCAAAAATAATGCAAAAAAAGATGGAAGAAGTTCAGTCGGAAGTGGCAAAAGAAACAGTTGAGGCTACAGCTGGTGGTGGAATGGTTAAGGCAGTATTCAACGGAAAAGCAGAATTAATAGGGATAACTATCGATAAAGATGTGGTAAACCCTGAGGATGTTGAGATGCTTCAGGATTTAATTGTTGCTGCTGTAAATGAAGGTATAAAAAAGGCACAAAATCTATTAAGCGAAAGGATGTCAAAACTTACAGGTGGTTTAGGAATTAATTTTCCGGGCATGTTTTAATTAATGATCTATTCCAAATCTTTTGACAGATGTATAAAAGAGCTATCAAAATTACCTGGCATAGGGAAAAAGACAGCTTTACGCCTATCCATGCAACTTTTAAAGATGAATCAAAAAGATGTTGAGGATATCGCAAACGCCATCATAGATCTTAAAAAAAATACAAGATTCTGTATCAGATGTGGTGCAATGGCGGAGGGGGAAGTATGCCCGATTTGCACCGATAACAACCGTGATAAGCAGATCATTTGTGTTGTGGAAGAGGCAAAAGATGTTTTTTTAATCGAAGTATCCGGTAAGTACAACGGTGTATATCATGTATTAGGAGGTAGACTTGCCCCCCTTGATGGTATAAACCCTGATGATTTGAGGATAAAAGAGCTTCTTGAAAGAATAAGAGAAGATAATGTAAAAGAGGTTATTCTGGCCACAAACCCTGACGTAGAGGGGGATACTACGGCAATATTCTTAAAAAAGTTGATAAGTAAAAATTTTAATATTAAAATCACTAGGATAGCCACCGGTGTTCCGATTGGTGGTTATCTTGAATATACTGACGAAATTACTATATTAAAATCACTTGAGAATAGAAGAGAGATGTTGTAAAATATGTTATAAGTTCCCTTATGGGGTGTCATTTATGCAAGATTTTTTATGGTTAAACGATGGTGAAATAATAAAAAGACTCCAGAATAAGATCGAACAGCTTAAGCTGGAGGCTAATTCAAAGGCAACATTTTTGATTGATAAAAGTGGTCAGATGGTGGCAACCTCAGGGGATTCTAATGAATTTGATGCCACATCTCTAGCTGCTTTAGTGGCTGGTAATGTTGCAGCTACTGATGGTATAGCTAAGCTTCTTGGGGAAAAAGAATTTTCGGTTCTTTTTCATGAAGGGGAAAACGAACATCTCAATATTACTCTTGTGGATGGAAAACTTATATTGGTGGTATTGTTTGATGATAGCACATCTTTAGGGCTTGTGAGGCTAAAAATGAAAAAGTATGTAAAAATTATTGCAGATATTCTAAATGAATCAAGCCCCAATAATTCAATCCATCAGGATATCTTCAGTGACATTACCGATGAAGATATCGAAAAAATGTTTCGTAAGGGGTCGTAAATATGTCTTTTATAAACTATGCCACCAAAGAAATCAATTTTAAAATTGTGTATTATGGTCCAGGGCTTTGTGGAAAAACAACAAATCTTCAATATATCTATGATCAAACTGATCCCACTCAAAAGGGAAAAATGATCTCCCTTTCTACAGAAACAGAAAGAACGCTATTTTTTGACTTTATGCCCCTTAAATTGGGGGAAATAAAAGGTTTTAAAGTAAGACTTCATCTATATACAGTACCTGGCCAGATCTTTTATGATGCAAGTAGAAAATTGATCCTAAAAGGGGCAGATGGTGTAGTATTTGTGGCTGATTCACAGAAAGATAGAATGGATGCAAATCTTGACAGCCTTGAAAATCTTATAGACAACCTGAGAGAAAACGGGTTTGATTACAATACCATTCCCCTTGTAATGCAGTGGAATAAAAGGGATTTACCGGATATTGAATCTGTAGAGGTTATGGAAGAGATGTTAAACAAACGGAAAGTGGAGTCGTTTGAAGCTGTCGCAATAAAAGGTATTGGAGTATTTGAAACATTAAAATCGATCTCCAAGGCAGTTATGATGAAAATGAAATAAGGAGAGATAGTGGCAAGAGAGATAATAATAAATTCCACTCCAAATGAAACAAGAGTCGCAGTTTTAGAAAACAATAGCCTTTCGGAAATATTCTTAGAAAGGGCAAAAAATAAAGGGATCGCAGGGAATATATACAAGGGTAAAGTGGTAAAAGTTTTACCCGGAATGCAGTCTGCTTTTATAGATATAGGGCATGAAAGGGCAGCATTCTTACACGCCGGCGATCTATATATCGATGATTCTGAAAACTTTTCTCTTCTGGAAGATAGAATTGCTGAAGTGGAAGATTTAGATCTTGAAAATGGCAATAAGATCTATGTCCCGATAGAGGATTTGATACAGGAGGGACAGGAGATCATCGTACAGGTTGCAAAAGAGCCCATAGGACAGAAGGGTGCAAGACTCACCACCCACATTACCATACCGGGTAGATATTTAGTGCTGATGCCTTCCTATAACCACGTGGGAATTTCGAGAAAAATCGAAGACGATAAAGAAAGGGAAAGGCTGAAAAATATACTTTTAAATATAAAGCCTGCAAATGTTGGGCTTATAGCAAGAACTGTTTGCGAAAATTCCAGTGAGGAAGATCTCAAAGCCGACTTAAATTACCTTTTGAAAACCTGGGAAAAGGTATCCACAAAATCAAAAGAACCTGGTGCTCCAAAGCTGATATATGAAGAGCTGGATCTTCTTTTCAGAACGGTTAGGGATCTTGCAAATGACGAAGTGAGAAAAATCATTGTAGACACCAAATCGGATTATCTACGCATTAAGTCATTCGTAAAAGAGTATTTATCCAACAATCATATAACAATAGAACTCTACGAAAATGACATGCCTATTTTTGATTATTACAACATAGAGATAGAAATAAGCAGACTCCTTGAAAGGCGTGTCTGGCTGAAATCCGGGGGTTATATAGTAATTGACCAAACCGAAGCACTGACGGTAATTGATGTAAACACAGGAAAATTTGTGGGAAAGAGAAACTTTGATGAAACGATATTAAAAACCAATATCGAAGCTGCAAAAGAGATAGCCTGGCAGATGAGACTGAGGAATTTAGGTGGTATTATCATCGTGGATTTCATAGATATGGAAAAAGAGGAACATAAGGAGAAAGTTCTTCAAACTCTTCTGCAGGAAATGAAAAAAGACCGTGCTAAAGCATCGGTGGTTAATATATCACCTCTTGGTCTATTTGAAATAACACGCAAAAGAGTTCAGGATAGCCTGAACAAAATGCTTACCGAACCTTGCCCCTACTGTGATGGCAGAGGCGTCGTAAAATCAAAATTGACAATTTGTTATGATATTCTAAGGGAGATCAGAAGATTAGCTCCTTATTTCTCCAATAAAAAGATTTTCGTTGAAGCACATCCGGATGTGGCGGATATAATTTTAAATAATGAAAGAGAAAATATAGATGAAATCGAAGTGATGTTCCAATTATCCATAGAAATAAAGCCCAACTCAAGATACCATATGGAGCATTACGAAGTAATACCATTAGAGAAAGCTTGATGTACAATAGAAAAGATTCATTTTACAAAAAAGCAAAACAGGAAGGGTATAGATCAAGGGCATCCTATAAGCTTCTGGAATTAAACCAGAAATATAAACTATTTAAAAAAAATGATGCTGTGCTTGATGTGGGAGCCGCCCCAGGCGGCTGGAGTCAGGTGGCACTTCAATTGCTGGGGGAAAAAGGTATACTGGTGGCTGTTGATATATTGGATCTAACTCCTATAAATGATAAGCGATTTCACTTTATAAAAGGGGATCTAAGAGATGAAAATACTCTATTAGAGATATCAAAACATGCCAGTTCGTTTGATGTAGTAATTTCAGACATCGCACCCAACACAACAGGTCAAAAATTTGTTGATCACCAAAATAGTATTAATCTTATAAAGATAGTTATCAATTTTACCAGAAAAACTCTTAAAAAAAATGGTATACTTCTGTTTAAGCTTTTTGATGGTGAAGAGAGGGAGTTACTTGTGAAAGACCTGAAAGAATTATTTGAAGATATAAAGATTATAAGGCCTGATGCCACTCGAAAAAATTCATTCGAGATATATATTTTATGTAAAGGGTATAAACTTGGATAGAGATTATTTAAATTCGTTAATCGATAAATTGTTAAAAAGTGACATTTCAAAAGATCAGTTTATTACCCATCTAACAGGTATTTTTTCTGATGAATTTAAATTTGATACGAATCGTAAATTAAGGTTGGGATTTCATGAATTTATATTCGGCGAATCTAAAACTATAAACCAGCTTATAGAGATAATAAGTTCACTGAAAAAAAATGGATCGCCATTTATTTGTACTAAACTTAGCGATGAAAAAATAGACACAATTTTAAAAAGATTTCCAGAAGTGGAAGCTATACCAGAAGCCGGCATGGTCAGATATTTTTTCACACCACCATCAACACAAAAAGGGGAAGTGGCAATTGTCACAGCAGGTTCATCCGATATCCCTATAGCAAAAGAAGCCATGTTTACCCTTGATAGTTGCGGAATAAAATCAAAAATTTTTGCAGATGTGGGTGTAGCTGGCGTCCACCGTTTTTTTAATATAAAAGAACAACTATACTCTTACGACGTTTTAATTGTAGTTGCTGGAATGGAGGGGGCACTACCTTCCCTCGTGGCTGGCTTATTCCCTCAACCGATCATTGCTGTCCCCACATCCATTGGTTATGGAACAGCATTAAACGGTTTTACGGCTCTATTTGCTATGCTTACCAGCTGCGCCAATGGTGTGACAGTGGTAAATATAAACAACGGTTTTGGTGCTGCCATGGCAGCCTTTAGAATATTACAAAATAAATACCGGGAGGATACAGATGTTTGAAAAACTTATTTCTACCCTAAACAGAACCATAATACCACAAACTTCCCCAGTGGCGGTGAAAATAATAAAGGAAGCTATAGAACTTCCAAAAATAAAAATTACAAATAAAAAGATGACGATCTGCCAGCAAATTGCCTACGCCAGATACTATGGATGGTCTACCCTTGCAACAAAGGAAAATAGTTTTTGCGTCCTTGGAGCATCCTGTAGCGGTCTTATAAAAACCCCAGAAAGGGTTTTAAATGGTGAGGTAAACTGCTCAATATATCAGAAAGATCTCAATGCTGCGAAAAAAATGCAGGCATCTATGCCCCGGATAGACTATGGAACGATTCAGGTTTTAACTTATCCGATAACAAGACCATTAGAAGGGGTAAAGCCGGATATTATAGTACTTTATACAAACTCCGCCCAGACAATGAGATTTATACAGGCATTCCTTTATAAAGAAGGTGGAGAATTCACATTCAAATCCTCCGGAGATGCTGGCGTATGTTCGAGGGGAGTGGCAGAGGTTTATAATACCAATAGACCTAATATCGAAATACCCTGTCTGGGGGATAGACGATTTGCTATGGCACAAGATTATGAAATTATCGTATCTTTCCCCTTTGATTATATTGATGAACTGGTGGAAGGTCTAGAAGCTACCCACAAAAGTGGTATAAGGTATCCAATACCCTTCCAATTACCTGAAATATCTGATTTACCTCATGATTACATAACTGACAGCAAAGATTTATAGGAGAATTTATGATAGAAAAAAAGATATTCCGACAATACGACATAAGAGGAATTGTACCTGATCAATTTAATGCAGATATTTTAAAAATTATCGGTAACACATTTGGACAAAAGTTGAAAAAAGAACTAAACAAAGTACCGGTCGTATCTGTGGGAAGGGATGTAAGATTATCCTCAAATGATCTTTTCAAAGGACTTACAGCGGGAATTACCGATGCCGGCTGCAATGTGATAAATTTAGGCATTGTCCCCACACCTGTGACATATTTTTCGTCATTCAAACTACACACAGATGCCTTTATGATGATCACAGGAAGCCACAACCCACCAGAATATAATGGATTAAAATTTGGAATAGGTAAAGATACTGTACACTCAGAAGGAATTACAGATTTGTACAATGATATCATCAATGGAAAATATCTAATTTCTGATAAAAAAGGAAATATAAAAGATTACGACATCATTTCAGATTATATACAGTTTTACGAAGAAAACTTTGGCGAATTAAAAGAAAAGATCAATTCAATTAAAGGTGTAAAGGTCGTAATCGATGCTGGAAATGGTGCCGCATCCCTTGTGGCTCCTGAAATTTTTAACCTACTCGGTGTAGATGTGGTAAAACTATACTGTGATCCGGATGGTAGATTCCCCAATCATCACCCTGATCCGACGGTGGAGGAAAACCTTGAGGATGCAAAGAGAGCTGTAAAAATACATAAAGCAGATTTTGCAGTTGCATTCGATGGTGATGCCGATAGAATAGGAGTTTTAGATGAGTCTGGCAATATTATATGGGGGGATATCCTTCTTTTTATTTACGCCATGGAATTAAACAAAAGATACGAAAAACCTAAGATTATAGCTGATGTAAAATCATCAAAATTACTATTCGATATGCTTAATAGGATAGGTGCAGAAGGGATAATGTGGAAAACAGGTCACTCTTTGATAAAACAGAAATTAAGAGAGACAGGTGCCGAACTTGCCGGAGAAATGAGTGGACACATATTTTTTAAAGATCGATTTTTCGGTTTTGATGATGCAATCTATGCTGCTGTGAGATTTCTTGAAGCCTATGTAAATAATAAATTAGAAAGAAAATTAGAAAAATGCTCTGATTTGATAAAAGATCTTCCAAAAGTATACAACACCCCAGAAATAAGATTTGAATGTGATGATGATAAAAAATTTAAAATCGTGGATAAATTATCAGAAAATTTTAATGACTATTTAAAAAATGGCAAGTTTGGGATAAAATCGATTATATCGATAGATGGGGTCCGTGTAAATTTTGACAAAGGTTGGGGGCTCATCAGGGCGAGCAATACTCAGCCGGTTCTTGTGATGCGTTTTGAAGCAGAAAATACAAAAGCTATGAACAGATATAAAAAGATTTTTGAAGATGAGCTTACTAAAATAAATATATAGTCCAAATCTACTCAGGGCTAATATCCAAAGCTCTGAGTACTTTTATCATCAATATATTATAAAATTCACAACTTTTATCTAAAATCTAAGGCAGATTTGGTGATGGTTTACCGATGAAGTACCCCTGTGAATAAGTTATCCCAAGATTTGTCATCTCGTCTAAGAGTTCCTTACTCTCAACATACTCTGCAATTGTTTTTATGTCAAACTCTCTTGCTATTATACTCAATGTTTTTACCAGTATATGATCTTTTCTATCGTTTAGTATATTTCTTACAAATTCCCCTTCTATTTTTATAAAATCTACGGGAAACCTTCTAAGATATTGAAAAGAGCAGAAACCTGACCCAAAATCATCTATAGCAAATTTAAAACCTTCCACTCTGAGATTGGCAATAAACTTCTCCAGCAAGGATAGATTCTTTACAGTCTCACGCTCGGTGATCTCGAAAACTATTCGTGATCTATCAAAATTATACTCTTTTGTTATCCGCATCACTTCAGGTATAAATTCACTCATCACAAGAGATCTTGGGGATAGATTTACAAACAGCAAACCCTTAAAATTAGATTTTACAACTTCTATTATGGCATTCTCAAGTAGAATTATATCCAATCTTGAAATAAGGTTTATTTTTTCAGCAATCTCTATAAATTCATAGGCATTTAAAATACCTTCCGGAGTATCAATTCTGCTTAACACTTCACAGCATTCTATTACCCCAGTGGAATTTCTTATGATAGGCTGGAAATATGGTAAGATTCTTCTTTCGTTCACCGCCTTTGTTACAATTATCGTCTTCTCAGTAATAGCTTTAAAAACCTCATAGACCTCTTCCTGTGTAGGTATAACCACAAGGTTTTTACCCTCATCTTTGGCTCTTTTTAGGACGTTATCGGCAAAGATAAAAAGATCTTTGGCATTATCTGCATGATCTGGATATATAGCTATCCCAGCAGAAATAGTTAACCTTATATCCTTATCATCAACCGATTTGAAAGTATGGGCAAATACTGTATCCTGAATCCTTTTACCCACATTAAAAGCCTGCTCTTCACCAGCATCTGGAAGAATTGCCACAAATTGATCCCCACTATATCTTGCAAGAATATCCCCTTTTCTAAGACATTGCCTTATAATACCAGCCATCTCAGAAATGATGTAATCACCAATAGAATGTCCGTAAGAATCGTTTATGGACTTAAAATTATCTATGTCCACCAGAAGAATCGAAAACTTATAATTATTTCGGGAAGCCCTACCTACCTCATACCCCAAAACTTCCCAGAATACCCTTTGATTGAAAAGGTTTGTGAGGGGGTCTCTTGTTGTGTAGTACTCAAGCTGTTTGGTATATTTCGCCATTGCTTTCACAGATCCAACCACATTCATAAGAGTGGCAAGAATACCTTCAATGACTAATCCATGTATATTATCCATTGCCATTTCAGAGTGTACACCAATCCCCACAACCCCACCAATTCTGGGTGCATCCAGAATGAGAGATTTAGTCTGTATAGCTATATCTTCCTCAGTAAGCTCTTTTAGGTAAGAATTATTATCAGCGATATTATGCTCCAACCTCAAGTCAGTCACATCACTAAAAAAGCTAACGTTTTCCTTAATCTTCTTAGTTATAAATTTTTCAGTCAATTCTATTGTATTTAAAGACGGCTTTTTAAGCCAGAATATCTCAAGTGACAACATCTCATCATCAACCTTAAAAAGGGAAAATATTGCATACGTTTCCATCAACTTGTTAACTTCCAAAAGTAAATTTTTTACAGTTTCTTTCCAGTCTTTTATAACCTCAGATGTGATAATAAACTTTTCAAGGATTTTGATCTCAAATTCAAGGATATCTTTATCAACAGCAAAATTTCTTATTTTTTGGGTAAGATTGTTAATATGCTCCACAACTTTATTAAACTCAACAAATCCAAAATCTATGGGCTCCACTGATACTTTCTTTAAATCTTTTACAGTATTAACATTTTCAACAATCGTAGCCAATCTATTGAATTTCATTCTGAGTTTTTTAGAAATATACCTGGATAAAAAGAATGCGAAAATCAAAGGTATCGGGAAGAGGATAAAAAAGTAAAATATCATCTTTCTATTAAATTCTTTAAATAAAGGCTTCAAATCATAATTAATTGTCAAAATGGCCAGTATATCTCCTACTTTTTCATTTTGGTGACAGGACATACAGTTTTCAGTAAGCTTTAGTGGGTAAGCATAGACAAGATAATCTTTTCCTTTCATAAAATATTTTTCAGAATTTTTATAAGCAAAAGTTGCAGCTTCGGAAGATTCATAGTATTTAAACGTTTTTCCTTTCTTTTTAACACCATAGATTTCAAGAGTATAAGGGTAACCATACTTACTACCATCATACTCTTTCACAAAACGTTTCAACTCCTCCTGTTTGAAATCTTTATTCATAACATCAATAATTGATCTATTTAGATTTGTAGAGATAACATCAGATGTTACAAAAAAATTCTTCAGAGAAAGGTTATAGCAGAGAAACAAAGAGACACCTACACCTATACTGAATCCTGCAAAAGATATGAAAAAAGTACCAAACCAGATTAAAAAATTAATACTCTTAAACCGCTTAAAATTAAACGTTTGCTACCTCATCTTTACATCAAATATTTCTAAGAGATGCATGGTTTGCAAACTCTTATAGAGCTCAGGAGAACCAACTTTAATATGCACAAAAACTTTATCATAGTTTACCAGCTTCATAAAAAAACCTAAAAGGGATGACATAATGGTCTTGGAGTCAATGAAATCCACACAGATATCCTTAACGCCATTTGCCACAAGCTCATTTATTGTATCTCTTATTTTTGTATAATCCTCCAGTGAGGATAGGTTCCCTTTTATCGAAACCTCATTTTGTCCTACGATATTAACTGTTATCGGATCCATATCAGCCTCCATTATCTATTAAAGTTTTTAAAATCTCAAGCTCATTTTTATACGTATGGATGTCTGAGACAGGAGTTTCGAGGATACCCAACATATTATCGAATCTTTTATCGTTTACCAACTTCCTAAAAAACTCCAATCCCAACAAACCCTTTCCTATGAGTTCATGCCTATCAACCCTACTCCCTAAACCTTTTTTTGTATCGTTTATATGAAAAACTTTAACTTTATCTCCAAATCTCTTCAATATATCATCAAACACACCATCATAATTATTTAAAATGTCATACCCAGCAGAATAAAGATGACAGCTATCCAAACAAATCCCCAGTTTTGCAGAAAATCTTGAGTTTTCTATTAGATACTCAATCTCTTCAAGTCTTGACCCAAGGTTTGTTCCCTGACCCGCCGTAGTCTCAAATAGCGTCATTACCCTAAATCCATTCTCCTCATACAATTTATCGACAAATTTTATCACCCTTTTAAGACCTTCTTCCACACCAACTCCCAGATGTGAACCTGGATGAATGATGTAATAAGGTATCTTGAGTACATCACATCTAATAAGCTCATCCTTCATCGAATTGTATGATTTCTCATACGTTTCCCCTTCAGAAGCCAAATTTATCAGATAAGAGCTATGAGCACAAACATTTGTATTCAGAAAACCATATTTAGATAGTGAAGTAAAATATTTTTCGACATCAGACTCTTTTAAAGGTTTGTCAAACCATCGATTTGAGCTTTTTACGAAGATCTGGAGAGATTCTGCACCATCATCAAATCCTCTTTTTATACTATTGTAAATTCCACCGGCTATAGATTCATGTGCACCCAGGATCATAATGTTTAAAGCTCTTTACTCCAGTATTTTTTAAAAAGCTCCACTTCGAATTTTGACCCTATAATCAAAGGAGTTTTCTGGTGTAAATTTTCAGGTATAATATCCAGAATATTATTATCTCCATCCACAGCCAACCCGCCAGCCTGCTCAACAATAAAAGCAAGAGGACATGCTTCATAAAGAAGTCTTAGCTTACCCCTCGGATTTTTATTATCACCTGGGTACAAAAAGACGCCACCTTTCAATAGATTTCTATGAAAATCCGCCACTAAAGAACCTATGTACCTTGAAGTATACTGTCTTTCTTTTAAGTTTTTGAGGTGTTCAACATAATTTCTAATCCTTTCATCCCATTTATGATAATTAGCCTCATTTATACTATAAATAGATCCAAATTCTGGTGTGACCATATTTTCATGAGACAACAAAAACTCCCCAACACTTGGATCAAGTGTGAAGCCGTTTACCCCTCTACCTGTGGTATAGACAAACATCGTACTGGAACCATAAATCACATATCCAGCCGCCACAAGATTTCTCCCAGGCTGTATAAAGTCCTGTCTAAAACCATCCCCTTCGGAAGAAACCCTCTTATAAACCCCAAATATCGTACCAATACTAATATTTACATCTATATTACTTGATCCATCCAGAGGATCAAATACAACAAGATACTTACCTTTAGGGTATTTACTTGGTATATTTATGATATCATCTACCTCTTCGGAAGCCATAGCACATATCTTACCAGTGTGATCAAGGGCCTGTATCATCTTTTCATTTGCAAAGACATCCAATTTCTGCTGCTGCTCCCCATGAATATTTGATGAGTCGGCTTTCCCCAGAATGTTTACAATACCTGCCTTATTAACCTCTCTGCTTATAATTTTAGCAGCAAAAGCTATCTGTTCAAGAATGAGAGTAAAATCCCCTGTGGCTTCCGGAAAATTCCTCTGCTCCTCCAGAAGAAATCTTGATAAATTTGTCACGCCTTTTCTAATAGCCATAAAATCTCCTTAATAAATTTATTTTATAAATCCTTGTAATAATCCATTCTGGATAAAATTTTTATTAGGTAATCCACACCACCTCTCTGGGGTAGATTTTTCGAGATTTTAGCATAAACTTCTTCAGATGACAACCTATTAATTTCGTAAAAAGCCTTTTTTGGGTCACCATCAGGAGAGAAAACTCTGTAAACATTTCTTAAACCCACATTATAACCTACTATAGCCACATACAATCTGCTTTTATCATCTTTTATCTCTTTAATGTAATTTTCTTTTATTAGATTAATATATATTGCCCCAACATTGATATTGTTTTCCGGATTGTAGAGAAAAGATGGCAATAAGATTAATGGGGAACCAAAAAGTATTCTGGCTGCATCTTTTCCCGCCTGAGTTGGTATAATCTGCATCAATCCATACGCTGGAGCAGGAGATGTGGCCATAGGATTGAAATAGCTTTCTGTATGGATAACTGCATATATCAAAGATGGCTCAAGGTTGTATCTTCTGGCGTGTTCATCCACAAAAGCTTTAAATTTTAAAGCTTTTTCTCTATCTGAAGCTTTAATTTGAACACTAAACGTGGCAATTTTGTTACCTTTTTTGTCATAGGAATAGCTAAAACTTCCGTTCTGCAAGATATTGTCAACAGATTTATTACCATCACTTTCTTTAATGAAATCGCCAACGATCTTATTATCTGGCAATGTTGAAGATGAAGATCCTTTAAACTGTTCCTTTGATTTCTTTTCAATATTTACAAGCGGCTTACTACCATAAAATGCATCTTTTATGGTTTCATTTGCGACCTTTTCCACCTGTTTTTTTATTAAATCTTTTCCGTCAGATTTTGTATCGGTTTTTACCTGGATTGTTAATCTATTTTTTTCAAAATCCACAATGCTTCTCACTTTAAAATCAGATGAATATTCAACCCATTTAGTTTTGGATGGTATAAGGTAATCCCCCCACTCTTTGTATACCTCTTTTTTAAAATTATCAAACTCTCTATTTACAATCTCTAGGTACTTTGCAAAATCATCATTTACCTGTTTTTTGTACTTTTCAAAATCATCAATCTCTTTTAAGTAGTCATCTGCAAAAACAATACTATTTAAAAAAAGCAGTATTGAAATGATAAATAACCACGCTAACTTTTTCAATCTTTACCTCTACTTTCCCTCACACATCAAAATAAAGATCTCATCGTTATTAGGATTGATCCAGACCTTTTCAATCTTGGCACTTACAGTTGCACCTTCTGTGGTTTGCACACTATAAACATTCATAGAGGTACTTGCCGATTGACTAGTCCCGGTCATAAAGCTTTCCACTTCTACATTTACCTTAACATTCTTTTGCCTTGCAATACCTTCAATGGCCCTTGAAACTGCAAGTGCCCTCTGGTATGGTTTACCACTCACATGTGGCATGGCACTACCGACATAACATACTTTATCAGAAGGGGCATTACCGTAAACCCAATCCGGAGTACCAGAATACTCACTATTGTTATATTTAGCTTCGTGATAACACGATAAAACAAAAATCGAAAAAATAAGTACAACTATTTTTTTCATAATAACTCCGTAAAAAAATAGGGCAGCCTGTGATGGCTACCCTAAATAGATTGTGCTGAAATCGCTACTTATTAGCTCCAAATTCTTTTTCGATCTCTTTATCCATTTCTTCTGTGGCTTTTTTGGCCTGATAGAGCTGCCACAGAGCCTGTTCATTTTTCAAGCTGGTGTTAACTGCCTGTTTCACAGCCTGTTTAGCAATATTTGGATCCTGGACGACAAGTACAAAGAGCTCATTACATGCAGGAGAGATCCACTGATTTTTTACTTTACTGCCTTCGATCAACTGGCTTGCAACCTGCTTAGAAACATTGCTGGCAACTTTGTCAACTGTCTGGGCATCCCCAATACCTGTGGTTTGAGTAAAGCTTTTGAACATGTTGTTTACCTTCACGCTTATGTTTCTTGCCATTTCATCCCTTGCCGCAGCAGTAGCTTCCTGACGAGCAAACGAGATACCAGCTGGTCCGATCTTAGCAGATCCTAAACCTGTGATACCACCTTCCATAGTAGGATCGATCACCCAGTTTGGAGCACCTTCAAAACATGGGTTGGCCAGTTTTTGTGGTTTCTTTTCACCACAACCGGATAATACCAAAATTGCTGTCAAAACCAATGATACCAAAAGCAAAATTTTTTTCCTCATAAGTGTCCCTCCACTTTTTTATTGGCAACCTCTTTTTTTTATTTTAATCTTACTTTGCCAATTGTCAACTCTTTTTAAAAAATTATTTTAGGATTGGTATTTTTAAATTGAGGCATAGCCATCCCCACATCAGCATTGATATACGTAGGATCACAAATTACATATATCTTATCACCGTATCTTATCTTATCACCATTGAAATTTGTATTAAATTTCACCCCAGTTGCTATATGTCCCGGATATTCTAAAAGAACTACCTCAAGACCCATTAATTTTCTCACTAAATATGAAAATAGGATCGATCTATCTTCACAATCTGAATATTTATAGAATACTGTTTCATCAGGCAAGAGATATTTTTCATAACCGAACTGATCCTGATCTGTCTTATAATCAAAGGCTGTCTGCACAAATCGCAATATTATATTAACAGCCTCCACCTCACTTTTACCAGCTATAGCATCCCTGAGTCCATTAAAAACTGATTCTGCAACCATTTTAGAAACATCTGCCTTATGATATACAGAAAGATCTACCTGAGGAAAATCTCTATAAAAATCTACATTAGATATATTATAATAGACATTGAATAGATACTGCTTTCCTGCATATGTAAACTTTACTGATCTACTTTTTATATCTAATGGCATCATAAATGACTCTATCTTGAATGCAAATGTATGCTCCGCTTCAGGATATTTACCCGTGTAACTATACAAAGTTTTTATATCTCTACCATCAGTCCATATAATATAGTATCTGATACCACTAAAATTAAAAAATGGAGCGCCATAGATCTGCTGATTTGATGGAACCAAAAGATAAACAGCATCATTATTATATCCTAATTTAACATCATACCCCAGTTTCATCAACATATACCACGAAAGCAAAATCCTTGAGTTATAAGCATTTGGATATATAAAATCTGCAGTTTTTTTCACTATCTTAAAATATCCCCAATCATCAAAACCGATTTTTTTCCCTTTTTTATGAATTTCTTCAACTAATATGTCATAATTTCCTGTGGCCATTTTTTTCCATACTTCTGCAATTTTTTCCGCTTTTATAGGTTTATCTATAAGAGACAATTTAGAATACTTACTTAAATCCAGATCAATCCTATAAAGATCTTCCACACTCTGATTGGTGGCATGATTTTCCATCTGTTCACCCAATTTAATAGGGTTTTGATCTTTAATGTTCTCAGGATTACCTCTATCAATTACAATATCATTTGACAACTTTGTATTTTTTTCAAAATTAATCTTTTTTTCATTAACACTGACAACAGGAGGCTTAGTAATCTTCGGTTTCTCATCCCTTTTGATGGCAGAAAAAGCCTTAAACTCTTCCCAACCTGTTTTAAGATATTCATAAAAACCTTTATCAGAGTCACTTTTAAATTCATTAAAGCCACCCATCTCTTTGGATAAAAATTGATCGAAATTTCCATCAGCAAATGCAACTAGCGTGTATGAAAATATAAAGAATATAAACATTAGCTTTTTCATAACTTTCTCCAGATTATTTGGCAGATGAATTATCAAGCTCTTCAAATGCATTATCTGCCCTTTTGTGAGTCAATTTTTTCCTTATTAGCTCAATCCGCTCTTTTTCATACTCTATAACGGTATCCTTGCTAATACACCCCCGAACAAATGTAGTATTCACCTTTTTCACATACTCAATATTTTTAAATTCAATATTTTTATTCACAAATACAGGTAGATCCTCATCATTTAAAAAGCTTTTCACAAAGGCTTTCTCGGACTTGTCCTCCAGATTTCTATAATTATCATACACAACAATCTCCATTATCTCATTCAGTTTATTAATCATCTGTTTTTTAGCTTTATCTTTTGCAATCTCCACAGATCCAAGATCCCCTTCATGGTAAGTGGAAATACAGATGTAAGCAGATTCAGGCTTTTGAAACCATGTGGGTGCCCCCTGAATGTTAATATCTGAGTATACGAGCATTTTGGAAAAAAGAAATGAGGATAGAGCTTTTACTAATGATAGTCCTATTGCTTCAAGAAACATAAAAACCCCCTTAGGTTTTATAATATCATTATATGGCTAAATTTAAAAAAAGCAACTTTATGTTGAAAAAAATTTTTATAATAATATAATAAAAGCAGGAAATTTCCTTTTACGGAGGCAGTGATGAAAAAATTCATTATATCAATAGTTTTGGTTTTGGGTATAAGTATTACAGGTTTTGCGCAGCAGGTGGCTGGACATATAGAAAAATTTGAAGGAAAGGTAATACTTTATCCATCTGGTAGCGTAAGAGGAATAGCAGCCAAAAATAATCTCGAGTTTAAGGTAAAAGACTCCATAAGAGCCTTTCAAAAATCAACCGCATTTATAAAATTCATAGATAAATCCAAAATCGTTTTAAATGAAAATTCAATCCTTTATATCAAAGACATTCAAAATCTAAACTTAAAGAATGGCAAAGTCGTTTTCGAAATTCAAAAGCAGGATGATAAACAGGGGATAAAGATAGCTACCAAAACTGCCATAATAGGGGTAAAAGGCACGAAATTTTTAATAAATGTTAATAAAGATGAAGTGGATGTTATACTCAAAGAGGGTGAAATCACCGTGTCAGCCATAAAAGGTGAATTCAAAAGGTATCTACAGAAAGAGGAGGAAGATTTCAACAAATTTGCTCAGGATACAAAACAGGACTACGAAGACTACAAGAAAAAAGTACAGGAAGAATTTGTGGAGTTTGTAAAGGAATTTACCATGAAAGATGAAATGGCAATAAGTATCAAGGGTAAAGAAGTAAGAGATATAAAAGATACAAAAGAATTCGACGATGAATTCGAATTACTGAATAAATTTTAGGATTGTTCTATGCACCACACAATTGGATGGGTGGTATTTTCTACTATTGTTATATTCTTGCTAATACTCGATCTTGGTGTATTTAATAAAAAAGCACACGTTATATCAATTAAAGAAGCTGTTTTTACAAGTGCAATATGGATAGCTGTAGCTTTTGCGTTTAATATAGGGATTTATTTTTTCAATGGTGAACAACAGGCAGTTGAGTTTTTAACAGGTTACATCGTGGAAAAAGCGTTAAGTGTAGATAACATATTTGTAATGATAATGATCTTCAATGTCTTTCAAATCCCCCCACAATTTCAGCATAAAATACTCTTTTGGGGTATCCTCGGGGCTATTGTTATGAGGGGGGTGATGATCTTTTTAGGGATAGCTTTAATAGAAAAATTCCACTGGATATTCTACATATTTGGGCTACTTCTTATTTATAGTGCAGTGAAAATGGCTTTCAAAAAAGAAGATGAATCAATAGATTTTGATAGTAAGTGGTATATAAAATTGTTAAAAAAATTCTATCCGGTTACAAGTGATCGGGAAAATGGTAAGTTTCTTATAATGATAGACAACAAAAGACATATCACACCTCTACTATTAGCCCTTTTTACAATCGAATTTACAGATTTAATATTTGCCATAGATTCAATACCTGCAATATTCGCAATAACCACCGACTCCTTTATAGTTTTTACTTCTAATATATTTGCCATCCTAGGGCTCAGATCTCTTTATTTTGCCATTTCGGGTATTGTAGCAATATTCCACTTTCTCAAATATGGGTTATCTATAGTTTTAGGATATGTGGGTTTGAAAATGATCCTGATAGACATCATCAAGATCCCCACTATACTATCATTGATAATAATTATAGGAGTATTATCTGTTTCAATATTTCTATCCCTTATATTACCAAAAGATAAAAAATAAATATTGGTTGACTTATTACCGTTAATTTAATATTTTAAGCAGATGCAGAAAATACATGTAAATGAACTTAAAATTGGTGATAGGGTACTAAAGCTTGACGCCAGTTGGCTTGAAACTCCCTTTTTATCACATAAATTCAAAATAAAAGATATCAGCGATATCAACAAATTGAAAAAACATGGTATAGAATATGTATTTATTGAGCCAAGAAATGATGAGGTTTCTATAAAAGAAGTTATTGAAGAAAACAAAGATTTATTGGAAAATGTTCAATACGAAGAATTGCCCAAACATTACATAGACTTTCAATCCCTCACAAAAGCATCAGAAATATACGAAGAATCTGTTAAAATAATAAGATCTGTTATGGAAGATATCAGATCAGGTAAGCTTTTTGATGACACAGGAGTTAGGATAATAGCTGACAAGATCACAGAATTAACTGTAAAAAAAGGTGATCTACTATCAAGCGTTGCAAAGCTAAAGAGCTACGATGATTATACATTTCAACACAGTGTAAACGTTTCAGTTTTTGCCACCTCCCTCGGGAAATTGATGAATATACCGATAAAAGAATTGAATATGTTATCTGCAAGTGCACTTTTGCATGATGTGGGAAAGATGCTTGTACCAAAGGAGATCTTAAACAAACCTGGAAAACTTACCGATGAAGAATTTAAAATTATGAAGAATCATGTCCCTGCCGGATACGATTATTTGATCAAAAATGGATTAGATCCATCAGAGCTAAAAATAGTAATTGAACATCACGAAAGATACGATGGCAGTGGGTATCCTTACGGCTTAAAAGATCCCGACATCTCTCTTTTTGGTAAAATTGGAGCAGTGGTGGATATTTACGATGCCATCACCAGTGATAGAGTTTACCACAAAGGGATGGAGCCTCCTTCAGCACTTAAAATGATGTTTAAATGGACTGACTCTCATATCAATAAAAAAATTTTTGAGTTTTTCATAACTCATATAGGGATATACCCAGTTGGGACATTGGTACTTCTAAATACAAATGAATTAGCTATTGTAGCAAAAATTACTGATAATCCCACTTCACCTATTGTTGCAGTTTTCAAAAATCCTAAAGGTGAAGATATCCCCGTATACATGGTGGACTTGTCAAAAAAATCTGTTTTAAGCAAAAAGATCATCGGACCCGTAAATCCTGAAAAAATAAATATAGATAAAGAAATCTACGATATAATAGAAAGAATTAATGAACAGAACTAAAAAGGAAGTGGTTGAGTGGCTGGTGCCCTCCGGAGGCTTCAAACCTCGGCTGTCTCACCAAAAGTGAGAGGAAGGTTCGATTCCTTCACACTTCCGCCATATATTATAAAACTATTATCTAATCTATTTTTTTAAAAGATAGTCTCTTCTGTCTGCTTTTTCTGTTTGAGCATCTCTTTATTATAGGTTGCTATTATATCCCTTCTTGTTACTATACCGATAACTCTGTTCTCTTCATCCACTACAGGTAAAAGCTCAACATTTCTTGTCCCAATTAATTCAATGGCCTCCGCCAGATTGTTTTCCTTTATAACTGTGGGGGCATCCTTATCGCATATTTCGCTAGCCACCACAAGTTCTTCCAGCCCCTCCTCAAAAACAAACTCCCTAATCTCTTCAAATCTAAGTACCCCCACCAATCGATTTTCATTATCAACCACCGGGAAACTATTGTGCTTTGTGGTAGGTATAAAATGTATAATATCATCAAATTTCATATCCTCTTTTATGACAATCGGATCTTTTTTCATAATATCCTTTACCTTTATCTCCTGTAATACCATAAGAAAATACTCATTCTTATGTATGGGGGAATCACTTCTAAACTGCATTTGGCTTTTGTAAAACTTAACCTTTCTTAAAGACAGGAATGTAATTGTACTTACCCACATAGCTGGAACAATCAGCTGATAATTACCAGTCAGCTCACTTACCATAATAATCGCCGAAAGAGGTGTCTTGGCCAGCCCGGAAAGGAACCCTGCCATCCCAACTATAGCATATGCACCTGGCATTGGTGCCAGCAATGGAAAATATTTATTGATTAATAATCCTATTACCCCTCCTGTTGAAGCACCAATCACCATTGTTGGAGCGAATGTTCCTGCACTACCACCACTGCCAATGGTAAAAGCTGTGGCAAAGATTTTGGCAAGAATAATTACCAAAAGTATATTTACAGATAAATCTGATTGTATCGCTCTATCTATTATGGAATAACCTGCCCCCATAACATCAGGGACTAAAAAACCTATTAATCCTGTAAGTAAAGCACCAAAAAGCATTTTATAAAGCTTCTTCAATTTTAAAACATCAAAGTATGACTTAACCTTATGATAAACTTTGGTATAAAAATGCCCCACAAAGATGCAACCGATGATCAAAATAGTATACCCAATAAGCTCCAAAGGATTGGAAAAACTTGCATTTAAGCTGTAAAAAAGTGGGCTCCATCCAAACATACTACAAAAAACAGAGTAAGCAATTATGGAGGTGATTGTAGAAGGTAGAAGCGCCTCATATTCCATATCCGAACTAGAATACAAAACCTCTGCAGCAAATATTGCACCCGAAAGAGGAGAACGGAAAATTGCCCCAACCCCAGCCCCCATTCCAGCTGCCGTCAGAATTCTTCTCTCTTTTTCCGTAAGGTGAAATATCTGCGATAATACAGATCCCACACCTGCTCCTATATGTGATATAGGGCCCTCACCACCACCAGAACCCCCAGATCCGATAGTTATGGAAGATGTGAGCGTTTTTATCACAGGCACCTGCCATCTTATCAAACCTTTATTCTTATGGATAGAAGATATTGCAGCATCAAGGCCGGCACCTTCCGTTTCCGGAGCAAATTTTAAAATTAATATAGCCGATATAAGTGCACCTACCACCGGCATCCCTATAAGAAGAAAGCGATTAAACTCCCCTGCTGGAAAATGGAAGATTGTAACATCACCTGTTGCTTCTGGTGGGATATAACCTGCGAGATATTGTAAAAAGAATTGGCTTGTAAGCTGTAAAAGCGTGTAAAATATAATTGCAGAAATTCCAGCCACAATCCCAACAATTGTACCTAAGATAAACCATTTTCCCACAATAGGCAGATTATATTTTTTTACAATATTATACGCCATCCAAAAATTTCCTCAAAGTTATTTTCATATTAAAATATAAATTAAGCATCGTGGAAATAAGCACAGATATTGCAATTGTAATCATAATTGCAATCTGATATTTTACCGCCACTGTAGGGTTGGACCCAGCCAGAATCTGACCTGTCATCATACCAGGGAAGAAAACAATCCCCACACTACTCATATTCGTAATTATCGGCATAAGGGCTGAACGTAATGATTTTTTAAAAAATATTGACACCGCCTCAAAATTTGAAGCACCAAAGCTAAAAAGCGTCTCAATGAGATCATAATTCTCTTTCAAATCATTGTTGAATCGATCCAAAGCAACTGCACAGGCATTCATGGAGTTGCCCATAATCATCCCACTAATAGTAATGAAATATCTTGCATCATACCAGGTATCTGTTCCCACAATGACCACTTGAAAAATAAAGGTCAAAAGGAAGCTTGTAAAAAAAATTATCGGATAGATGAAAAAAGACTCACCTATCTTTGACTTTTGAATAATCGTACGGGAAGCAACCACAGACATCAAAGTAAAAAAAAGTAAAACAATCCATAGTGTATTGATTTTGAAAATGTACATCAATACAAAAGAACCTAAAAAAAGCTGGAAAGACATCCTTATCAGGGAATATATAAAATCTTTTAAGATACCAAGCTTTAAAATATGTATCAATAAACCTAATCCACCACTAAAAAGATATAGAATGGCCATCGAAATAATACTGATATCTTTTGCACTATCAGACATATCTATTCACCTATCAACTTACGGATATTTTCCGTATCGATATCTTCTTCAATTCTGTTTATGTTACATTTATCAAAAAAAAGCTTTATATCAGATGATATTATCATATCTACTGAATGGGATACCACGATAACACCAAACTCATTTTTGATACCATTTAAAAATGTGATAAAATTATCTTCTGTATATACATCAAGGGCAGAAGTAGGTTCATCCAGCAATATAAACTCCGGTCTAATCAACAGCGACCTTATTATGCTTATACGCTGTTTTTCTCCTCCTGAGAGATTTTTTATATCTTTCCCAAGTATACTTCGATCAAGACCAAACTTATCAATTAATACATTTAAGTAGTTTTCATCAAAGCCAAGATCTCTATTTGACTTAAAAGAAAAAATGTACTTTAAGCTGTCTATCACCTTGCCCGGCACAAACTCCGGCACCTGCCTTATGTAATGTACCTTTTTTCTTATTTCTGTTAAAGGATACTTTTGTTTAAGATTTTCACCGTTTAAATATATATTACCTTCGTATTTTATCATTGAGCCTAAAGCCTTTAAAAAAGTACTCTTCCCCGCTCCACTTTTACCAAATATAGTATAAATAAAACCCTTTTCAAATGAAAATCTTTTAATATCCACAAGGCATCTTTTTTCAATTTTTACTTTTAAATCTTCAATCTCCAACAGACTCATAATCTTTTAAATATAAATACCCCTTTTTTATCGGTATAACTACATATTCTATTCTCAACTATTTCAAGCTTCAACTCATCTTTGATATCATCAGGTAGATTCAAAAAGCTATTTTCAACAAACTTAATATGTTCCTCATCAGCCCCAAGCCTTCCGACCCACTCTTTAAAATTATGTTTCTTATATATATTGGTAAAATATTCCAAACGAAAAAAATTGCTACCAAAATTTATGATCTCTTTGACGGTGTAACTACGTATATGACTGTTGTCTCTTATATATTCTATAGCATTGAGGTATGCATCATCAATGTCCACAATACTATCCACCAACACAAAGTAACCACTTTTTTTTAAAATTCTATAAACCTCATCAAAAAATAAAACAGGCATTGTAAAGTGATGAAATGCTATTCTACAACTTACAAGATCAAAACTCTGGTCGGAAAAAGGTAAACCACCAGAATCACAAACAGCAGCAAAATCTATACTATACTTTTCTTTAGCAGTTTTCACCATATTAAAGCTCAAGTCAACGGCGCATTTCCTTTTCGCATTAAAGACGTTCGAAAAATGACCCGCTCCAGTGGCAACATCTAAAACAGTTTCAAAAACTATACTATTGAAATAATTCTTCACAATCTCAAGATCATCGCCATATTTATGATCGCTGCTTATTAGATAATTAGCAAAAGAGTTATCAAACCCATTGCTACTTTTTGATTTCGTCATAAACGTCCCATAAAAAATTAGCAACAGATGAACCCTGAATATCAAACTCAAGCAAAAAAGCATCATGACCATAATCGGATTCAATATTAACCCATTTCACATCCCTGTTTAATTTTTTCAAGATACTTACAATCTCTTCTGTTTGGTAGTTTGGAAATAGGAAATCAGATGTAAATGTAATAAAAAGAGATTTGCAAGAAATTCTGCTGACAGCCTCCTCAAACGATCCATATCCATACGATAGATCGAAAATATCCATAGCCTTTATGATATATAAATAACTATTAGCATCGAATCTCTCTGTAAACTTATAACCATTGTATCTCAGATAATTTTCCACCTCAAAATACCCCATAAAATCATAAATACCCTCTAAAGTCGCATATTTTCTACCAAATTTTTTCTGAAACGAAGCATCGGACATAAATGTGATATGCCCAGCCATCCTTGCTATGGCAAGGCCATCTTTAGGGAATGTTTTGCCATAGTAATCACCACCAAGCCAATTCGGATCCTTCATTATTGCCTGTCTGCCTATCGTATTAAAAGCAATCGCCATAGGTGTTATCCTGCCTGCGGTGGCAATCGGAATTATGGAATGTACCTTTTCTGGAAAAGTTACCGCCCACTCCAGAGCCTGCATACCACCCATTGACCCCCCTGCAACACATAATAGTTTTGGTATACCAAGATGATCAATCAGTTTCTTTTGGAGCTTTACCATATCCTTTACGGTAAAAACAGGGAATTTAAGTCCGTAAGGCTTGCCTGTGGATGGGTCGATGGAGGCCGGCCCTGTTGTCCCATAGCAGGAACCAAGAAAATTTGAACATATGATAAAATATTTATCTGTATCAAAAGGCTTCCCTGGGCCTATCATATCATCCCACCAACCAGGTTTCTGGTCATCAGGAGAATAATACCCTGCCGCATGGTGACTTCCGGTCAAGGCATGGCAAATGAGTATCGCGTTATCTTTTTCTTTATTTAAAGTCCCATAAGTTTCATATGCTACAGTAAGTTTGGATAGTATTCGTCCACTTTCAAGAAAAAAATCATCTTTAAAGAAAACTGTTTTCGGTTTTACAATCCCAACGGATGATTTTTCCATAAAATTCCTCCACAAAAAAAGCCTCTTCTTAGAAAGAAGAGGCTGTGATAGCTATCATAGCCTTATCTTTCCTTATAAAAAGGCGGGATTTAGCACCTGACATTGGATACCAACCGGTTGCTGTGGCTTCACAGGGCCCGTCCCTCAACCACTCTTGATAAGGTATCAAATCATACCACTTATTTTGCAAATGTCAATTAATTTGATATGAAGAAAAACTAAAATAGATTTTTTATCTTATCCTCATCACCAATAACAACTATTTCATCCCCTTCTTCAAAGACTATATCCGGATTTTTAATTATTCTGGAAACACCGTTTCTCCTTATTGTGACGGCATTTACATCATATTTATTTCGTAAATCTATCTCTTTTAATGATCTACCCACAAACTTATCCGGTACTTTCACCGTAGCAACTGTGGTATCGTCATACATATGGAAAAGATCCAGAATTCCAGGTTTAGATATTTTATCAGCCAGCCTTATGGCAACCTCTTTTTCAGGTAAAATAACTTCATTCACACCTATTTTTAGCAAAACCTCCTTTTGAATCTCACTATTTGCCTTTGCAATAATCTTTTTTACACCAAGTTTCTGCATTATCGTTGCTGATAAAACCAATGCCTCAAAATTACTGCTTATACCCAAAATAATTTCATCAAAACTTGTAACATCAAGCTCCCTCAGCGTCTCTTCGGATGACGCATCAGCAATAATTGCTTCCGACACAAAATCCTTGATTTTATTGATAATATTTGGATTTTTATCAACAGCAAGAACGTTTAAACCCTTTTTGGATAATTCCACTGCAAGTTCATACCCAAAAATGCCAAGCCCAATAACTAAAACATCTCTCTTTTTCATATTTTACCCCAAAATTACTTTTTCTTCTGGATATCTTATATTTGAAACATGCTCATACCCCACAAGTGAAAGTACAAGAGCACTGACACCTATTCTCCCCACAAACATACATATTATAAGAATAATTTTTCCGGCCAAACCAATTTTCATAGTTATCCCCAGCGACAAACCTACGGTGCCAAGAGCTGAAGCCACTTCAAATAGCATATCCATAAAATCATAATTATAAAAATAAAGCATTAGCAAAGTAGCAACTATTAATATGAATATATACATTGCCGTGATAGAAAACGACTTCAGAATGTTTGTGTAGTGGACTTCTCTATTGAAAAGTAGAATCCTATTGTCACCTTTCAAGATATTTTTTATAGATAACAACATTATTGCAAACGTAGACGTTTTTATACCTCCACCTGTACCACCTGGTGATGCACCAATAATCATTAGTATTATCAACGCAAACTTACTTATATTCGTTAATTTAGTAAGGTCAACAGAATTAAATCCAGCAGTCCTCGCGGAGACCGACTGAAAAAAACCATCCAATAAGGACATATCATGCTCCAAAATGCTTAAAATAACTACTCCAAACATTATTAAACAAGCTGTAGTAATTAATACAATTTTTGTATGTACCTTTAGACGTTTTAATTTATTGTCTCTTTTTTTAAAATAGTTGTGCAGATCATAAATTACATAAAAACCTAACCCACCAAATATAATTAAAAGCATTATGCTAACTTTTATTAACCAATTCATACCAATAATACTATCATCAAAAGGCGAAAACCCAGCATTACAAAAAGCAGAAACAGAATGAAAGACGCCATGGAAAATAGAAGATATCAGACTGTGACCATCCATTAAAAAACCAATGGTGAGCAAAATGGCTCCGATTATTTCTATGAAAAAAGTATACAGTACAATATACCTTAAAACATATTCAGCCTCGTTTAGGGCATAGACATCTATTAAACTGGTAATCACAACTCTACGCTGGAGGTCTAATTCCCCCCTGAGAAAAAGCAATAAAGATGTAGTAAGCACCATAATACCCAATCCTCCAAGCTGAATCAATGTAATAATTACAATTTGACCCATCAAAGTAAAATTAGACGTATTCGTAACCACCAGTCCAGTAACACAAACCGCAGATGTTGAAGTAAAAAGTGCATCAATATAGTGTAGATTACCTTTATACATCCCAGGAATCATTAAAACTATAGACCCTGAAACTATTAGAAAAAGAAACGTAGAGATAAATACAGACCAAACATTATTTTTGTTCATGAAAAATTGTATAGTATTTTAAAAAAAGTTAGTCAACAGAAATATACTATCTACCGTCGCACCGTTATCCATACAATTAAGCCACAAGTAGTACAATTTCAGATGTCACAAACTGTCTACATCGTAATGAAAATATTATCACTAATGTCTAATAGCAATAATTTTATAAAATCAAATCCTTCGCAGCCATCGCCTTTAATCTATCTGCAAGAGCAAGCAGTCCTCCAACTAAAACTTTTGCATCAAAACCATTCAATTTTAAAAATTGACAGGCAATATTTGACCTAAAATCTTGCGGACATGCAGATATTATAACCTTATCTTTCGGAAGTTCATTAATTCTATCTGGCAACTCATTCAATGGGATATTTAAACTAAATTTCATTCCCCATTTTCTGTTTCAAAAGAGTATCGGATATCCAAAAGTATTGCCTCACCTTTGTTTAAAAGCTCAATCACATTGTCAGTACTTAATCTTAATTTTAATACATTTTCCATAGTCATACCTTTGATCAAATTTTCCATAATTATACCTCCTAAAAAAGATAAAATATACCAATTATTATTAAAGCTATCCCGATAATTTTTTGAAATAGATTTAAAAATTTTAATTTTTCATTAAATTTCAGAAACTTTGAAACTAAGTTCCCACTCACACCTGCAATAGCAATAGTTAATGTGTGTCCAGCGGCGTAAAATAACAGCAGTATAGCAGGTCTTAAAATTTCTGTTGAAGACATTTTAAATGTAAATCCTACCACAGGAGCGATGTAAGCAAATGTACATGGACCAAGTCCCATACCAAAAACAAATCCCATAACAAAGACTGATAAGATGCCCACTTTAGCAGATTTGTATTGAAAACCATTCCAGTTAAGATTTACAATACCTAAAAGATATGCACCAAAAACTATAAAAAGTGCACCTACCAACAAATCTCCCAAAATCCCCACATCACCAAATATTCTCCCTAAAGAAATGGTTACTACACCGATTATGGCGATACTAATTAAAACTCCAAAAGAGAAAATAGATGATAACCAGAAGGCACTTTTAATGTTTTCAGTCCTTTTCATAAGGTAGCCACATATCAAAGGGATGCCGCTCAAGTGGCATGGACTGATAATGACGCTTATTATCCCCCACACAAAAGCAGCCACCATTGCAATGGCAATTTGCTGACTTACAAGATAATTAATATTGTTAAAAATAGCCTCAATCATTTTGTGCCTATTTCTTTGAGACCTCTTGATTTTAGAAAATCAGCTAGCTCTTCTTCAGGATAAAAACCTACGTGTCGAGCAATCTCATTGCCATTTTTATCTAAAAAAACTTGAGTAGGTATACCATTTATATTATAAATTTTAGCATAACCTTCTTGTTCTTTTGTCCATACATCATAAAAAATAACTTTTACCTGTGATCCAAATCTCTTTTCTATATTTTTCATAACTGGTTGCATCATCTTACAAGGAACACAATTTACCGATCCAAGCTCAATAAAAGTAATTAGATGACTATCTGATCCATTCTTTACATCAGAAACATTTTCAGAAATACTCTTTTCCTTAGAACAACCAATAAATAAAAGCAACACAAAAGAAAATAACAGTATAAATTTATTTTTCATCGTAGCACCTCGTATTGATATTTCTATAAATATAAAATTAAACTACGTATGTCAACTCTAAAATTACTTTTTAAACAATCTTGCAAAATTATTAATGAGACCTTAAAATATATCCAGGCCTCAATAAGTTGATTAATATTGAAAACAGTCAAGGCAGATTTTCTTAACATCAGTTACCCTTAAATAGTTTTCAGCTACAGCATCGCCACAAGATTCACACAATTCTAGGTTAAAGCAAGCTTTGCCTTGTGGTACTTTAAATTCAAATGGACCCTCTACATCGATTATTTCTTCAATCTTTAGTGAAAAAGGTCTTTTAAATCCTGGCTCAGCTACCTCAGCGGCACATCAGCCGTCTTGACACCTTTTTGTCTATATTCTGTCATAAACTGTACACCATCAGCAAAGAATCCGACAGCATGCTTATCTCCAACTTTAATGATTACCATCTTGTCCATATTTCTTTCTCTTTCCACATTAAGTGCCTTAAGTGCTGACAGCCCAGCCACATAGCCCATAAGCATACCACCACAAACATGTCCATGCATATTTAATGCAGAATACACAAACTCTTTTTCTTGATCTTACAAACCTTCAATACTGTTTACAATTTCTCTGTTTCTTTTAAGCATAGCTACCTCCTATTTAAATAACTTTATTATTAAGTCCACGGCTATCAAAAAAACTATAATGCCCAAAAATCTTTTAACAGTCATAGGTTTCATTTTAAGATGCATAAAGTGTGTGCCTAAGTATCCTCCCAGATATGCAGCTAAACCAGCAAAAATCAACAACTGTATATTCACATGCCCCATTTTCAAATAAGCCAAAAAACCTGTTAATGATGAAAAAGGAACTACCAACGCGGTAATTGTAACAACCTTTTTAGGATTAAACCCTGATACTACAAGCAGAGGAGAAATTAAGCCTCCAGCACCAATTCCAAGTAGCCCTGAAAGTAAGCCTGCGATAATTCCAGTAAACACCAATAAACCAAGTGGCCTATCATCTCTAAATTTATCTTCATACTTCTTTGGATTAAAAAAGATCATCACTGCACTCGAAAATAGCAAAAACACTATAAAGATTATCATCACAATAGTTTTATTAATAAATAATGACAAATAAGCCCCCACAGGTGCCAAAAGCATCGACGATATGATAATCGGCATGCCCAATTTAAAATCTACTCTTTTATGTTTAATATTTGAAAAGCTTGCCGCCACAAGGCTTGTAGTATTAATAAACAACCCTGTCGGTTTTGCCTCATTAATCGGTATCCCAAGTGAAAACATTATTGGCACAAGCACTACTGCAGATCCAACTCCGCCCAACGCAAACACAAAAGATAAGATAAACGACAAAACACTAACTGTAATATTCATAACAGATCTCCTTCTATATTTCTACAAATATAAAAATATTTGACTAAAAAAGGGGGGGATTATCCCCTTTTAGTATGCAATATCCAAAGTTGCATATTCAATATCTAACTCTTCTACAGCAGCTAATGTTGTTTTGTATTAAATCTAATAATTTCTAAAATCTGTCACTAATACTTTTATCTTCATTGTATCAAATCTTAATTTTTCATTATAATATAAATTTATATTCAAAAAATGCAATAGAAATTTAACTGGAACGTTAGAACGTTGAACTTAGAATATTTAACGTAGAACACTATTTTCTATCTGTTCATTAGTTATTCTCTTTTATACTATAACTTTTTATTATCCTTTAACTCTTTTTCACCTCCGTAGTCTTGATAGTGAGAAAAATTTTAATCACAAAGGATACGCTCCGCATAACTGGATTTTATCAACAGGGATATCATACAAACGGTGGTAAATGTCTTGCCTGTACCAGTTGCCATAGCAAGCATCATTTTCCTTTTATTATCAATAAGAGCATTTTCTACAGCTTTTATTGCCTCATTTCGATAAGGACGTAATCTTTTAGAATCAATAGGATTAATAACAAGCCATTGCTTAGCCTTCTACATATTGCATCTATTGTATGGAAATTTAATAATTCACGAGAATAATAATTGTCCTCTCTAACATCGACAAACCAAATTTATGTACCATTGGAAGGATACAAAAAAGGAATTTTAAAAGAATTCCAGACGCCAACAATACTTTTGCAACCTTTGGAATAACGTTTTGCCTGTCCCAATACGTTTTGAGGATCTACAGAAACTTTTTTTGCTTCAATAATAACCAATAATTTTCCTTTGACAAAAAGTGCATAATCAGCCGGTCCGTTATCTGTTGAAACTCTTCTATGGCATGATGTGTTAGTAAAGCAAAATCAAGACTTTCTTTATATGGGATAACTTCCCAAGCTGGATTAATGCTTTTAGTTTTGTATCAATCCTTATTTTTCTTGTTTTCCATTCGCTTTCAGTTGACATAAAAGCTCCTTTTTGAAAGAATAACAAACCTACACCCTTTTGTCTGTGCATATTTTCTAGCTTGTTCTTTCCCAAACAGCGGATTTTCATTTTCTGCTTTGGCTTCCAGTACCACAAGAGGAAAAGCTTTTTCATCGAGTAGCAAAAAATCAATATACCCATTTTTGGTGTATTCAAAATTTTTACCAAACTCGTTGAGCTTTTTTCCGTTATCTTAACATTGTTTTCTAATAGCATATTCGCTTTCCCTTGTTCGGTATCAAAAAAACACCAGCCGGCTTCTTCTAAAAGCTTATTGATTTTTATCCTTGCTTTAGCCTCTTTGCCTAACATACTTTACCCTTTTTAGGTAATCCCCCAGTATTTTTTTCAACGTTCTAAGTTATAAGTCCAATGTTCAACGTTTTAACTTTCTAACGTTTTACCTTTTCCCACTCAAAATTTACGATATTCTTCTCTTCAGAGCTAAATTCTATTCCCACAAGGTAAATATCTTTACCTG
>NZ_JBMFQS010000009.1:0-69538 GCF_049968475.1 Calditerrivibrio sp. | reverse complement strand
AAATATCAGAGTAAATACGATGAGATTTATTTGATAGGAATGGAATTTAGTAGAAAATATCGTAATATTGTTTATTTCGGTTAGAAAAGTTTGAAGGTTAGAACGTTAAGATGTTGGAACGTTGAACGTTGAACGTAGAACCTTAAACTTTCCTATTCTATAAAATTTCTTTAATTTTTCTTGAAAAAGAATTTACACATGAACTCATATCTGACAATAAATTACAAATTTATGTGTAAAAAAAATGTAAAAATAGTATGGATATTGGTACAATTTTGAAAAAATGTAGTAACTAAATTATATGGAAAATTCAAAAATATTAGCGCTGGAAAATCAAAAAAGATTTTATGTTGTTATGGAGATATTGGTGGTATTTCTTTTGATACCGCTAAGCTTTGCTTTTTTTGTAAAAGCTTCTCCACTTTTTCTGATTCTTGCGGGGGGACTTTTTTCTTTCTGGCTTTTGAAAAAGGATGATACATTTGACATTAAAAATCTTTATAAGTTTCCAGATGATAAATTTGAATATATAAGGCTACTGTTGCAGGTTTTTATATTTACTGTTATTCTATATCTGTTTATGTTAAACCTTCTTCCAGACCGTATGTTTTATTTTTTGAAAAAAGATTTTTCCACCTGGATAATTATAGTACTAATGTATGGATTATTAGCTGTTTATCCACAGGAGATTCTTTACAGAGTTCTAATTTTTCATAGATATGGCAGTATCTTTAAAAATAATAGGGTAGTAGTTCACCTAAGTGCTTTACTATTTGCTTTTGGTCATATTCTTTACCTTCATCCTGTTTCGATTTTATTATCCCTAGTGGGAGGTTACCTTTTTTCCATCACCTATATTAGAAGTGGATCTATAATTCTTGTATATATAGAGCATTTTCTGTATGGATTTTTACTTTATACCATTGGGTTGGGGGAATATTTCTATTCAGGATTTTTGCGGTAGCTGTTTTAACTTTTCCACCACCTTAAATTCTATTACCGAGTATGTGGCTGTGCTTAGACCTGTGTATAAAAATGTCATTAAAAATATAAAAAATGCAAAGATTAAAAATTTTAAGGATAAGATCTCCAGCAATGCTTTCTGAATCTCAGGGTAGATAACATCTCCATTAAATATGTAACAATATATGAAGATGATGATTATATTTAATATTGCCATTTTTTGATAGGAAGAGATTTTACCTACACCTCTGTAATCAGATCTCAAAAATTCAGAATAAAACCTGTAAAGCTGACTTATTAAGGTTGATGTAATAAGGGATGAAATTATAAACCCTTTTAATATCATTAAGATGGATACAAATGAAGTGGTGATATAAAGCAAGATGGCAATAGCTTGAACCGGTACAGTCCTGACACCACAACCTCCGGAGGCATACGATATCTTTTTGCATTCACCGTGAAATACAGTATAAAAACTTTCGAAGAACGATCTTAAAAAGTTGGATTTCACTTTTGTAATCTCTTTCCCATAGCAACAACCAAAGCTCAGACATCCAAGTCTACCGATACCTTCCCCCATGAGATATCCAACAGATATGACCGCATATACTGGTATAATAAGATTTTTAAATTCTATGCTGAAATTTGTCAGTTTTAAAGAGAGGTAAATGGCCACTGGTAATACCAGCACCCCCACAAATACCGCCCCACCAACAGTAAAACCGTGGGGAGATTTTTCTATAATGTAGGCCAGAAGTTTTGAGGAAGGTATACATATTATGAAGACAAAAAGGATCATTAGAAAGATCTGCAAAAAGCTTAATCCAAATGATAGAAGTAATGCTGTGGTGACAAGGGTACCTGCTGTGTAACCCAATGCATTGAAGAAACCATAATATGTAATATTTTTCCCCAGCCATCTTCCATCCTCCAATTTTTTATAGGGTATGGTGAAGATGAATTGATACCTCTCCTTTGGTAGATATCTTATTAAAATGATTAGTATTATCAACGTCATTATGTAAGAAATGAGTAGAGTAAAATTCATATTTTCCCCCTGGTGGCTATTCTTTCTCTGACTTTTATCTTAATTTCAGTAATTGGTATATTAAATCCATAAGTATATCTGCTTTTATTATGACTATTTTGGGAAAAAGCTATTAGATCGTCGTCAAATTCTATCCTCCCTTTTTCGAATAACACCACGTCGGTGCTACTGCCAGGTCTATAAACACTTTTGGGTTGCCCTTTTTTCAAAAATAACCCCTCCTTCATCTCCACAGGTGATTCATATTTAACATCAGAATATCTTTGATCTATTTTCCCAATCATCATCGCCGCCACTTCGATAAAAGCGACAAGACCCACATTGCTGCCATTAGGGACATCAGTGTCGATTATTGTCACAGCTCTTCTGTTTATTGATAGAGGTGTTACAACAGTGATAGTTGAATAGGGATTACAGGAGTGGAATTTCCCTTCAATTTCATAAAAATCGATAATTATTCCAGATACTGGCAGATGATTGTAGTGATATTCATCCGGTGTGAGTCGAAATATGGTATAGTCACCGTGTATGAATTTATCCACCCATTTTGGTTTGATGAGAAGATCATCAAGGGTGAAAAACTTATCTTTCAGACAAAGAAGTGAGTCTTTCGATAGACTACCTAATATCATTTTGGAATCGGCGGGGGATACTATTACATCAAAGGAGTCATCCATAGGTCTTTTATCCCAATATTTTATTCTTCTTTCAAAAATGTCTGAAAGGGTTTTAAACTGACTCGGATCATCGTAAAGCTCATCCAGATTGATTTTTAGCATAGAGATATAATAGTCAATCTCTTTACGGCTGAGTTTTTTGTCATATTTCAAAAATTTTAGCAGTTTGGTGGTTGTTTTATTTACTGCAAGGTTAAACATAAATTGGGAGTTTTCCCTGACCTTTGAATATAAAAACCTTATGAACTTATCACCTATAAATTCTTCAGGAATTATTTTGCCAGTGGATCTTTCTATATAGCAATGCTGCATACTTCACCTCTATGATCTTTCTCAAGCTCTGAAATAAAATCTATAGCCATAATTGAGATTAATTCTTTTAAGGTGGTCAGATCGATCGATTCATCTATGACTTTATTCTCACTACTCTTTATGGTGTGATAGATCTGGGAAAATTGTGATATCTTTTCGGAGTATTTTGATAATCTATTGCTATCATTCATCTTTAATGAGATGTCGTCCAGTAGGGCTTTGAATCCATCTTTTATATGTTTAATTCTGAGTTCGTTTCTGTAGAAGGACTCCAGCTCTCTATTAAAAAGATCTGCGTCGATGTCTATAGGATACTTAACGTTGTGACTTTCTAAAATAGGCTCTATCATTCTAATATATGTGCTTTTTTTTATACCGTTGACTCTATCGGTCACGTCATCAATGGTATCTTTGATATCAAGACCTTCTAAGAGATCTTTGCCTTCTTTGATTATGAAATTTATAACAGCATTGAGATAGTCTTTCAGCTCCACCCTGATATACTCTGGATATCTCTTACTTATTCTCGTATTTTTACAGTGGGAGATAATTGACCTGATTAGAATGTTTTTTGTGTCTTTTTTTATATATACAGTTGGAATCCCAATTGCCGCTGCAAATACCAACTGGCGTCTTTCACTTTCTACGAAAGGATCATCAGGTATCTCCTGGTGGGTTATGGAACCAGAAAGAATTAATTTATAAGCCAGGGCTATGAAGAGCCATTGAAGATTTGACACATGTTTTGTATCTTCCCTTAAATCGTAAAAACAGCTGTAAAATCTTCCTTCAAAACCGTTATAACCATTTTCATTCACACTTCTGCCCCTAAATAGTGTATAAAAAGACAATTTTTCGTCAAAAACCCCCATTTCGTGGAGCTCTTTTTTGAGTTTTGCATGGTTGTTTAGTGTTCCATCGAAGGCCGGGGAATTGTCTGTACTCATCAAAGCCACAAAATAATCTATCAGCCTGAAATCTGGTACGGTGTCCCCTTTTAGATTGAAAATCTTTTCGATTGTATTATCTATCCATAAAGGTCCAAAAGGATAAAACCTTTTTCCAAATCTTTTATTGAAACATTTCTTCATCCATCTGCGGTAAAGCATTCTTATGTGAGTAAAATCAAGTTCGTGTGGAAGAAAACCAAGAATCTTTTCCGGATGCAGATCCCTGAAAGGGATTCTGTAAGGTGATGCCGAATAGTTTTGTATTATTAATGGTATGAAATGTTCAACTATTTTTATCACAAGATCAGAATAGTGTTTTTCAGCAATGGTGTAAAACCTTGTATTACTCGATTTTACTTTATCTGTAATCAGCTTACTTCCGATACTGATATGTATCCCGTTATTTGTAAGACAAGTGTTGGAAGTATTTGGTAAAATGATTAGATTGTTTTTTATAATTCCTACATCTTTTAGCTTTCCGATTGTATTTAGATAGCTTCTCGATAGGGAGAGGTGGCATAATTCCATGTATCTCTTTTTCTCCTCACCTCTATCCCATCCTGATAGGCATGGGCTTATGAAAAGCTCCCTGTAGAGGGAATCTGGAATCAGTTCATTCAGCCTCTTTTGTCTTAATGGTGTCAAGGGTGAATGATAAACCATAACCCTTTCCCCTTCTTCTTCAAGTTTAAACTTTTTAATACCATAAATAGTAAGTAATTGGGTGAAAAGAAACCTTTTGCAGTTCTCTTTTGCAAGGTTATCTGCAAAATTTTCAGTTTCGCTCACCACATAGAAAGATATTACCTCGGGGGATGTGTTGTCATTTGAAAATCTATCTAAAAGCTTTTTGAGGATATTTTTGGAGGGCTGATTTAGAATATTGTCTTCCCCAATATAATTAGCAAAGGATATTTTTAAAAAATAACTCACCGGAAATCGCCAATACTTTTCACCATTTTTATAAAATATAAATTTTTCTATATCGGATCGTTTTCCGGATAACGGATCACTTTTATCTGATAATAGGTCATGATCCAGAACAGATTTTGCGAAATTGTTCAGATATCTATCTTTGAAATATACGTAGCTGTTTTCCCAGGTGTTGTCTCTGTTTTCATTTAAAAACTTATCAAGTTCCTGAAGTTTTTTAGGGCTATATTCACCATTTTTGGTTCTTTTGTGCAGATTTTTATAGTAACTGGAGTTTCTTATATGTAAAGGAAGATCGACGTTGTCTCTCGAACCTATTACACAGGTTTGAAGCTCTGTTTCAATGCCACCCGTCACATCTCCTTTTCCAAAAGGATTGTTTACGAAAAATTTTAGTTCTCCATTTTGACTCATATGAATATCCTGAATTTTTTATTGTTTTATTACATTTAAACTGTAATATAAATTTCATTTTAATGTAAAATTATTGACAAAAAAGGGGGGAGTCCCCCATTCTTACGATATGTGCAACCTTAGATGTTCCTGCCATTCTTTCATTGAAACAGATTTTAGAAAAGATCTCGCTTCCTCTGCTGTCATTTGGGGGTTTTTGTAGTTAATTTTAAAGAATTTTGTCATATATTTGAATAAATCGGTGTTGTCTACGTAGTTCCTGATATCCAGCTGATGTGAAAAGTGACCGACTGCTGCGGAAAATTTAAGAAAATCTCTTCTTTTCATAAAACACCTCCTTGTTAAGAATAAACATTAAATTGTTAAAGATAGTTGGCCTTGTTGTAAAAATAATGAAAAAAATGTAAAACGATTTTTTGTTGACTAAAAATTATGATTATGATATTTTAAAGTATACTGTGGAAGTCCGGTGAAAATCCG
Source organism: Calditerrivibrio sp. (assembly GCF_049968475.1). Classification (NCBI taxonomy): domain Bacteria; kingdom Pseudomonadati; phylum Deferribacterota; class Deferribacteres; order Deferribacterales; family Calditerrivibrionaceae; genus Calditerrivibrio; species Calditerrivibrio sp. The sequence goes on along the minus strand of NZ_JBMFQS010000009.1, from coordinate 63,761 downwards.
GCGCTGTCCCCGCAACTGTGAGCTGGACGAAAGCCATTTTAGCCACTGCCTTTTGATAGGTGGGAAGGCTGGTGAGTAGGATGAAGGTGAGCCAGGATACACAGCCAAAATAACACTACGGAGGATAGTAACAATGAGAAGCCTGCCTATAAATATTTTCAAATAGTCCAGAATAACAATATATTTTTTTAAAATTTTTTAGAGGTGTGAAATGAATATAAAAGTAATAAAACGGGATGGTCGTTTTGTATCTTTTGATGTGGAAAGGATTGCCAATGCCATTTTTAAAGCGGCTAAAGCAGTGGGGGGGGAAGATAGACAGCTGGCGGCGAAGTTATCAAATAAAGTTGTTAATATTGTCTTTGAAAAGTATTTACCTGTGGGATCTGTGACTGTGGAAGAGATACAGGATATTGTGGAAAAGGTATTAATAGAAAACGGGCATGCAAAGACTGCAAAGGCTTACATCCTATACAGAAAACAGAGGGCAGATTTGAGGGAAATTAAACAGGCTTTTGGTGAAATAGAAAATATACTTGATGAGTATCTGGAAGGGGCGGATTGGCGGATAAAAGAGAATAGTAATACCACCTTTTCACTTCAGGGGCTCAATAATTTCATTTCATCATCCATTACTGCAAAATATTGGCTAAATAAGATATATCCGGAAGATGTTAAAAATGCCCATGTAAATGGTGACTTTCATCTGCACGATCTTGGATCTCTCTCTGTGTACTGCTGTGGATGGGATTTAAAAGATCTCCTTTTGAGGGGGTTTGGTGGGGTGTCTGGAAAAGTTGAAAGTGCACCTCCGCGGCACTTCAGGACAGCTCTGGGGCAGATTGTCAATTTCTTTTATACCCTACAGGGGGAAGCGGCTGGGGCACAGGCTTTTGCCAATTTTGATACTTTATTGGCACCTTTTGTGGCTTATGATAACTTATCCTACGACGAAGTGAAACAGGCGATGCAGGAGTTTATCTTCAATCTGAATGTCCCCACAAGGGTGGGGTTTCAGACCCCTTTTACAAATCTCACATTTGACCTTACGGTTCCTGAAATGTATAAAAATGAAGCGGTTGTCTATGCCGGAGGGTATACGGAAGATAGATATGAACAGTTTCAAAAAGAGATGGATATGATAAATAGAGCTTTTATTGAGGTTATGTCCGCAGGGGATGCCAAAGGAAGAATATTTACATTTCCGATACCTACTTATAATATCTCAAAAGAGTTTGATTGGGATAATCCGGTGATGGATAATCTCATGGTGATGACCGGGAAATATGGCATACCTTACTTTGCGAATTTTGTGAATAGTGATATGTCCCCCGAAGATGCCAGGAGTATGTGTTGCCGTCTCAGACTTGATAATAGAGAATTGAGAAAAAGGGGAGGTGGACTTTTTGGGGCTAATCCCCTTACGGGATCTATAGGGGTGGTGACAATTAATCTACCAAGGATAGGGTATCTGGCGGAGAATGAGGATGATTATTTTTATAGACTTAAAACCCTCATGGAGATAGCAAGGGTGTCTTTAAAGATAAAGAGGAAAGTATTGGAAAAGTATACAGAATCGGGGCTGTACCCTTATTCTAAAGTTTATTTAGGGGGGATAAAAGATCAGAGTGGTTTATACTGGAAGAATCATTTTAACACAATTGGGATCATAGGGATGCACGAGTCACTGATGAATTTCATAGGGGTAGGGGTGGATACGGATGAAGGGTTGGAATTTGCTGTGAAGGTTTTAAATTTTATGAATGATGAGCTTAAAAGTTACCAGGAGGAGGATGATATGTTGTACAACCTTGAGGCTACACCCGCCGAGGGGACAAGTTATCGTCTTGCAAAGATAGATAAAACTAAATACCCCACCATATATACCTCCGGTAGCTCAAAGCCTTATTATACCAATTCCACTCAGCTACCTGTGAATAGTAAGCTTGATATATTTGAAGCGCTGGATCATCAGGATAATTTGCAACCATTATACACAGGGGGCACAGTCTTCCATACATTCCTGGGAGAAGCAGTGGAGGATCCTCTGGCGTTAAAATCTCTGATAAGAGAGATTTCTTGTAGATATAGATTACCATACTTTACAATAACACCAACATTTTCCATATGCCCCGTGCATGGATATCTAAAAGGTGCCCACGAGTATTGTCCAAAATGCAGAGAAGAAAAGATAAACGAAATTTTAAATGATATAAAAATTTCTGAAAAAAGGGGGTGATTTTATGAAAGAGCAGATTAAAGATATTGAGCAAAAACTTTTAGAGGTAAAAGGGGAAAAGTGTGAGGTTTACAGCAGGGTGGTTGGTTATCATAGACCTGTGGAAAATTGGAACGATGGTAAACAGGAAGAATTTAAAGATAGGATAGTATTCAATGTGGACATTACCGGTATCAGAGATTGAAACCGTATCCCTCACAAATTTTACCGGTAAGGTTGCCTGCACCGTATTTACCATTGGCTGTAACCTGCGGTGCAGGTATTGCTACAATAAAAGCCTTGTACTAAAAACGGAAAAACCAGCAGATCTTGAGAAAATAAAGGATAAAATAAAGAGACTTCCCTTGAAAAATATAGCTATCACCGGCGGGGAGCCCCTTGTTCATTCCGGTTTGGGAGATTTTCTCTATTTTTTAAAAGATCTTGGCTTTGAGATAAAGCTTGATACTAATGGAACTTTTCCCGAAAGGTTAAAAGATATACTTGATAAAAGGCTTGTGGATTATGTTGCAGTTGACATAAAGGCTTTTAAAGATGACGATTTCAAATATATCACCAGAGTTGATCATGGCTATGAAAAGGTAAAAAAGAGTATTACACTTTTAAAGGAAAGCCAGGTTCCTTTCGAAATGAGATATACTGTCTGGAAAGTACCAATGAGGGAAGAATTTTCAAATTTCTTTGGTGATTTACCCACATCTCAAATGGATACTTTATACGTACAAAAGTTTGTGTCAAACAGCTATATTCTGGACAAGCTTTTTAATCCAGATGTTACTGATGAAGATTTAAGACAAATGATAGTAATTCTATCAAATTTTTTAACGGTAAAAATGAGGAATGCTTAAAGCTCGATGAACGTTTGAATCATTTGATTTTTCTCTATTTTTTAAATTCAATTAAAAAATATCTGTTTACTTAATAAAAACCGTGTAATAAAATGAATCATATACACAAGTTTGTATTTATTGAATCTGGTGTTTTAAAAAAATATAAGGGGGAATTGTGAAGATAAGGTACAACCAATTTTTGTTTCATTTGAGATTCAAAAATCCATTTAAGACTAAAGTTTATCCAGTTTTTATGATACGATCTGTATTAGGTAATGAGCTTAGAAAATGGAGCTGAGGGGGATCGAACCCCTGACCTCATGAATGCCATTCATGCGCTCTCCCAGCTGAGCTACAGCCCCTTGATTTATTTTCTAAATCTGGTAATATAATTTTTATAAAAAATTGTCAAGAGTGTGTTGTGTTTGATGAGATATTTTATTCGGAATGTTTACATTGTTCTGCTGTTGTAAAGTATAGAGAAAGTATTTGCAAAGGATGTTTTTATAAGATAAAAAAGGTTATCCATCGATGTAAGTTGTGTGGCTATCCTTTAAACATTGAAGCAGAGGTTTGTCGAAACTGTCTGGAATCAAACTACTATGATAAATTATTTATCCCATTTTGGTATACTACGGTGATAAAAGATGTGTTAAAAAAAATAAAATTTCGCTATAATCTAAAGGGATACAGGCTTATTGATGAATTGGTGCGGAAAAATCTCATGAAAATGGATAGATATGATGTTATAACCTATGTGCCATCAACACTTATTAGAAGATTCAGGAGATTTGTTCATCCGGCGGAGTATATAGCTACTATACTATCAGACATTTACATGACAACATGTGAGCCACTTTTAAAGAGAGTAAGAAACACTTCTTATCAATGGAAATTGAAAAAGAAAGAAAGATTAAAAAATGTGTCAGAAGCTTTTATCCCCAGAAAAGAGCTTTTGGATTTGAAAATATTATTGGTGGATGATATAATAACTACAGGAGCCACCTTAAATGAGTGTGCCAAAATGTTGAAAGGAGCAGGAGCCAAGAAGGTCGACTGTTATGTTCTTTCGAAGGGGTTATTTTAATGATAGATATTGAGCAATTATTAGCCTATCTCAATCTTGAAGAATTTACAAATATATTTGTTTACTATCAGGATGAAGCTATTTTCAGGTATTATAGCAATGGTAGATTTGTAAACACTGAGATTCCAGATTTTTTAAAACGACATCTTTTAAACGATAGCATTAGCCTTTATCTATTCAGAAAGAATAATAATATTCTGACTTTTTATTTTTTTAGGTTAAATATTCAGAATAAACAAGTTGTGGTGATAATTCAGGACTCTAAGGATGGAAAATACCTTAATAAATTTATTTCTTCTCTTTTTGAAAATCTGTGGGAACTCAAGGTGGGAGCTGTTCAGTTAAACAAAGAGATAGACTTTTTAAGGGATGAATTGAATGTATGTGAGAAAGAATTAAATGAAAAAGAGCAGGAGGTTAATCGTCTTAATGAACTTTTAAGCGCCAAAGAGACGCTGCTGGAAAGCCTCGAAGAGAGTGTATCAATCCTTAAAAGAAGTCGTCAGAAGATGCTTAAACTGATAGATGGTTTTAATATGCCATTTTTCTCTATGGATACAATTTATGACCTGAATAACGTAAACCTTGCTGCGGGTAAATTCGCTGGAGAGACAAACCTTCCACGGCTGGTGGGGGGTAAATGTTTTAAAATGATTTATAATTTTCCGGAGCCATGTAAATGGTGTAAATATGAGGAGATAAAACAAACCAAAAATTGTGTCAAACAACATATCCATTATGAAAAAGACGGCGTTAAATTTGTTTTTGAGCAGAGTATGTTTCCCATATTTGATCAAGAAGGGAATTTGATAGAGGTGGGTGAATATATCAACGATATTACACATCAATACGAAATACTGGAATCTTTGAGAAAATCTGAACAGGAGTTGGTACATATAAGTAGAAAAAATATCGAGTCTATTAATGAAATAGGTGCATTGAAAAAAGCCTATGAGGATCTTTCAAATGAATATGAGAACGCTAAGGCAAAAATAGCTAAGTTAACCTCTGTTCTAAATACGTTGGTTCAGCAGGACACTGTAAATGAACTACTTAAGCTTAGGGGAGAAAAAAAGGAGCTTGAAATAAAACTTGTTAAGGCACTTACCACAATAAAGAATTTCACCAGGAAACATGAAGAAAATGAGTCGAAAATTGAGTCGATGGCAAAAAAATCACTCTATTCAATGGAAAGACTTTTGAATATTATAAACAACAAAAAGAAAATAGATGACGAAGAATTGAAAAAAGTTTTTGACTTTTTAAGCGGACAGATATTATATATTAAGCAGATTATAGAAAAACAGGAGGAAAAAGATGAGTCTAAAAGTAGCAATTAATGGATTTGGTCGCATTGGAAGGTGCGCCTTTAGAGCAGCATACGCTAAAAAACTTGATATTGATTTTGTTGCCATCAATGATTTAACTGATGCAAAAACGCTTGCGCATTTGTTAAAATATGATTCTGTTCATGGTATTGCTGACCTTGAGGTATCATATAAGGATGATTCTTTGATTGTAAATGGCAAGACTATAAAGGTTTATGCCATAAAGGATCCGGCTCAGCTTCCATGGAAAGATCTTGGGGTGGATGTTGTGCTTGAATCCTCTGGTATCTTTACAAAGAGGGAAGGAGCATCAAAGCATCTTACTGCCGGTGCCAAAAAGGTTGTGATTTCTGCTCCAGCTGAAGATCCAGATATAACAGTTGCCTTAGGTGTAAACTTTGAAGCTTATGATAAAAATAAACATCACATTATATCTAATGCATCATGTACCACAAACTGCCTTGCCCCTGTAGCCAAGGTTATACATAAAAAATTTGGAATCATCAATGGCTTAATGACTACAATACATTCATATACAAATGATCAAAGAATTCTGGACCTTCCTCACAAAGATTTGAGAAGGGCAAGAGCTGCTGCCCTGTCCATGATCCCTACATCAACAGGTGCCGCAAAAGCTGTGGGATTAGTTTTACCTGAGCTTAAAGGGAAGCTGGATGGTCTTGCCATCAGAGTTCCTACTCCAAACGTCTCTTTAGTGGATCTTACTTGTAATGTTTCAAAAACTGTTACCAAAGAAGAAGTTAATGCGGCAATAAAAGAAGCTGCAGAGGGTGAAATGAAAGGGATACTTCAATATGTAGATTCTGAGCTTGTGTCTACTGATTTCAATGGTAACCCACATTCATCTATTTTTGATGCCCCTCTGACAAAGGTAATAGATGGAACCTGTGTGAAGGTATTTAGCTGGTATGATAACGAGTGGGGTTATTCAAATAGGGTGGCTGAACTTTTAACGAAACTATTTTAAATAACGAAGGGCACCTTGTGTGCCCATTTTTTATATTAAGGAGGATTCTGTGATTAGAAGTGTTGAGTCCCTAGATGTTAGAGGCAGACGGGTTTTTTTAAGGGTAGATTTTAATGTACCGATAAAAAATGGTATAGTTAAAGATGACACGAGGATTGTTGAGGCACTCAAAACTATCAATTACTTAAGAGAAAAGGGTGCGAAAGTTATTATGGCTTCCCATCTTGGTAGACCTAAGGGGGAGTTTAATCTGGAATATTCATTAAAACCAGTTGCTGAATACTTTTCAGCAAAATTTTTCCCAATAAAATTTGTGGATGATTGTATAGGTGAAAAGGTACATTCCACTGTAAATGGTATGAAAGATGGTGATGTTATTTTACTGGAAAATCTAAGATTTTATAAGGGGGAAGAGAAAAATCTGCCAGAATTTTCTGCTGCTTTAAAAGAATTTACTGATGTTTATGTGAATGATGCCTTTGGCACTTGTCATAGAAAACATGCTTCAGTATTTGGGCTTCCGGAGTTAGTCGGGGATAAAGGAGCGGGTTTTCTTGTAAAAAAAGAGGTTGAATATTTTGAAAAGCTTTTGAAATCTCCGGAAAAACCTTTTGTCGCAATACTTGGTGGTGCCAAGGTGAGTGATAAGATTGGTGTAATCAAAAGCTTAATTAATCTTGTGGATGAGATTATCATCGGTGGTGCGATGGCCTATACATTTTTGAAGTTTTTAGGGAAAAATATAGGTAAGTCTATGGTGGAAAATGAGTTTCTTGGTGTCGTAGATGAAACAATGAAGCTTTCGGAAGAAAAAGGGGTGAAGATTTTATTGCCCGTCGACCATGTATGTTCTGATGTTTTTGATGGTGAACCTAAATATGTAAATAGCGTTGATATACCGGATGATTTGATGGGGCTCGATATCGGTCCAGCAACCATAGAGCTTTTTGAAAAAGAGGTATTGAAAGCTAAAACGATACTCTGGAACGGACCAATGGGGGTATTTGAGAATGATAATTACAACAAAGGGACATTTGCAATAGCCAATGCTCTTGCCTCATCCGGTGCAGTTACCCTGGTGGGTGGTGGTGATTCTGTCAGCGCCATCAAAAAGGCTGGAGTATCAGATAAGATTTCCCATATATCCACCGGTGGTGGAGCTTCTCTGGAATATATAGAGTTTGGTTCACTGCCTGGTATAGAGATACTTAAATGAAGATGATGGGTTTTGGTTTGATTTACATTAAAATATTAGGGATTAAAAGGTGATAAAAGCGAGTAGAATGTTTAATTAAAAATAAACATCATTTTATTATTGACAAATTATGTTGTTTTTGGTAGAAAAAGCGAAATTGTGTACAGTATACATTTGGGGTGTGAAAAATGATTAGTATTGACTTTACGTTGCTGTTGCAGATGATCCAGTTTTTGATAATCCTGTTTATTGGGAAGAAGCTTATTTACGAGCCAGTCTCTGCAACGATTCATAGTAGGAACGGGAAGATTCAGGGACTGTTAAAAGAAGCTCAAGGTCTCAGAAACGAAGTTGCTACACTTAAGAAAGAGTACGAAGAAAAGCTTGCCGATGTGAAAGCTGAAGTGGCTGATTATCAGAAAAAGATGAGGGATGAGGCTGTGGCTGTTGCTAACGAAATGGTGGGAAAAGCAAAGGCAGAGATCGATGCTAAAATTGCAAATGCAAGAAAAGAGATAGAAATTCAGGTGGAAAAATCGAAAGTTGTTTTATCTGAAGAGTCCAAAGCTCTTGCGGATTTGATTGTTGATAAAATAATCGGGAAAGCTGCTTAAGGGGTGTATGGTGAAGCGATTGATATTAATTTTGGCACTCATTTTACCTTCTGCTCTTTTTGCCTCTGAAGGGCATGGCGAAGGTGGTAACCTTGTGATGGGTTTTGTTTGGAGAGTTGTTGTTTTTGTTGTGTTTGCTTTTATCCTTTACAAGCTACTAAAAGATCCATTATTAAATAGCCTTGATAAAAGAACGGATGACATCAAGAATGCCCTTGATGAAGCAGTGAAAGCTAGAGATGAAGCACAGCAAGAGCTTAATGAATATAAAAGTAAACTTGCTTCGATGAATAAAGAGCTTGAGGAGATGAAGGAGAAGGCTTTTAAAGCTGCAGAAGCTGAAAAAGCTAAGATTATTGCGGAGGCTGAAAATACTGTCGAAAGACTCAAAGAGTTTTCTGAGTCTTTGATTGCTTCTGATCTTATCAGGGCAAAAGCGGAGCTTAAAAGCTATGCGTTTTCTTTAGCTAAAAAGACAGCAGAGGAAAAGCTGAAGTCCAGTTTTGATATGAGTAAGCATGAAGTTGTTATAAATAATTACATCAAAAAGATAGGAGAAGTAAGTTGAAAGATATAGTTGTTTCCAAAAGATACGCTTCAGCATTGTACGGATCTTTGGCCTCTCTTGAAGAGAAGAATAATGTGGTGGGTGATTTTAAAAGGATTAAGGGTAGTATTGAAAACTCTTCTGAAATGATGAAGCTTATTAAAAGCCCCATAATAAAAAAATCTGACAAGCTAAAGGCTATTGATGCAATTTCCAATGCTCTTTCTCTTTCTAAAACTGTAAAAGATTTTCTGCTTTTGCTTGTGAATAAAAATAGGTTATCGCTTTTTATGAGTATATACGATGCATTAATCCAGCTTTACAACGAGGATATGGGGGTCACTGAGGCAGAGGTGGTGCTTGCTGTGGAAGTCAAAGATTCCTTGTTAAAAGAGATAGAGGATACTTTAAGTAGAGTGACAGGTAAAAAAGTAACAGCAAATCCAAAGATCGATAGTGCTATCATCGGCGGGTTTGTTGCTAAAGTAAAAAGCAGCCTTTATGATGCAAGTATAAAAGGGCAGCTGGATAAACTTTCGGAAAAAATGTTGGAAGTATAAATATATATACCAAGGAGTTATGCTAATGCAGATTAGAGCTGAAGAGATTAGTAAAATTATAAGGGATCAAATTCAGAATTTTGAACAGAAAGTTCAAATGGAAGAGATTGGGACTGTCCTTAGTGCTGGTGATGGTATTGCTAAGGTGTATGGCCTTGATAATGCCATGTCTGGAGAGCTTGTGGAGTTTCCAGGTGGCGTATACGGAATTGTCTTCAACCTTGAAGAGGACAATGTCGGTATTGTTGTAATGGGTGATTATGAGCATATCAAAGAAGGTGATGTGGTAAAAAGGACTGGCAGAATTGCATCCGTTCCTGTCGGTGAGGCACTTATTGGAAGGGTTGTGAACCCTCTTGGCGTTCCGATAGATGGAAAGGGGCCCCTTAATACAACTGAATATGACGTTATTGAAAAGATCGCTCCAGGTATTATTAAGAGAAAGCCTGTTCATGAGCCACTACAGACAGGTATTAAAGCAATCGACTCAATGATCCCTATTGGTAGAGGTCAAAGGGAGCTTATCATTGGTGATAGGCAGACAGGTAAAACGGCTATAGTTATAGATACAATAATCAATCAGAAAGGAAAAGGTGTCATCTGCGTATATGTTGCTATTGGTCAAAAGAGATCAACAGTAGCGAGGATAATAGATACTCTGGAGAAGCATGGGGCGATGGAGTATACGATAATAGTATCTGCTACTGCTAGTGACCCTGCACCACTCCAATTTATTGCTCCATTTGCTGGATGTACAATGGGTGAGTACTTTAGGGATAGAGGTAAACACGCACTTTTGATATATGATGATCTTTCCAAACAGGCAACTGCATACAGGCAGCTTTCGCTTCTTCTAAGAAGGCCACCCGGACGTGAAGCTTATCCTGGTGATGTTTTTTACCTGCATTCAAGGTTGCTTGAAAGGGCTGCAAAACTCAACGATGAATATGGTGCTGGTTCTCTTACGGCTCTTCCAATCATTGAAACTCAGGCGGGGGACGTATCAGCGTACATCCCAACAAACGTTATTTCTATTACGGATGGTCAGATATACCTTGAGAGTGACCTGTTTTACTCTGGTATAAGACCTGCCGTTAACGTTGGTCTTTCTGTATCAAGGGTTGGTGGTGCTGCTCAGATAAAAGCTATGAAACAGGTTGCTGGTAGGCTACGTCTTGAGCTTGCACAGTACAGAGAGCTTGCGGCATTTGCTCAGTTTGGTAGCGATCTTGATGCTGCCACACAGGCTCAGCTCAATAGAGGTGAAAAATTGGTGGAACTCTTGAAACAGGGACAATACAAGCCTGTACCAGTTGAAGAACAGGTGCTTGCAATATTCTGCGGTGTAAATGGATATTTAGACGATATCCCCACAAAGAGTATCTCTAAATTTGAGTCTGAGTTTATAAACTATGTTAAAATAAATAAACCTGAAATTATCAATGAGATAGTTGATAAAAAAGCTCTTTCTGACGAGCTTACGGCTAAGATAAAGGCAACTGTGGAAGAATTTAAAAAGCAGTTTACTGCGTAAGTAGGAAGATAAGATGCCTGGAATGAGGGATATAAAACGGAAGATAAATTCTGTCAAAAACACGCAGAAAATAACCAAAGCGATGAAAATGGTATCTGCTGCAAAGATGAGAAAGGCTCAGGATGCTATGAATGCGGCCAAGCCTTACGCAAGAAAATTGACAGAATTGGTTAATAGTATAGGTAGCCGTGTGTCAAAAGAGATGCATCCATTTTTGCAGCCTAAAGAAGAGGTTAAATCTATTGGGGTGATTGTTGTTAGCTCTGATAGGGGGCTGTGTGGTGCATTTAATAATAATATTATCAAGACTTTTAGTAATTTTGTAAAGCAACACAGCGATAAGCAGATCAAGGTAATAACCGTAGGAAGAAAGATCGACGATTATGTTAGAAAGAGAAAGTATAATATTCTTGATAGTTATATTACCTTCGGCGGAAGAGTAAGGTACGACGATGCGGTAGCCATTGGTGAAAAGGTAAACGAATATTTCATCTCTGATGAAATTGATGAGTTGTATCTCATTTATAATGAGTTTAAAAGTATCGTTTACCAGACTCCAAAAGTGATCAAACTTTTACCGGTATCACTTGAAGAAGGTACCGAAATGGATGCGGTGGATTACCTATTCGAGCCTAATCCTGCTTCTCTTATAAAAGAGATTCTTCCTAAATTTTTAAATTTTAATATTTTTAGTGTTTTACTGGAGTCAACTGCAGGTGAACATGGAGCAAGGATGGCAGCTATGGATAATGCCACTAGGAATGCCGGTGAGTTTATCAGAAAACTTACCCTTACTTATAATAAGGCAAGACAGGCTGCAATTACAAAAGAGATACTTGATATTGTAAACGGGGCAGAAGCATTAAAATAAATAAACTGTGTCATGGAGAGTTGTGATGACTAATGTCGGTAAAATAGTACAGGTTATAGGACCGGTGGTCGATATAAAGTTCGATTCCGGTGTGTTACCTGAAATCTACAATGCTGTTAAAATTGAAAACAAAGCAACCGGTACCACAGTAATCTGTGAGGTTGAGCAGCACCTTGGGGAAAATACAGTAAGAGCGGTGTCTATGACATCCACTGACGGTCTCGTGAGAGGGATGGAAGTCATAGATACGGGAAAAGCTATTACTGCTCCAGTTGGAAAAGGTGCTCTTGGTAGGATTCTCAACGTAGTAGGGGATCCAGTTGATGAACAAGGTCCAGTAGATGCGGTTGATTATTGGCCAATTCACAGACCTGCTCCAAAATTGGAAGACCAGGATACAGGTAGCAATATTCTTGAGACCGGTATCAAGGTTATCGACCTTTTGGAGCCATATACTAAAGGTGGTAAAACCGGTCTTTTTGGTGGTGCAGGTGTTGGTAAGACGGTTTTAATTATGGAGCTTATCAACAATATCGCAAAACAACATGGTGGCTATTCTGTATTCTGTGGTGTTGGTGAAAGAACTAGGGAAGGTAACGACCTATATCTTGAAATGAAGGAATCTGGAGTTCTTGATAAAGTTGCATTGGTCTATGGTCAGATGAATGAGCCCCCCGGGGCAAGGATGAGGGTTGGGCTTACTGGTCTTACAATTGCTGAATATTTCAGGGATGTGGAAGGTCAGGATGTTCTTCTCTTCATAGATAACATATTCAGGTTTACCCAGGCTGGTTCGGAGGTTTCCGCATTGTTGGGTAGGATGCCATCAGCGGTTGGTTATCAGCCTACACTTGGTACAGAGATGGGTGAATTGCAGGAGCGTATTACCTCTACTAAAAAAGGTTCTATTACATCTGTTCAGGCGGTTTACGTGCCTGCAGATGACCTTACGGACCCTGCTCCGGCCACTACCTTTGCACACCTTGATGCAACGACGGTTTTATCAAGGCAGATCGCAGAGCTCGGTATATATCCTGCTGTGGATCCACTCGATTCCACTTCAAGGATATTAGACCCTAACATAGTGGGTGTGGAGCATTATACAGTAGCAAGGGAAGTACAGAAGATTTTGCAGAGGTACAAAGAATTACAGGATATTATTGCAATTCTTGGTATGGAAGAGCTTACTGAAGAGGATAAACTGATAGTTGCAAGGGCAAGAAAGATTCAGAGATTTCTTTCTCAGCCTTTCCATGTAGCTGAGCAGTTTACCGGTATGAAGGGTAAGTATGTAAAATTGTCTGATACTATTAAAGGGTTTAAGGAGATAATTGCTGGTAAGTGTGATGACCTTCCAGAGCAGGCATTTTACATGGTAGGTGGAATAGAAGAAGTATACGAAAAAGCTGAACAGCTTAAGAAAAGAGGATAATTATGGCTGAAAAGCTTAGATTGGAGCTTGTGTCCCCTGAAAAGCAGCTTCTTTCTATAGATGTGGATGAAGTTGTGGCACCAGGGGTAGAAGGGGAGTTTGGTGTACTTCCGGGCCATACCGCTTTTCTTACTGCTTTAAGAATTGGCGAGCTTATTTATAAAGTTAATGGAAAAGAGGAGTATGTAGCAATAGAAAAAGGCTTCTTCGAGGTCTCAAATGATAAGGTTACAGTGTTAGCCGAGGGTGCAGAGCTTGGTCGAGAAATCGATCTTGAGGAGGCTATAAGAAGAAAGCTTGAGGCTGAAAAGGCTCTGGAACAGATGAGACATGAGGATGAAATTAAGTTTAGAAAAGCTGAAGCTCAGCTTCGTAGGGAGCTTTTGAGGGTTTCTGTTGCGGAAAAATACAAGAAATAGTTAACTCTATGATATGAAAAATAAAAAAGCGGGGTTTTGCCCCGCTTTTTTATTTAGTACATTTAAAGCTACTTACAGTTTAGCAGTCGAAATATAGCATAAATTCCATTGGATGTGGTTTCATGTTTACTGCTGCCACTTCATGCTGTCTTTTGTATGCTATCCATGTGGATATAACATCTTCAGTAAACACATCCCCTTTGAGAAGGAATTCATGATCTTTTTCAAGTGAATCGAGAGCTTCTTCCAGAGAACCTGGCATTTTTGGTATATTGGAAAGTTCTATTGGATCCAGATCGTATAGGTTTTTATCCATTGGTTCACCTGGGTCTATTTTATTTTCGATACCATCAAGCCCCGCCATAAGCATAGCAGTGAATGCAAGGTATGGATTGCAGGATGGATCTGGGAATCTCACTTCAATCCTTTTGGATTTTGGAGAAGCAGAGTACATTGGGATTCTAATGGAGGCACTTCTATTTCTTGATGAATAGGCCAGGTTTACAGGGGCTTCATAACCGGGTACCAATCTTTTGTAGGAGTTTGTGATGGGATTGGTAAAGGCTGCTAAAGCCTTGGCATGTTTTATAATACCACCTATATAATATAGGGCAATTTCGCTCAAACCGGCGTATTCATCACCGGCAAAAAGTGGTTTCCCATCTTTCCAGAGAGATTGGTGGCAATGTAAACCGCTTCCGTTATCCCCAAACATAGGTTTAGGCATAAAAGTAACTACTTTGTTGTGAAGCTTTGCAACATTTTTTATAGCATACTTATAAAACATCAAATTATCCGCCTGCTCCACCATTGGGGCAAACTTGATATCAATCTCCACCTGACCGGCGGTGGCTACTTCATGATGATGGGCTTCCACTTCAATACCAAATTTCATAAGTGCAAGAGACATCTCAGTTCTCAAATCCATAAGTGAGTCGTGTGGTGGTACAGGGAAATACCCTTCTTTGTGTCTAATTTTATAACCAAGGTTTGGGGCTTCATCTCTACCAGAATTCCAGATCCCCTCTATGGAATCGAATGAGTAAAAACTCTCATTTGGAGTACAAGCATATCTGACATCATCAAATATAAAAAATTCAGGTTCAGGCCCGAAAAAAGCTGTATCAGCAATACCAGTACCTCTAAGATAATTTGTTGCTTTAATGGCGATGTTTCTTGGATCTCTTGAATAAGGCTCTTTTGTTATCGGATCTACTATTTTACAGAGCATTATCAATGTGGGAATCTGCGTGAAAGGATCGATTTTTGCTGTGGTTGGATCAGGTATAATAAGCATGTCGCTGTTGTTTATGGCTTGCCAACCTCTAATACTTGAGCCATCAAAACCAAGTCCATCCTCAAAAGTATCCTCATCAAACATAGATACTGGATAGGAACAGTGTTGCCACAAACCGAAAAAATCTACAAACCTTAAATCCACAAACTTGATATTTTGCTCTTCAATAAGCTTCAAAACTTCTTTAGGTGTCATATATCCTCCATCTTGTTATTTGCTTATAATGCATTTTCATCAGTTTCACCTGTTCTGATTCTTATGACAGATTCAACTGGAATGACAAAAATTTTACCATCTCCTATACGTCCAGTCTTTGCAGCTTCCGAAATTACCTTAATGGCATCATCAACCATTTCATCAGGCAGGATAACCTCGATTTTGATCTTCGGTATAAAATCGATCACATATTCGGCACCTCTATAAAGCTCAGTATGCCCCTTCTGCCTGCCAAAACCTTTGACTTCTGTAATCGTAATGCCTCTAATACCAATCTCTGTAAGTTTTTCTTTTACTTCATCCAGTTTAAAAGGTTTTATTATAGCCTCGACTTTTTTCATATGGCCTCCTATGGTATATAAACAATTTTTATGCCATTTATTATATGGCGTTAGTGGTGTAATTTTTATTGTTATTGGTTATTTTTTAATCATTTTTTTGTTTATGATGTCTAATCTTTCATCAATAAATTTACAGTATTCATTTTTTATAAGACATATCTCTTTTTTTAGTAGAAGATCTTTCTGGATATTGTAAGTCCATCCATTGTATCTGTCTATTTTTAAAGCGTATTCAATTAACTTGTCTGAATTATTGGTATCAGACCTATTGATGAATCTGTGGGCAAAATCTCTGGATAATCTCGACCTTGTCCAGTCAGAAAAATCATCTTTTGATAAAATTTTTATCAATTCATCGGCCGATTTAAATGCCTGTGCTTGTATTTTAAGGCTTGATGGTAATTTGTCATATATATATGGTTTGCCCAAAAGAAAATCGATTGTGTTTATCTCTTCGTCACAATACCCCATTAATGCATATCTTTTGGCATATTCAAGAGAACTGTTGTCATTCTCGATAAGATTTTTGCTTATATATAATTTTGAAAGGTTACACTGGTCATCTGATTTCTGGAAAAGATCAACGGCTTTTAAAAAATTTATTTCAGCAAGTGTAAAGTTACCCTGGAAATAGTATTTGATATAGTTTTCAAAATATCTCTCTGACATTAAAAAGGTATCGGAAGGTTTTTTGGATGAACAATTGATCAAAAAAAAGGAAGATATTAATAGTAGTAAAATTTTTTTCACTGCTTCACCTTTATGGTATTTTTATAGTTCCTTCTGTTTTTTTGCCGCTGCTAAAGGGCCAGCGTTGTTCTAAATTTATTAGCAAACGGTTTGAAGAATTTAAAATCTCTTCTGCTTCTTTCTTAATCTGAGTGAGGTTATCAGATGTTTCCGCTAAATTTTTTGAGATATGCTCTGTATTTTTCAATATGGGCTCAATTTCTTTTACCCTTTTATTTACATCGGTGATTAGGTCATTAGATTTCTTAACGAGGTTATTGACCTCTTTTAATGTTTCATCTGTAGCTGTTACACGATCATCCACTTTATCCAATATCTTTGATACTTTTAGGGAGATGTCATTGAGATTTTTTTGTAAAACAATAATATCATCGGTGATTCTGGAGATCTTGTCGTTTAGCTCGTCGGTTCTTAAGATTTTGCCAAGGGAACCCCTCTTATAGCTGAGATCATCCCCGAGATTTCCAAGTCCTCTCATCAGTTTGGCAAGATCACCATCAGGATCATTGAGGGTATCAGTGATATCACGTACATTTGCCACTATTTGCTTGGCATCGTCCAGAACGGGTTTTGCCTTTTCAATCAATTCATCGAGACCTCTACTTCTTTTGAGATGAAATTTATCCCCCTCCTGTATAACTCTTCCCTTTCCACCTGAAAAAACTATTGAGGTGGCTCCAAGAAAATTCTTTGATTCCAATTTACACTCAGAATCCACTTTTATCCATTTAACATAATCTTTTGGGATTTTAACCACCATAATTACTTTACCATTATCTTCCAAGTTTAGATCCTGGACTCTACCAATCTGGAAACCCGAAAATATAACAGGCATTCCATTGTTGAGATCATCGCCGGTATCTGATAAGATTTTAATTTTAACCTTTGGTGTCAAAACTTTTTTATTAAAGGCTATAAGTCCTAAAGCAACTAAAACAGTAAGAATAGATAGTATAATAAATAAACCGACTTTAAATTCTATCCCTTTAAATCTTGGATCAGCCATTCATTCATCTCCATCTTTCTTATACCATCTATCTGTTTGTAGTCATCGTAAGTTTCATTATAGTCTAAAATTGTATAATTTTCATCACAATTTTTCAAAAATTCAATAAGATGATTAGTCATCCCTACTCCTGAGTGATCGAGGGGCCTGATAAAGACGATCTCTTTTACTCCAAATATCTTTGCAGATAGATATTTTACCAGTAGGATTTCAAACTCGGAAAGCTGATCCCTCCTATAGTGAATTTTATCTTCTATGCCAAATAACCTTAACTCTCTTTCGACGGAATGAATAATATTTTTAATACCGATTCTTTTAAAATATGATGTTGGTAAAGTGATATTTTCTAACACTGAGAGGTTGCCCACCAATGGTAGGTATCTATATATTACGTAATATTTAAGTTCGTATAGATTTAAATCTCCTAACTTATCAATTAGATCATCAATATTGTAATTGTCTATGCTGATAAATCTTTTCATATAAAAAAACCTGTAATTTCAACAAAAATTAGCCCATAAAATACCCGCATCATCCCTTTTAATAAAGCGATGGGGACATCTGTGGTTGCTTTACCCACACCCATGGATGTGAAAATTGGTAAAGTCATTAGTGTAAAACCAAAAAGTGTCGTTTTATAGATAAAACAAAAGATGTCATTTATATTTAAAGCATCGAAAATGAGTAAGACCATGTAATCAAAAGTTATGTTAAGTTGAAAACTCAAAAGAAAATACCCTATTGTTATGGATACTGCCGAAAATATAACGGCAAGTGAGAAGGAACAAACCATACCTGCAAATATTCTTGGGAGAAAAAGATAACTATACTCGTCAATTCCATGTATTTTGATGGATCTTATCTCTGAACCTAATTTCATCATCGAAATCTCTGCCCCCACAGCTGTGGCACTTCTGAGGGACAGAAGTAGTGCAGTTAGAAATGGAGCAACCTCCCTTATCACTACGATTACAAAAATTGTTCCAATCCTCTGGTAAGCGCCTATATTCATCAGAAACTTTCCCAATGTCCCCACAAGCCCCAGACCAAATATAATGGCTATTATTACTACAACTCTAATTATCTGAACACCGGTGAAGTAGATCTGCCTTAATGTAACCATGAAAATGGCTGGATTTAGAATTTTAAAGGTTAGAAATCTTGATAATACCTTATTACAAAATAATAGATAATCTTTTAAAACACTGAAACCATCTACAAAAAATTTTCCTAAGTGGTAGATTATTCTAACCATCAACTTCTATAATCGGCATTTATCTTTACATAATCATAGCTGAAGTCGCAGGTCATTACCGATGATGCACCTTTACCTAATTTAAGGTCGATGACGATTTCATACTCATTTTGTAGCATGATATTGTGTACATTTTTTTCTAATGAGGGGTCGATGAGGCTACTGTTTTCCACATATTTTAGATCATTGAAATAGATATCAATGGTATCGGGATTTATATCTATTAATGATGCACCTATTGAAGCCATCAGCCTTCCCCAATTTGGGTCGGAACCGAAAAACATAGTTTTTACAAGGGGTGAATTGGCAATTTTGAAGGCACAGGTTTTTGCATCTTCACTGGATTTCGCATTTTTTACGGTTATGTGTACCAATTTGGTGGCACCCTCCCCATCTAAAACAATCTCTTTTGCAAGATATCTACAAATATAAAGAAGGGCTTCTTCAAACTGTTTAATCTCCTCATCATTCGTCAATACTATTCCACTTAACCCATTTGAAAACAGAAATACAGAGTCATTTGTGCTCATATCACCGTCAACAGTGATAGAATTAAACGATTTTTCCACTACTTTTGATAATATATCCTGCATTTTATCTTTTTCTATCGATACATCTGTTGTGATAAAAGAAAGCATGGTGGCCATCGATGGTGCTATCATACCGGCACCTTTTGCGGCGGCACCTATTACGTATACTCCTTTTGAGGTTTCCACAAGCACAGCAAGCTTTTTAGGTTTTGTGTCTGTGGTCATTATTGCTCTGGTAAACTCATCATCTTCGTCGTCTATCTTATCGATTAATTCATCAAATGATTTTAAAATTTTATCCACCGGTAATCTAACACCGATCACGCCGGTGGAAGACATTAGGAATGTATCTGCCGGATGGCCAAATTTTTGGGCAAAGCTGTTTGTGATGGTTTTATAATCCTCAATACCCTGTTTACCTGTACAGGCATTGGCATTACCACTATTTACAATTATTCCAGAAAACCTGGATACTTTTTTGAGTTGATCCATTGCTGCAATAATTGGAGCGGCTTTTACCCTATTTTTTGTAAAGACAGCCGCCACCTCACATGGAATTTCAGATGTAAGGACGGCAAGATCCAGCTTACCTGATCCGTTACCTTTTATATCTGCCACTACTGCAGCTGAAGAAAACCCCAGAGGGGTGCAAACTCCACCATTTTCTACTATTTTCATACACACCTCACAGAAGACCATCGGTTTCTTTAAAACCTGATAATACGTTAAGATTCTGTACCGCCTGTCCACTGGCACCTTTTATCAGGTTATCCAGGGTTGAAACGATTATTACATTATCCTTATCTTTGTATATGCCTATATCAATAAAATTTGTATTTGCAACATTTTTTATCGATGGTATATCATTTTCATAAATACGTACAAATGGTTTGTCTGCGTATGTATCTTTGAGGCATTTTATGATTAGATTCAAACTTGATTTTGATTTTGTGTATATGGTTGATAAAATACCTCTATTAATTGGTAAAAGATGGGGGGTAAATGTCACATGTATACTTTTGTTAGCTCCAGAAAGTATAAAATCTATTTCGGGATTATGTCTGTGATTGAATATCCCGTACGGTTTAAAATCCTCGTTTACTTCACAAAAATGAGTTTTTTCTGTGGGATTTTTACCCGCTCCGCTGACTCCGGATTTTGAATCTGCAATTATGAAATCAGTATCTATAAGTTCATTTTTTATCAAAGGATAGATGGGTAAAATTATAGATGTGGGATAGCAGCCGGGGTTTGCGATAAGTTTAGTTTTTCGTATATCATCCCAAAAAAGTTCTGGGATACCATATATGAATTTTTTTAATAAATCTGGATATTTGTGGGTTTCTCTGTAAGTAGATTCGTAGATTTCTCTATCTGATATCCTGAAATCTGCACTGAGGTCTATTACTATTTTGTTATAGTCGGCAAAAAATTTGGCGGCATCCATGGAGGCCCCATGGGGTAAACATAAAAATACCGCATCTATATCGGAAACTATTAAATTAAAATCATTTGGTATTAGGGTTATATCGCACAACCCTTTTAGATGCGGGTAGATATCGGATATCTTTTTACCTGCACTTGAATCGCTGGTGAGAAACTTTAATTTTAGATGTGGATGCCTTAATGCTATCTTAATCAGCTCAAAACCTGTGTAACCTGTGGATCCTACAATTGCTATTTTCATCTTCTCTCCGAAAAAAAGTATTGAATTTAAGTAGATTTTAATGCATTTTTATTAAAAAAAAAAGAGTTTTTTATCATGAAAATGAATATATACGTCCAGCCTGGTGCCAAAAAGACAGCCTATGATGGAGAGTTCAACGGGTGCATCAAGATAAAAATAAAATCACCCGCAACAGATGGTAAGGCTAATGAGGAGTTGATAAACTTTATTTCACAGTCTCTTGATGTCAGTAAAAAAGAGGTTATTATTATCTCAGGTGAAAAATCAAGGTATAAGATAATCGAAGTTCCAGGAAATTGCGATATGGAAGTCATAAAAGAAAAGTTGAAGAGTTGATTTGAACATTTTACAAAAATTTTAAAACTTTACGAACGTTTCATAACAAAACCCTCCTATTTTTGTGGTGACTAAAAAATGGAGGTTTTTCTATGAAAAAGCTTATATTGTCTATTGCAATAGTTTCTATTGCAGCCGTTAATCTCTTTGCATCAAGTATGGTTGATAGCAATCTCCCAAATTACAAGAAGGTGAAGGGGGTATCAGGTAACTTAAAAAGTGTTGGTTCAGATACGATGAACAATCTTATGACTCTGTGGGCAGAAAAGTTCATGAGCTACTATCCGAATGTAAAGATTGAGATTGAAGGGAAAGGCTCTTCCACTGCTCCAGCTGCTTTGATATCCGGGACTTCGCACTTTGGTCCGATGAGTAGGGAGATGAAAGCAAAAGAGATGGATGATTTTGAAAAGAAATATGGTTACAAGCCCACAGGGTTGAAAACAAGCATAGATATGCTTTCGGTGTATGTAAATAAGGATAATCCCATCCAATGTTTATCTCTTGAAGAGGTGGATGCTATCTTTTCCAAAACGAGAAAACGTGGATACCAAAAGGATATAGTTACCTGGGGGGATCTGGGGCTTACTGGTGAATGGGCAGATAAACCTATAAGCCTTTATGGTAGGAACTCTGCATCAGGAACATATGGCTATTTTAAGGAGCATGTGTTTAAAAATGGTGACTACAAGGATACTGTGAAAGAGCAGCCGGGCAGTTCTTCTGTGGTTCAGGGGGTTACAAGCGATAGGTATGCTATAGGATATAGCGGTATTGGTTATAAAACTGCCGGAGTAAAAGCTGTGGCTTTGTCTGAAAAAAAAGGTGGAAAATGTATAAATCCGGATGCCGCCCATGCGTACACCGGTGAATATCCATTAGCAAGATTTCTTTATATATATGTAAATTACAAGCCAGGTAGTAAACTTGATCCTCTAAGGGCGGAATTTTTGAGGCTGGTATTTAGTAAACAGGGGCAAGAAGTGGTTGTGAAAGATGGATATTTTCCTATCACAAACAAAGTTGCTGAGGCAGAGCTTGCGAAAGTTGGTTTAAAATAGAGTATCAGATTAATATGGGGGGTAACCCCCCATTTTTTGTAGACGGTGAATAAATGATGAAAAAGAATGTTCGTAAAAAATTAGCGGATAAAATTGCCAAATACCTTATAACAGTGGGTGGTATAGGAACGATACTGGCTGTTTTACTTGTATTTTTATTCCTTCTCTGGACAACTATCCCATTATTTAAATCTGGGGAGGTATCGCAGAATAGTTTGGCTAAATCAGAGCTGTCAGATGTCAGGCATGGTATTGTGGATGAATATGGACTGATAGCAGCTGTTTTTGATGGGGAAGCATTTGAGATAGTATCCCTTCCCACGGGTGATGTTATTGATAGGATGCCTCTTAAATTTAAATGGACATCTTTTGGTTACAATGAGAAGAGGAATAGCTATATCTTTGCCACCGAAGATGGTGGAATCCTGGAAGTAGACTTTGAGTTTAAAAAAGATAATATTAACCAGGGAGTTGCAGAAGGTAAGGCCAGATACAGTGTAACCGATGGCCGATTGATGGAAAAGATTGGAGATCAAGAAAATAGCTATTATGCAGGGATTAAAATTAAAGACCTGATAAAAGTTCAAGATGGTAAGAAAATCACAAATATAGATGAAATAAGGAACGATAATGACAATTTTGTAGCGTATTTGACGGATGATAAAGTTCTTCATTTAAATGAAGTGATAACTAAGGAAAATATTTTAACTGGTGAGATTTCAACACAGGTTAATGAATCAAATATAGATTTAAAAAAAGTTCTTAATGGTAGAAATCCCGATTATTTAAAAATAAATTCCAGCAAAACTACCGTAATGATATTTTTTAAAGATGGCGAATATATAAGTATTGATACAAAAATATTCGAATCTCCAAAGATATTGGAAAACAAAAAAATATTCTCTGATGGGAGAAAAATAACTTATCTGGATTTTCTTATCGGTAGAAATACAATATTGGTTGGTGATGATAAAGGGTACGTCACAGCCTGGTGGCCTATAGAAGATCAGCTGAATAAAAACAATCTGGTCTTTTCCCAAATCTATTCCTTCTACAGCGGGGATGATTCACCCGTCAGATTTATATCTCCATCTAAAAGGGATAAGTCTTTTGTTATTCTGAATGAAAAGGGTAGAGTGTCGATGTATCATATGACTTCGGGAAAGCATCTGGTGGATATAGTTAGTAATCTTACTAAACCTAAAATAGCACTTTTAAACCAGAAAAACAACAAGATCGCAATTTTTGGAAACAAAGGGGATAAAATAGAGACTTATGATCTTAAGATTCCTCATCCGGAGATAACCTTCAGGTCAGTATTTGGTAAAATACAATATGAGCTGACGAGCAAACCTGAATACGTATGGCAGTCCTCCAGTGGTAGTGATGATTTTGAACCGAAGTTTAGCCTTATACCGCTTATATTTGGAACGATAAAAGCCACTATTGTGGCGATGCTATTTGCTATACCAGTGGCGATTATGTCGGCTATTTATACGAGTGAATTTGCTTCAAAAAAAATCAGGAACTCTATAAAATCAACCATTGAAATTATGGCGTCTTTACCATCAGTTGTTTTAGGTTTTATAGCAGCTCTCATAGTTTCTCCTTTTGTGGAGAATGTGGTGCTGGCAACTATATTTTCGTTTATCATGATACCATTCTCACTTATATTTATGGGGCATTTGGTGCAATTATTGCCAAAAGAATTGCTGAATTCTATGGGTAAGTATAGAATCTGGATTATACTGCTGGTGGCTCTACCACTTGGATTGTATCTTGGTGTAATTATATCTTCTTTTGTGGAAAAACTATTATTTTATGGAGATTTTAAATACTGGCTTCACAATTACAACTATTCCCCGTTGGGTGGATGGGCTTTGATCTTACTTCCATTTGGTGTTGGTATTACCATATATCTCTATAGAAGATTTTTATATGAATTTTATGAGTCTCTGCTGGAGAATAAAAGCTATCATCAGGCCGGAGTATTCGAGCTTGTAAAGTTCTTCGTATTGACCATCTGTTCTGTTATAATAACCTTTTTTGTCGCATTTTTAATAACAAAAGCAGGAATAGATTTAAGATACGATCTTCCAATTATAGAATCGATCATGAATACCTACGTTCAAAGGAATGCTTTGATAGTTGGTTTTATTATGGGATTTGCCGTTATACCTATTATCTATACCGTATCTGAGGATGCACTAAATGCTGTTCCGGAGCATTTGAGGTCAGCTTCCCTGGCCGCAGGTGCTACTCAGTGGCAAACGGTGGTTAATATTATTCTTCCGGTTGCTATGAGTGGGATCTTTTCTGCAATTATGATTGGATTTGGTAGAGCCATTGGGGAAACCATGATAGTCCTTATGGCGGCTGGTAATACTCCCATAATTGATATGAATATCTTTTCCGGTTTCAGAACGTTATCGGCAAATATTGCGGTGGAACTGCCAGAAGCTGTCATAAATAGTACACATTATAGTGTTTTATACCTTGCAGCTTTAGTACTATTTCTGATGACTTTTATTATAAATACGTTTGCTGAGATGATTAGGATAAAGTACAGGAAAAAATCGAGTCAGTTATAAGAGGTATTGGATGAATAAGTTTGCCAGGAAAAATTTCAAGATATTTTTTAAGTCAAAAGGGGAGCCGATGTTGTGGTTGACCGGTGGGGGGCTCGTGATATCCCTTCTGATGATCACTTTATTGCTTCTGTTGGTTTTAAAAAATGGGATGGGGAATTATTGGCCGGGGGGAATAGTGTATTTTAAGCTCAAAAATGGCGAAGCTATTATGGGGGAGATCACTAAAACCGAATATTATAAATTACCAGATGATAAAATAAATACCCTGAACGATGAAGATAAAAAGAGAGTGCTTAAGAACAACGGCAAAGAAAAGCGTTTTCTTGTGAGGGTGGGTAATTTTGAGTTATCAAATAAACACTTTGAATGGGTAAGTTTACATGAAATATCCAAACAGGACTATCCTGCTGAGGCTATTGTGCTTGAGCGACTTGAATGGGGGAGATTTTATGGATTCCCAAAAGAATTTATAGTAGATGGAAGACCTGTTGCAAGTGATTTAAAAGGGATTTTAAAAAATTACGATAGATACCACAACGATGTTCGGAAACTCTGGAGGAAAAAAGTTTCTATTGAAAAGGGTGAAATTGGTAAGCTTAATCATAAGATAGAAAAAGAAAGATTAAAGCTCAAAGAGGCAAAACTTGAACTGGAGAAAGCATATCTCAGTAAGAACAATGAGAAAATAAATGAGGCTGAAAGGAGATATAAAAAGATATCATTAGAGTTTGAAGAGTTTAACAAATTGACTAAAAATGAGTACGACAAGCTTATGAATGAGATTAATAAGTTGAAAGCTAATTATGAAAAATATGGGATAAAATTCTTAACAGCGGATGGCAAAGAAAAAGAGGTAAAGTTGTATGAAATCGTAAGAGGGTATACGGCCAATACATTGAGTTTTGGCAACAAGATGGGGATATATTTAAACAGATGGATCGAATTTTTGACCGATGAGCCCAGAGAGGCGAATAGTGAGGGTGGGGTATTTCCGGCAATTTTTGGTACAGTGGTTATGACTGTACTGATGAGTTTGTTTGTGGTTCCGTTCGGTGTGGTGGCGGCAATCTATATGAAAGAGTATGCCAAGAGTGGAAAGATAATAAGTATCTTGAGGATTGCCATTAACAACCTTGCTGGAGTTCCGTCGATAGTTTATGGGGTTTTCGGATTAGGTTTTTTTGCATATACATTAGGAGCATCTATAGATCAGCTTTTTTATGCAGCAAAATTACCAAATCCAACATTTGGTACAGGTGGGATCTTATGGTCATCCCTCACATTGGCACTTTTGACCTTACCGGTTGTGATTGTGTCCACAGAAGAGGCGATTAATGCGGTCCCCAATTCTTTAAGGGAGGGGTCGTACGCTTGTGGAGCCACAAAATGGCAAACTGTAAGACATGTAGTGCTCCCAAGGGCTATGCCGGGCATCATGACAGGATTTATACTTGCTATGTCCAGAGGGGCTGGTGAAGTGGCTCCTTTGATGCTTGTGGGGGCGGTTAAGCTGGCACCTGAAATGCCGGTGGACTCGATATATCCATTTGTGCATCTGGAAAGAAGCTTTATGCACCTCGGATTTCATATTTATGATTTGGGATTTCAGAGCCAAAATAGTGATGCGGCTATACCTATGGTATATACCACAACTTTGTTGTTAATAGGTATCGTTGTTTTGCTAAATGTAGTGGCTATATACATAAGGAATAGATTGAGAAAAAAATTCATAGGAAGTGTTTTTTAAGGGAGAGATTATGACAGAGCTTTTGGAAGAATTAAAAAATAATGAAAAGAAAACGGTCTATGACCCATTGCTCAAAGATGAAAATATCATCATCGATATCAAAGATTTTAACCTGTACTATGGTAATAAACAGGCGTTATTTAAAATCAACATGCAGATTCCGAAGGGGAAAGTTACTGCTCTTATAGGTCCATCAGGATGTGGTAAATCCACTCTATTGCGATCTATAAACAGACTGAACGATTTGCTGGATTATGTGAGGGTGGAAGGGGACATACTGCTGGATGGTGAAAGTGTTTATGACAGGTCAGTGGATCTATCGGAATTGAGGAAAAAGATGGGGATGGTTGCCCAGAAACCTAATCCATTTCCGATGAGTATATATGACAACGTTGTCTATCCACTTAAGATAAACGGTGTGAAAAAGAAATCTATTCTGGATGAAGTTTGCGAACGTTCACTCTCATATGCCGGGTTGTGGGACGAGGTGAAAGATAGGCTGAAAGAGAATGCCTTTGGACTTTCAGGTGGTCAGCAGCAAAGGTTGTGCATTGCAAGGGCAATCGCTCCGGAGCCTGAAGTAATCCTGATGGACGAACCCTGCTCTGCATTGGATCCAATTGCCACTTATAAAATTGAGGAATTGATTCTATCCCTCAGAGAAAAATTCACTGTCGTCATTGTGACACATAACATGCAACAGGCGGCAAGGGTTAGTGATTTTACCGCTTTTATGTATATGGGATTTCTCGTCGAGTATGGAAACACGATAAATATTTTTAAGAAACCAAAAGTAAAAGATACAGAAGATTATATAACGGGAAGATTTGGTTAAAAATAAAAAGTGGAGGTAAAGATGAAAAAAATTATGGCATTGATAGCCTTAACATCTCTATTAGGGATTGGGTGTGTAACAAAAACAGAGCTTTCTATGAGTCATGACCAGAATTCCGACGACGAAATCGAAATGGTTCAGAGAGACTATTCAAAGTATGATTTCAGCAGACCAGGTTTTGTGACGAAAGTTGTGGATAACAGATTGTGGGTTTTTAAGGAAGGGGACAAGGAATATGACAAGTTTATAAAAGATGGTGAGTTGGCAAAGCATGTAACATTACCAGGTGCTGGGCCCCTTAAGGTGACTTTAAAGTCTCCAGATAGGGAAACTATCGACGAATATCTGAAAGCGTATGGTGATCTGGATGATGCGAAGCTGGATTTCTCAAAAATTAAGATTGATAAGCCAGGATTTGTGACTAAAATAGTTGATGGAAGGGTCTGGGTTTTCAAGGTGGGGGATAAACATTTAGAACAATTTGAAAAAGATGGTGAGTTGGCAAAGCATGTAACATTACCAGGTGCTGGCCCCGAAGGTATTACTCTAAAAGCTCCTGATAAAGCCACAATTGATGAGTATCTTGCCACGAAATAGATACCATTGTTATAATTCGATTCAGGTGGGGAAACCCACCTTTTTTATTATTCTACGTCGTATGTTAGAGCATCTATCTTACACCAGTTATTCGGTGATGTAGTTTCCAAAGATCTATATTAATTTTAGGAATACTTATCTACGATTATAAAAACCTGTTTGTTGTTAGTTTGGGATGAACTGAATATAACTATTTTTGTAATATCATTTGGATCTTACAAGCTCAACTCAAGGAAAATAATTACTTTAAATATATTCGATATCAGGAAGTTACTTTTCTATCAGCACCACTTTAAAGCAATTTCCGTTTTTGACATTTTTTAATAATTCCACATATCCGCCATACAGCTCTGCTGTGTGTTTTACTATGGATAGACCAAGACCTGTGCCGGAACTTTTCTTGTTTCTGGATTTAGAACTGGTGTAAAATCTTTCGAATATTTTATTTTTTTCATCATCGGGGATTATTGGACCTTCATCATCCACCGAAATTACTATTTTTTTATCAATTTTTTTAAGTCCTATTGTTACAGTGTTTCCGGCAGAGTAAACGATTGCATTATCTATTAGATTTTTTAAAATGGAAAGTAGATGCTCTTTGTATACTTTTAGATAGTCATCATCTATGAAGAATTCAAGTTTTTTAGAGCAGTCTTTGTAAATTTCCTGTAATTCCTGAAGTATTTCAGATGTGTGTGTACTTTTATCCACCAAAATGTTTCTATCCTGGCTTTCAAGGGAATGTAGTTGAATGATGTCATTTATTAGATTATCAAGCCTTACGGATGAGTCGTAAAGCTTTTTAGCAAATTTTTTTCTGGTTTCATCATCCAATTCGTCGTTGTTTAAAGTTTCTGAGTATCCCATAATTATAGATACAGGTGTTTTAAGTTCGTGACTTATGTTGGCAACGATCTCACTTTTAAAAGCGTGGTATCTCATTTGATCAGTGGAGTCATGAAATACCAATATCTTATATCTATCAAATGTCCTAAAAATGATTTCATAAAATCTGCCGTTGTATTTTGTGAAATGCTTACCATCGTTTTTAAGCTTGATATCATTGAAAATTTTTATAGATTCGTATGATCTTAAATCCTCAAATGGATTTGTAAATTTTACTCCTATTATATCAAAAACTTTATCATTTGCATATATGATTTCCCAATTTTGATCAAAAAGTATAACCCCATCAGTCAGGGAAGATAATATTAATTGCATTTTATTTCTTTCATCATTCAGGATCTGTTGTTTTGAAATCATATGTTTATAGAGGGAATAAAATAACCTGGAGATAGTGTCATCCGCCTGTTTGTAATCCTCAATATTTATCTTTTCATTTTTTTCCACCTTTTGCAACATATCGGTGAGGTTTTCCAGTGGAATTAAAAGTTTTCTTGAGAAGTAATAAGATATGGCAAGTATAGTAAATACAAGGAATGCAAAAATAATGAGTATATGATTCTTCAATATAGATAGATATTTATCTATCCCCTTATATGGGAATGATCCCCTTAATACGTAGCTGGAATCTATAAGCTTTGCCACGTAGAGATGTTTTACATTTACGGTGGCTGAAACTCTTAAATCAAACCCTATGTTATTGTTTAAAGCCTCTTTTACCTCTTTTCTGCCTGCATGATTTTCAACTGCTTTTAAATCGTCAAACCTGAGGAATGTGGAATCGTAAAATACTTTCCCATCTTTTGCTATTGCAGTTATCCTTATACCAAGATTTTCTGCAATGGACTTTAGTTGTATATTTGAGTAATTTAAATCATCTTTTTTATACATGCTATTAATCATATCAATGTATTTAAGAAGTGTCTCTTTTCTTTCCTCAAGGTAGTCGTCTGATAAAATTGTGCTTATGGCTATTAACCCTATTATCAATACTGATGAAATAGTGGAAAAAATTATGAGGAAATACTTAACAAACAGTTTCATAGCTTAATCCAGTACATATCCAACTTTAGGTAAGGATTTTATGAGGTTACCTTTGTCTTCAAGTTTTTTTCTCAAGGAGGATACATGTGAGTCTACGGTTCTGGTGAAAATATCTGCATCGTAACCCCATATGTTGCTTAAAAGCTGTGATCTTGAAAAAACTTTCTTAGGATGCTTTAAGAAGAAAACAAGTAATTCAAATTCTTTGTAGGTGAGCGTTATCTCTTTATTGTTCAGGAATACTTTGTATTTTTCTAAATCCACGATTATCCCTTTGTATTCTATGATATTCTCTGTTTTTTCCTGTTTTTTTCTTAGTAGTATCTTGATTTTTGCGACCAACACTTTCATGCTGAACGGCTTTGTAATGTAATCATCTGCACCAAGCTCAAGCCCCTCCACTATGTCTGATTCGCTACTTCTGGCGGATATTATTATCACAGGGATATGGGAAAATTTTGGGGATCTTTTCAATAATTGTAAAAGTTGTGTGCCTTTAAGTCCAGGCATCATTATGTCAAGTATTATGAGATCCGGAGTGATCTCCTCTATGAAGATCAACGCATCATTGGCATTTTCCGATTCTATGACGTCGTAGCCTGCTTTTGTCAGATTAAAAGCGATAAGCTCTCTTAAAGCATCCTCATCCTCCACTATCAGAATCTTATTCATTGCCGTTTTCACCTATTTCATTATAGTTCTTATGTCTTATATTTTCCCCTTTTGAAATAAAATAAACCATCTCTGCAATATTTGTGGCGTGGTCGGCTATCCTTTCAAGATTTTTTGAGATGAAAATCAACGATAGACATCCTTTTGTTTTTCTAAAATCTTCCACTATATATGTTAAAAGTTCCCTTAAAATTTGATTATTTAAATTATCTATAAAATCATCATCTTTTATTACTTTCAGAGCTACTTTATGATCTTTTGCAAAAAAACCGTTAATTGCTTCCTTTACCATCACAGATGAATAGTTTGCCATCTTTGGTAGATCTATGTAAGGCTTTATGGGAGGTATCTGATTTAGTTTTATCACCTCTTCTGCTATATCTACACAGTAATCACCGATTCTTTCCAGATCAACTATAATTCTTAAAGTGGTGACAATAAATCTTAAATCAATTGCTTTTGGTTCGTAAAGGGCAAGGGCGTTGAAGCATAATTCCTCTATTCTGTTGTCCAGTTGATCAACCTCTTCATCCATTCCGATGACATTTTCGGCTATTTCGTTTTCTCTTTCCACAAGAGATTCAATAACATCAGAAATCATGCATGTCACTTTGTCTGTCATTTCTGCAAGCAATACTTTAATCTCATTTATCAAGGTATCCAAAGGCTTCATAAATTACCTCTATCTTCATTTTTTAAGGTAGATATAATTTAATTGTAACACAAGTTTTATGTTTTTGTAATAAAATTGTAAAAAATGATTTATGGAAGGGGTATAAGATTAATTATAAGGCTGTTCATTTAACGTTTGACATATTTTTATATATTTGTTATTTTCCTTCTTATGTTTGATATAAATGTGATTTTAAAGCAGATTTCAGTAACTTTAGTGCCATTTTTCCTTGCTGTTACGGTACATGAGGTATCTCATGGGTATGCTGCTTATTTCCTGGGGGATAGGACAGCTAAGGATATGGGAAGACTTACATTAAACCCTTTTGCTCATATCGATATATTTGGATTGCTTTTCTTGTTGATCACTCAGCTTTTTGGATGGGCTAAACCTATTCCTGTGGATTTTTCAAAATTGAAAAATAGAAAATATGGCCCCGCAATAGTTGCTTTTGCTGGCCCTTTTTCAAACTTTGCACTTGCTATAGCTTCAGCTATTCTGTTAAAGGTTTTTGTAAATTTTCATCTTATTGAATATAACAGATTTATTTTAGAGCCAATTAGCTACATGCTTTTTTATTCCGTTCAAATTAATATAGTGTTGGGGATTTTTAATATGATCCCTATCCTTCCCCTTGATGGTGGCAGGATATTGCAGTCATTTTTGCCATACAGAATGGCATACAGTTTTGCCCAGACGGAGAGGTATGGTTTTATTATAATTTTGATCCTTGTTGTGACTGGTGCTGTAAGGTATGTTATATATCCAGTAATAGACTTTTTTATGAAGATATTGTTATGAGGTGTATATGGAAAAGGTTTTAAGCGGAATGCGCCCAACAGGTCGATTGCATATAGGACACTATTTTGGAGCATTGAAAAATTGGGTTAAGCTTCAGGATAGCTACGATTGCTATTATTTCATTGCTGATTGGCATGCACTTACCACAAACTTTGAGAATCCCGAAAATATAAAAGAGCTTAGAAGGGAGATGTTGCTGGATTGGCTATCTGTGGGGATAGACATAAATCGATCAACTCTTTTTATACAGTCAAAAAATATATACCATGCGGAGCTTTTTTTACTTCTAAGTATGATTACTCCGGTGGGTTGGCTGGAACGATGCCCCACATATAAAGAGCTTAAGTCGGAAATTACCGATAGGGATCTATCATGTTTGGGTTTTTTGGGGTATCCAGTGTTACAAACCGCAGATATCATAATGTACAGCGCAAAATATGTGCCTGTGGGGGTGGATCAACTGCCTCATATCGAGATTAGCCGTGAGATTGTCCGGAGATTTCATCATCTTTACGGATGTAATATATTTGTGGAGCCGGAAGGGCTTCTGACGGATGTGCCAAAGCTTCTGGGTCTGGACGGTAGGAAAATGAGCAAATCTTATGGTAATGCCATAATGCTTACCGATGATTTAAAAACAGTGGAATCTAATATTTTAAAGATGGTTACAGATACAAATAGAAAAAGAAGATCTGATCCGGGTGATCCTTCTGTATGCCCAGTTTTTGATTACCATAAAGTGTTTTCTTTAGAATCCGAAAGGGATGAGATTGTGGACGGTTGTAAAGGTGCCAGGATCGGTTGTATCGACTGTAAACGGATACTTATAAAGCATATAATAGAGTTTCTAGAGCCTATACAGTTAAAAAGAAAACAACTCGAAAAAGAGATAGACGATATTGATCAATATCTTAAAAACACTCAGGAAAAGGCTTGTATAGTTGCATCTAAAATGATGGAAAAGGTGAGGGAAGTGTTGAAAATCTAGCATGAAAGACCTTCTTGATATCAAGCTTTCCAATTTTGAAGGACCTTTAGATCTTTTACTTCATCTTATTTATAAAAATGAACTCGATCTGTACGATATCCCCATTTCATTAATAGCAGATCAATTTATCGAATCTATAAAGGGGATAGATGAAGTGGATATGGAAGCGGCGGCGGATTTCATCCAGATGGCATCATATCTGATATATTTGAAATCAAAGATGCTTTTACCCCATCAGGTTGCTCTGGACGAGGGTGTGGATCCGGAAGAGGAGAAGTTTCTGTTTACTCAGAGACTTATTGAATATTCCTTTTACAAAGATGTGGCAAATTATCTAAAAGAGAAAGAGTTTTTCAGCCAGAGATATATCGTGAGAAATAGCGAGATACATCTACCCATAGAAGGGTTAAAAGGGGATCTCTATAAGCTTGCTTCAAGCTTCTATAAGCTAATCGATAGGGAAAAAGAAAAGATTGTAACCATAAAGAAGGATACCATCGATCTGGAAGAAACTGTGGAAAATCTAAGAGAATTTTTCAAGGATGAAAAAGAGGTGTTCTGGGATAGATTGCTAAATATGTGTAATTCCAGAAGAGAAATGGTGGTATACTTTCTTGCTGTCCTCGAGCTTGTAAAACAGAAAATAGTGGATATATTCCAAAGTGATAATTTTGAAAATTTTTTGGTGAGGTATAATGGATAAGGAGAAACAGTTTTTCTACTCATCATTGTTTCTTTCAGGTAATGTAATAGGTTTGTCTTTTTACATAAAGACAATGGATCCCATTAATCTTGAAAATAGGCTTATTACCTATATGGAGCAGTTTAACGAATTGAATCTTGGTATCAAGATACGCAGGGTTGGGGAAGGTTTTCAGATGGTAAGCGATGATGAAATGTATGAAGAGCTTGTGAAATTTTTTGGAGATAGGTCTGAAACATTGAGTAAAGCTATGCTGGAAACCCTTGCCGTTATCGCATACAAACAGCCCATTACCCGGATGGAAATAGATGAAGTGCGGGGCGTAAACTCATCTTCCGCTGTCAAAGCACTTCTAGATAGGAACCTTATTCGTGTGGCTGGAAGAAAGGATGTGCCGGGGAAACCTCTGATGTACGTTACCACAAATTACTTTCTGGAGTATTTTGGTATTGTAGATCTTGCGGATTTGCCTACATTAAGAGAGTGGCAGGAGTTGAAAAATTAGTGCCAGGTATGTGGATGTTATAATTAGGCTTACATTGTAGAAGGGGTGAAAATGAGGCTAAATAGATTTATAGCGTTTAACAGTAATTACTCGAGGCGGGAAGCAGATGAGTTGATTTTTAACGGACATGTGACTGTGAATGGTAAGCCGGTTCTTGTGCCTGGATATGATGTGAAAGATGATGATAATGTATCTGTTTTAGGGAAAGTTATCGATAGAAGTGATTTTTTATATGTGAAATTTTATAAACCAAGGGGTTTTTTAACGTCATACGGTGATCCGTACGGTAGGAAGAATCTTAATGATTTTGAATTTTTTAAAAAGACTAAGTTGGCATATTCAGGGAGGCTTGATAATGACAGCGAGGGGTTAATATTTTTTTCAAATGATGGTAGAATCATCCATAGAATGCAAACCCCGAAATATGATGTGGAAAAGGAGTATATCGTATACACCAAAAGGCCTTTGGGGGATGAAGAAAAGCTGGCGATGGAAAATGGGCTTGAAATAGATGGGTATAGATTTAAGAAATGTAGTGTGGAAAAGATAGGGAGAAATAAGTATCGAGTAATCATAACAGAGGGTAAAAAAAGACAGATCAGAAATATGTTTAAACATTTTAATATAGAGGTGGAAAGACTTGTGCGCATAAGGATAGCAAATATTACCTTAGGTGAATTAAAGCCGGGGGATTTTAAATTTCTTACAAAAGATGAGATAAAGGGGTTAAAAGAATGTTTAAGGTTAGAGTAATTGATCACTTCTCCTCTGCTCATAATTTAAGAGGGTATGAAGGTAACTGTGAAAGGCTTCACGGACACAACTGGAAGGTTGAAGTGGAATTGATGGGAGATAGGTTGGATAATATTGGTATGCTTGTGGATTTTAAAGTCCTCAAAAAAAGTTTGAAAAAGATAATTGATGAACTTGATCACACCTATCTGAATGAACATCCCTATTTTAAAGATGTCAATCCCACAAGTGAAAATATGGCTAAATATATATTTTTGAGATTAAAAGAGGATTTTGGAACTTTTGTCTATAAAGTGGCTGTATGGGAAAGTCACAATGCCGTTGCAGAATACTTCGAGTGAAGGATTTATCAAAGAGGTCTTTACCTCCATTCAAGGGGAGGGGAAATATGTGGGGGCACTGCAGCTTTTTGTGAGATTGTCTGGATGTAGCATTGGTTGCAAAGGGTGTGATACAGATTATAGCTTTTCAGATAGCTTTGATTTAGATGGTATATCCGTTTTGTCAAACCCAATAACAGCTGAAAAACTTTCTTATATTATTTACGATCATATCAAGCCAAACTCAATACATTCCATATCGATCACCGGCGGTGAGCCACTTTTACAAAAAGATTTTTTAAAGGAATTAATTTTTTATTTAAAGGGGTATGGATATAGAATATTTCTGGAGACGTCAGGTTTTTTTATAGATAGGCTTAATGAGGTGGGGGATATGGTGGATATTATAAGTCTTGATTTCAAGTTAGGTGAGAGTTTTGGGGTGGAATTTTCTCTTGATGAAATTGGAAAGATTAAAGATGAGATAAAGGATAAAATTTATGTTAAAATAGTATTAAAAGATAGTTTCGATTTTGTGGTTGGCAGGAAGATATTGGATGGGTTAGCTCTGCTTGGTAAAACAGAATTTTACTT
The DNA here is from genome assembly GCF_049968475.1 of Calditerrivibrio sp. NCBI lineage: Bacteria > Pseudomonadati > Deferribacterota > Deferribacteres > Deferribacterales > Calditerrivibrionaceae > Calditerrivibrio > Calditerrivibrio sp. The sequence goes on along the minus strand of NZ_JBMFQS010000009.1, from coordinate 27,912 downwards.
GCATTTTTTTGATAACTGTATTAAAATAAATAAAGTTATAATGAATTATTTTTACTCTAACGGTGTTGATGTTTTTTATGTCCCACAGCTTCATAAATTATTGGAGATTAAATGATAGGATTTTTCGGGAAGAAGGAAAGTTCATTAAAAGATATCAAAGAGCTTTTTATCAAAGGTCAGATAAAAAAGGCGATATCTCTATGTGAAGATTACACTAGGAAAAATCCTGAAGATTTTGATTCGAAGATACTTTTAACTGAGATGTATTATACCTCAGGTGATAAGAATAAAGCTATTAGTATGATTTTGGATGTTGTCAAAAAGTTAGAGGATGATAAGTTTTACGAAAAAGCTGCCGCTGTTTTAAGAAAAGGGATCAAATATTATCCGGATTACTATGATTTCTACAAGTATCTTGCAAAGATATTTGCAACAAAGGGATTAACTGCAGACCAGATAGGTATATTAAAAGAGCTTGCCGCTTCATATGAAAAAATTGGAGAGATGGATAAATTTTTCAGTACACTTCAAGAAATTTTTTCTATTGATAGATACAACTATGGCTTTATTAAGTATGTAATAGATAAGCTTATTTTTTATAAAAGGGATAAAGATATATGTAAATATTTGCAGGAATCTATTGAGCTTGCCAGACATAATAATGATGTTAAATTATTGGAAAGGCTTGTGGAGCTTGGAATCTCGAATAGATGCATTTTTGGTAAGACGATAAAATACACTGTAAGTTATTTCAAAAACAATCCTGATAAAATATCTATATTTATCAAAGAATCTGAAAACTATCTTCTAAATGAATTTGATGAAGAACTATTCAAAGAGTTAACAGCTATCCTGCCTTATGCTGAAAACAGGGAATTTTATAATGAATTGTTTGTGAAATATACAGATAGCTCTCTTTTTGAATTTTTGTTACCCTTTTTTATAAAGGAGAATGTCGATAAAATATCAATAATGTTTGATAAGATAAAAGATATCAGGGATAAGAATATAGATAGGAAATATGCTGAAATATTTAATAAATATTTAGATCAATTGCCTGTGTATAGATTTTATGACAACCTATTGTTGCTTGCCAAGCTTACAGATCATGATGAACTAAAATGTAAAATTGTAAGTGCTGCAGGTAAATTTGCAGATATGGTAGATGTTAAGCAGTCTTCAGTACTTAATCTTGATCTGCTTGAAAATGATCTTTCAAAGAAAGATGATAAAACTGTTTTTGACCTTCTGGAGCATAATTCTTACAAAAGCGATTTTTCTCTTGACACTCCCATTGAGGAAAATGAGATCAAAGTGGAACATAAGAGCATTTCAGAAAAAGATGATTTTGATATTGAGCTGGATTTATCAGAGTTTGAGGATAAAAAAGGTGAAGGGGATATCTCTTTTGATAAAAATGAGAAGGTGGCAGCTTCTAAGCTTGATGTTGTTGATATGTTTGAAATCGATCTTACCGAGCATACCGACAGCTTGACTGTAGACAAGGGAAATGTCGATTCTAGAATCTCAGATGAAAGCTTTGAGGATCTTTCATTAGATTTTTTTGGTGATACTCATCATAAAGAACCTGAGGATGATGTCATAAAAGTTGATTTTAGTCAGCAGATCAAGGAGATCAAAGAGTTTGTGCAAAAGGGGAGATATGAGTATGCAAAAATAAAGCTGGAAGAGCTTATTCTGTTAGATCCAGAAAATGATGAATTAAAAGATCTTGCCGTCAAAATATACTCTGTATCCTCATTCGATGAGTCAGAATTGAAGGATAGCCCGAGACCTGATATAATAAGCTTTGATAATGAGACTAAAAAGGTAATAAAAGCTATAAAAGATAGTATAGCAAAGAATGTAAGTCCAGATGACTATGAAATGCATTATGACCTTGCTCAAGCTTATATGGAGATGGACTTACTTGAAGAGGCTATAGATGAATTAAAGAAATCGGCATATGGTGATTTTAGATATAAAAGTTTAATTTTGATGGTTGAGTGTTACAAGAGACTCAAAAAATTTAATGAGGCGATTGACATTGTAAAGCTTATAATTCTTGATTTTGGTAAAAATAACGATGTCTTTAAAAATTCTTTATATGAGCTTGGATCTATTTACGAATTGATGGGGGACTATGCTGCTGCTAAGAGCCATTATGCAAAGCTTTATAGTATCGATCAAAATTTCAGAGATGTGAAGGATAAAATGGCAGATACGGATTTTGAAGCTAAACGGGATAAAGGCGATGATTCTTTACCAGTTGAACCGAAGAAAAAGAAAAAAATATCTTTTATGTAAGGTATGAAGATGCAAAATATAAAAGATTTTTTCGAAATTGAAGATTTACCTTTCACAAACACACCAGATTCAAAATACTTCTTCAAGTCCTCCAGCCATGAAGAAGCCTTAGTAAGATTAAAATATGCCGTGGAGAATAGGAAGGGGCTTGCCGTTATCAAGGGTAATATTGGTATGGGTAAGACATTATTGTCAAGGCTTTTTCTGGCTTCTTTAGATGAAAACGAATATGTATCAGCCCTTGTGGTGGTGGTTCATTCTGAAATAAATTCTGAGTGGTTTTTGAAAAGAGTAAGTCAGCAGTTGGGAGCGAGTGAAGCATCAAACGTTAAAACGGAGATAATAGCTTCAATCTACAGATCTCTTGAGAAATTAAACGAGAGCGGAAAAAAGGTTGTAATTATTATAGATGAAGCCCAGATGATTAAGGATAAGCAGGTTATGGAGGAGATCAGGGGGACTCTGAATTTTGAAGATGAGAAAGGTAAATTGATTACTTTTGTATTATTTGGTTTACCTTCGATTGAAGATACCCTTGCCCTTGATGAATCTTTGAAGCAGAGGGTTGCGGTTAAATATTCATTGGTTCCTTTAGATTTTGAGACGATGAAAAAGTATATAATTTTCAGATTGAAAGTTGCAGGTGCCGAAGTGAATTTTTTTACCGCTGATGCTTTTGAGGTTATTTTCAACTATTCAAAAGGGATTCCTCGTTTGATAAATACCATCTGTGATAATGCCATGTTTGAAGCATATCTTTTAAAACAGAAACAGATCAATGGGGGGATCGTATCTCAGGTGATAGATAACCTTGGTTTGAAATGATACCTTCAAAGCACAGCAAGAGACTTTTTATATATATATTCCTGTTTTTACTTCTCTTATTTTCCAATGTATCTGTCAGCAATCATCTTGTAAATAGTAATTTCCCCTGGTATTCCAATATTGCCATTTTCGTTATAATCAATTTAAATTTACTTCTGCTTTTAATTCTGTTTGTTGTTATTTTTAGGAATTTAGGTAAGCTTTTCCTTGAAAGAAAAAGCAGTATCTATGGTGCGAAATTAAAAACAAAGTTGGTCTTATTCGCTGCACTTTTATCTATTTTGCCTGTGGCTGTTGTTTTTTTGATATCAAATAGTATTATAAACAAAACAATAGATAAATGGTTTGACGCGCAGATAGAATTAGCTCTTAAAAGCTCTGTGGAATTGTATAAGGATTACCAGGTTCAGATAGAAAATGAAGTTGTACAGCAAGGTAAAATATTATCTCAGCTTATAACTTCAAAGGGTTATATTTACAATGAAAATTTTCCACAGCTAAAAAATTTTGCCAGGGAAGCGATTAGCTCAAAAAGAGTTGATGGTATATTGATATACAATGCCTTGAAAATAGTTGTTTTAAATGATGATACTTCCGACATCCTCTTTAAGAATATAGTTGACAAAGATATAGATCGAATATTGGCAAATAGTGAACCATTCAAAAAGGTTATTTCCAGTGAATATGAACAGGTGTATATCTCTGGCTATCCTCTTACTGTTAACAACAATGTGGTGGGGGCTATTTTTATATATAAAAAGATACCCTATAATCAGCTATATAAAGCATCGAAAATACTTGAATCCTATGATAACTATAAGCAGCTTAAGGTATTCTCCCAACCGATTAAGCATTCATATAAGATACTACTTTTTTTGATGACTATGCTTGTTTCTTTTGCTGGTATATGGGGAAGTATTGTATACGCCAGAAGTATAACAACACCTCTTGAAAAGCTTTTGTATGCATATAGAGAGGTGGAGAATGGTAATTTAAACATATCTCTTGAGAAAACCGGAGATGACGAGGTGGCAAAGCTTATAGAATCGTTTAATGAAATGGTGGTAAGGTTGAGGGAGCATACAGAGGAACTTAATGCAAAGAATAGAGTTCTTTCGGAAATGTTTGTACAGATCTCCAAAGATAATCAATACATCGATACAATTTTCAAAAATGTTGGAGCAGCCATATTCCTCTTTGATAAGAAGCTTAAGGCTTTGAAAATAAATCAGGCGGCAAAGATCTTTATTGACGAAAAGAATAGACTTAATGAAAAAATTGCCACACATATACGTGATTTTACCAGATCATCCCTAAATGAAAAGATTATTCAGGTGGAGATTAATATCGAAAACGAACTTAAAACATACAGTATAGGGATGACAAAACTTTTTGGAGATGAAAATCGTCTGGAGAATATTATTGTGGTTATCGATGATATCTCTGATGTGGTTTACATCCAGAGGGTTAATATATGGCGTGATATTGCCACAAGGATGGCGCATGAAATAAAAAACCCCCTTACTCCGATTAAATTAAATGCCGAAAGGATATATAAAAAATGTAGAGATCTGGAAGATGAGAAACTCAGGTCTATCATTTTAGAAGGGATGCAGACCATTATAAATGAGGTTAGTGAACTCCACAAACTGGTTACAGAATTTAACGATTTTGCCCGTTTACCTTCACTAAAAAAAGAGGTATTTTGCCTCTGTGAACTTATAAAATCTTTGATAAATATGTATAAAGATGCTCATCCTGAAGTGGTTTTTGCGATAAATTGTGAAGATAGTTTCAAAATAAATGCCGATAAATCTCAGATCAAAAGGGTATTGATAAATCTGATTACAAATGCTATACACGCCGTAAAGGGTAAGGGTCTCATAAGTATAAATGTGTCAGAATTTGAAACCTATTATGAAATAGTTGTGGCTGATAATGGCTACGGCATCCCTCAGGAAGAGCTTGGAAAAATTTTTCTGCCATATTATAGCAAGAAGCCCGATGGGACAGGTTTGGGACTTGCCATAGTGAAGAAAATCATTGATGAACATAATGGAAAAATATATGCTAACAGTGTTGAAGGTGAATGGACAAAAATTATTATAGAATTGCCAAAAGGTGAAGAGAATGAAAGTATTGATAATTGATGATGAAAAAAATATTTGCACATCTATAAAAAATATAGTGGAAGATGAAGGTTTTGAGGCTTTTTATGCCATGACCTATAGTGAAGGGCTGGATAAATTGAAGATATATGATGTTGATGTGACCTTTCTGGATATATGGCTACCTGACAAAGATGGGATGGATGGGCTGAAAGAGATTAAGAAGAGTTATCCCAATGTGGAAGTTATCATGATAAGTGGACATGGGAACATCGAAAATGCCGTTGATTCAGTGAAGCTTGGGGCATACGATTTCCTTGAAAAACCACTATCTCTTGAAAGAATTGTGGTAATATTAAAGCATTTAAATGAAAAGATAAGTCTAAAAAATGATATAAAAGAGCTTAAAAGCTCCGAAATCGCTAAGTATCAGCTGATAGGTGAGAGCAAATATATCAAAGATTTGAAAGCTACGATAGAAAAAGTAGCTGTTACAAATGCATGGGTACTTATTACAGGAGAGAATGGTACTGGTAAAGAGCATGTGGCAAGGCTTATACATCTTTTGAGTAAAAGGGCTAATCAAAAATTTATCCCTGTAAACTGTGCTGCAATTCCTTCTGAGCTGATTGAAAGTGAGCTTTTTGGATATGAAAAAGGGGCTTTTACCGGTGCTGTGGCTCAGAAGATAGGTAAATTTGAACTGGCTGATAAAGGTACTATTTTTCTGGATGAAATTGGGGATATGGATCTTTCCGTTCAGGCAAAATTGTTAAGGGTGCTTGAAAGTGGTGAATTTTCAAGGGTGGGGGGAAATGAGATTATAAAATCTGATTTTAGATTAATATCCGCCACAAATAGGGATCTTCAAACAGAGATTGAAAACAACAATTTCAGGGAAGATCTTTACTACAGAATTAGTGTTGTGCCGATTTATGTGGAGCCTTTGAGAAAAAGGAGGGAAGATATTCCGATACTTGTCAGACATTTTGTAAAAGAGATTTCGATTATGAACGGTCTCTCCCCAAAATCTGTATCGGATTCTCTGATGGAGGTTTTTATCAATTATGATTGGCCAGGTAATGTAAGACAACTCAAAAATATCATTGAGAGGATGGTGGTGTTGTCAAGTGGTGATACATTAGATGTGGTGGATGCTCCAGAGATGATTTTAAAAAAAGGATCCGTATATGATGGATTCTTTACCGATACTGAATGGTCGTTGAAGTCTGCCAAAGAGAATTTTGAGAAGTATTACATCCTGAATGTATTGAAAAAAACCGATTGGAATATTTCAAAAGCTGCAAGGATTCTTGAGATAGAGCGGACATATTTACACAAAAAAATAAAATTCTACAATCTTGAATCGCTCAGGGGGTACGAAGATAATGGTAAATAGACTTGAGATCACAGAGGATTTCCAGAAGCTTGTGGAAAGCTTGGATGTAAAGTATAAGGGGAGTAGTTTTAACCCGTTTAAATTTCATAAAGATGTTAATGGCACTCAGGTTCCAGTATATTTCATTGGTACTCCTGGCTTGTTTGTGGCAATCATGGCCACTATTATATCGGTGATATTGATGGGTATGGTAAAATTAAATGCATCGTTTTGGGTCTGGGTTGTGGTGTTGATAGTCTCAGCAATTTTATTAAGGGTTGCTCTTAAGATAGACAAAGCAAGACAGATAAGGTTTTTTTCCAATGATTTGCTCATAAGAAGCTACCGCCTCATGAAAAGGTATAATGAAGAAGTTTTAGATGACAGGGTGCTTATCGATATAAAGAATCATTTAGAGGAGTTTTCTAAATATATAAACGATAATGTGGTGGACAAACAGATGCTGATTGTGGAAAAACTTATAAATGAAAAGGGGGATTAACCCCCTTTATTTTTAATTGATTATTTGTGGCAGGTCGTACAGGATTTGCCAGCTTTTACCTGTTTTTTCTCATGGCATGGCCAGCAGAAATTTTTGTGTAGAGCGTTTGCAGTACCTTTTACTTCACCAACAACTAATTTTTTACCATCTGCGCCTTTAAGATCTTTGCCACCTTTTGCATCCATATGGCAGTCTGTACACTGGCTGTTTTTCTGGTGAATGGCATGTGGGAACATCACAGCTTTTTTAGTGGGGCTTTTGACATTGAAAGCCTTGGAAAGATCAATTGTTTCAGGGCCATTAGCAAAAGCTATAGCAGCAAAGGCAAGCAGTGAGAGAGCAACTAATAATTTTTTCATTTTATCCTCCTTCTTGTATACTAATTTTCCATTACTTGAATATATCAATGTGATATATTTGTCAATAACAATTGTTGTCGGTTGACAAAAAAGAGATAATACTTTATAAAATTTTTTTAGAGGTAAATATGGTAAAGATATACGCTTTTGTAAATTCTCACTTTAAAGTATTTAATTTAAGTGAAGATAACATTGATGATATCCCATCAAAGGATGAGTTGATATGGGTGGATATGTTTTCACCTTCTTCAGATGAGTTCAGGTTTCTTGAGAAATACTATGAAATTGAGTTCCCCACAAAGCAGGAGACGGAAGAGATCGAGATCAGTTCCAGATACTGGGAATCGGATAAGGATATTACCATAAATAGCTATTTCCTGGTGGTGGATGGTGATGCTGGACACAACGAGACGGTGACGTTTATATTGCAGGATAATTTTTTGGTTACGATAAGGTATAGAGAGCTTAAGACTTTTGGTGAATGTCTCAGAAAGATGATTGCAAATCCCAGTTCTTTTAAAGATGGATCATATATCATGTCGTCTATCTTTGAGGCAAGGATAGATCTTGATGCTGATATCCTTGAGAATCTATCAAGGAATGTTTCAAATTTGAGAAAAAAGCTTTTTGCAAATGATATAGCTGATGAAGATATACTTGAGTCTATTTATCACTACGAAAACCTCAACACAAACATAAGAGACAGTTTGATTGACAAACAGAGGATAATATCTTCACTTTTGAAATCAAGAAAGTTGTCTGACGTCATAAAAGATAATTTCAGAATCATGATAAAAGATGTCAATTCACTTATTGACTTCACAAGGTATAATTTTGACAGGCTGGACTACATTCAGAATATATTTTTAGGATTGCTGAATATTGAGCAAAACAAGGTTATTAAAATTTTTACAGTTGTGAATGTGATATTCCTACCACCCACTCTTGTGGCGAGTGTATATGGAATGAATTTTGAGTTTTTTCCGGAACTCCATTGGAGGTATGGATACCTTTTTGCGTGGTTTTTGATGATTGCTTCTGCGATACTACCTGTTTATATATTCAAAAAGAAAGGTTGGATGTAAATCTATCTGAATGAATTCAGAAGTAACCAAGGGGATAATCTACAGGGTTATAAAATATTCGGATAGATCTGCAATCTGCTTTGGTTATACAGAGCAAAGGGGAAGATTGAAGTTTTTTGTGTCCAATGCTTTTGGTAAGAATAGATCAATACAGAAGATACTTCCGGCTGAAATCAGATACGTTTATAAAGATAATACCGATCTCCACAAGATTACTGCAATTGAGTATCTGACTGAATATAGCTTTTTTCAGACTGAAACACCCCTTTACCTTAGACTCAATCTTATCTTTGAGATAATCGAAGATCTCTTTCCACTGGGGTCAAATCTGGATGAATTGTGGAGATATTTAATCAGTTTAAACAGAGAAAACTATATAAAAGGTGTATCGTATATACTTTTTTATATTCTTGAAACTTCTGGAATTATAAACAGGAGGGTGTGTATTTTCTGTGGTGCAGAAATGGAAAAATATTCTTTTATATGTGAAAGATGTGAGTATTTGAATGTTGATGGTGAATTAAAAAGATTTGTAAAAGCTCTGGAGGATAGAGGAAGCTTTAAAAAGTTTTTTATGAAGGATGATTCATATATTATTAATTTAATTTTTGACATATTGAAAAAACATCAGATATTCCCAAAGTCTCTCAAGCTGATAAAGGATCTAAACATTTGATACAATCTCAAAAACCTGTTTATTGATTATTGACATATAATTGTATAACTTTTCTGAGATATGATCCATAAAGCCCAAATTTTCCACCGTTATTGTTAAAAGAAAGATATCTACTTCGTTTTTTTGTTTGTTTAACAGGGAGAGTATATCAAAAAAATCTATGTTATGACTCGCATAAAAAGGGATTTTATCTTCTTTATGAAGTTTTTTCAGCTTTACAAGCCCATAATATTTGTTTATTTCCGCATCGATTATAATGGTTTTTTTGTATTTTATAATTATATCAATGTGCTCCGGCAATAACTGTGTGGCTTTTATGAAATCACAGTCTTCAATTTTACCTGATAGATTATCCACAATTAAGTGGGCTATGCCATCATCTGTCCTCAAGCTATTACCTATGGATATGACCAGTTTATCTATCTTCTTACCTCCTTTAATCTTTCCCCTTTGTTGTTTACTATTTCCACCATCATTGGCATTTTCCCCACAGCATGGGTGGAGCAGCTCAAACAAGGGTCATAACATCTTATAACCGCTTCGACTCTATTTAGGAAACCTTCTTTTATATCATCACCCTTCACAAATCTTTTTGCAGCCTGCAGTATCCCCTTATTCATGGCAAGATTATTATGTCCAGTGGCAATTATGAGGTTTGCCCATTGTACTATACCGTTTCTATCAACTTTATAATGGTGTATTAATGTACCCCTTGGGGCCTCCGATACCCCCACCCCCTCTTCAAAATTTACCCCGGCATTGGCTTTTGTATGTCTATCAAAGGTAGCGTCGTCATTTAGAAGCTCAATGATCTTTTCGGCGCAGAATATGATCTCCACAAGTCTTGCATAATGGTTTAAAAATGCTGCATTTGAAATTCTGCCTGCAACTTCCCTGTAGATTGATAATTCCCTATCTGCCACCTCAGCTCCACAACTTTCAGCAATATTTAACCTTGAAAGGGGTCCCACCCTGTATATCCCATCAGGGTAACCTTTTATTTTTAAATAAGGTGATTTTAGATAGCTAAATCCCTCCACCCTTTCGGAAATATAATTATTATATTCCTCAGGTTTGAATTTCAATTCTATTCTTCCTTCTGGATCTATTATGTAGATATCTCCATCGTAATACTCAATTTTTCCATCTTTTGATAGGGCCATATGGTATGTGGGGATATGTGAAAAATATCGAATCTCTTCTTCAAATGCTGGTAGAACTGATCTAAAAGTATCTATAGTGTAAAGTGCTTTGTCTATACAAAGCCTGGCATTTTCGTTTATCTCATCTTTTATGGATTCTTCCACCGGTGATTCAACTCCCCCCGGGACTATGTAGTCAGGGTGTATCCTTTTTCTTCCTAATTTTTCGATGAGCATCTGACCAAACTTTCTCAAAAAAATCCCATTTTCGATGAAGTCTTTTTTTCTGTTTAAAACTCCGACGATATTTCTTTCTTCTATTGGGGCATCCATACCTAAAAGTAGATCTGGGCTTGATAGATAAAAGAAACTTAAGGCATGGGATTGGAGAATCTGTGCGTAGTTTATGATCTTTCTTATATTCACACCAGCAATGGGTACCTTTACACCCATTATTTCATCACACGCTTTTGAAGCGGCAATAAGGTGACTAACCGGACAAATTCCGCAGGTGCGTGCCATAAGTCTTGGCATCTCTGTAAACGGTCTACCTTCGCAAAGCTTTTCAAACCCCCTATATTGGGTTACATGAAATCTTGCATCACTTACTTCACCAGAATCATCCAGATATATGCTTATTTTTGCATGCCCTTCAATTCTTGTTACTGGATCTATGGTTATCTTCTTCATATTCACCTCATTTTCCAAATCTTGTATGCTGAAATACATCGAATTTTTCTTGATTTAATATAGATTTAATAAGATTATAAAAAGCATCTGCAGGTGGAGGACATCCAGGTAAATAGTAGTTAACATGAATTATAGCATTTACAGGTAATACATTTGTAAGAAGAGGCGGAACATCAAAGAATTCCACTTTATTATGCTTATCGCTATTTTCCGCATAGCCTCTATCAATGACTGAATTTAGTTTAAAGCTATTTCTCATGGATGGGACATTACCGGTTATGGCGCAATCCCCCATTGCTACTATAATACTGCTTTTTTTTCTGATCTCCTTGATCTTTTTTATATCCTCTGTGGTACTGACTGCTCCTTCCACAAAGGTAACATCTACAGATTCCGGAAATTCTTTGAAATCCACAAGAGGACTGTAGACTATATCGAAAAACTGCAATACCTCCAATAGCCTTTCATCTATGTCAAGAAAGGACATATGGCAGCCGGAGCAGCCATCCAGCCAGACGGTGGCAAGCTTCTTTTTCATCATTGACCCCTCATTATTTTAAGATAGTTTAAAAAATCTCTCTTCTTTCTGGCTCCAACAGGTTTACCTTTTTCAAATAGAGCACCTGTGGGGCACACCTGAACACATTTTCCACAGCCTGTGCAGGTTTCAGCTTCCCCCCAGCCTCTGGCAAAATCTGTTATGATCCTTGCATTGTGACCTCTTCCGCTTATATCTTTGGTGTGGGCCCCTTCTATCTTGGCGCATACCCTCACGTACCTTGCACATAATACACATCTATTATGGTCTATGCCGTATTTTTCATGGCTCAGGTCTACTTCGCATCTGGGATACTGGTTTTTTATTTCGAAATGATCCATCCCTAATTCTATGCTAAGATTCTGAAGTTCACAATTACCATTGGCAATACAAATAGAGCATATATGATTTCTCTCTGCGAATATCATTTCCAGAATGGTTTTCCTGTATTCTGTTATTTCTGAATTATTGGTGACAATTTTCATTCCATCTTCAACTTTTGTGATACATGATGGTGCAAATCTTTTACCATCTATCTCTACGATGCAGATTCTACAAGAACCTATCGGCGTGAGCCCCTCCAGATGACAGAGGGTTGGAATCTTTATGCCATGTTCTCTGGCTACCTCTAAAATTGTCTGATCTTCCCTTCCGGATAGTTCCACTCCATCTATTGTAAAGGTTTTTATTTTCATCGGTTCCCTCCGTTAAACTTACATACACCAGCAGGGCAGTACCTGTGTAAAACATGTTCGTAGAATTCATCCTTAAAGTATTTAAAAGCGCTAAGCACAGGATTTGGGGCAGACTGTCCCAATCCGCAAAGGCTTGTTTTTTTCATTGTATTGGCTATTTTGACCATTGTAGTTAGATCTCTTTCGTTACCTTCACCTTTTGTTATCTTATCAAGTATTTCGTAAAGCTGAACGGTACCATTTCTACATGGGGCACATTTTCCGCAGGATTCTGATTTGCAAAAGTCTATAAAAAATTTAGCCATATCCACCATGCAGGTGTCTTCATCCATAACGATCATACCACCTGAACCCATTATGGAACCTAAGTGTACCAAAGATTCGTAATCAACCGGAGTATTTAGATATTCTGAAGGGATGCAGCCTCCGGAGGGGCCACCAGTTTGAACTGCTTTGAACTCCTTGTCATTAGGTATACCACCCCCAATCTCAAATATTAAATCGTAAAGCTTGATCCCCATCGGAACTTCCACCAGTCCTGTATTTTTTATATTGCCGGAAAGGGCAAAAACCTTTGTACCTTTACTCTTATCAGTACCTATTGAGGCAAACCAACCAGACCCATTATTTATTATGGTGGAAATATTGGCGTAAGTTTCCACATTGTTTATCAGTGTGGGATAATTTTTTATTCCGGATTCCGCAGGGTATGGTGGTCTTGGTCTTGGGGTTCCCTTTTTCCCCTCTATAGATGCAATCAATGCTGTCTCTTCCCCACATACGTAGGCTCCGGCACCAAGTCTTACCTCAAGGTTAAAGTTAAAAGTGGTGCCTGCGATATTTGTCCCCAGAAGGTTGAATCTTTCTGCATTTTTAATGGCATTTTTTAGCCTTTTTATGGCAAGGGGGTATTCGGCTCTGACGTATACATATCCTCTGTTTGCACCTATTGCATAGGCTGCTATGAGCATCCCTTCAATAACCCTGTGGGGATCACTTTCCAGTATGGCTCTATCCATAAATGCACCGGGATCCCCTTCATCTGCATTGCAAACCAGATACTTTATTGGGGACTGCATTTTTGCCACAGTACTCCACTTAAGCCCTGTGGGATAGCCACCACCCCCCTTCCTCTAAGTCCAGATTTTATCACTTCATTGATGATTTCATCGGGGGAGAGCTCATTTAGGCATTTGAGAAAAGCTTTATACCCTTCATTTAAAATATATTCTTCAATCGATTCCGGATCTATTTTACCACAATTTTTTAGTACTATTTTCTGCTGTTTTTCATAAAATTTTTTGTTTTCATCACCAATTTTTTCTGGATTTTGTATAAAATTAACTATCTCATCAATATTGTCTGGTTTGGCATGCTCTATCACAAACCCTTCTGGTTCGATTCTCACCAATGTTCCTCTACTGCACAAACCAAGACAACCCACACCTTTTACCTTCCTGTCAGGGAATATCCTCTTTAGTTCTTCCAGCACTTTATCGCTACCAAGGGCAAGACACCCTGCCGCAACACACACTGAGATGGTACTCTGCTTATCTTTACTTAAAAACTGATCATCTATCTTTTCCAGCAATTCCTCATACAGCATCTCTACACCTCTTTATGACTTCATCAAGCTTTTCGCTGTTTACTTCCCCTAAAATTTTATTGTCCACCACCACCACAGGGGCAAGGCTGCAGGCTCCCACACATCTGGCAGTTAGAAGGGAAACTTTACCGTCATTTGTAGTGTCACCATCTGATAGATCGTGATGGTTTTTTAAATGTGCAAGTAAGTTGTTTGCCCCTTTTATGTAGCATGCCGTACCGGTACATACCACACAGATATGTTCTCCTTTTGGTTTTAATGTAAAATAATGGTAAAATGTTACAACACTGTAGGCTCTGCTGTATGGAATATTCAAAGATTCAGAGACAAACTTGAGGGCATCTTCATCAATAAATCCGAAATATTCCTGAACGGTATGAAGTACTTCAATCAGTGAATCCGGATTGTAGCCATTTTTTTTCATGGTATTCTGGATAATTTTCCACCTTTTATCTTCCGATGGAAGTTTAGGTTTACCAAACATATAACCCCTCATTATACTATTTTTTATTTCAGTTTTAGAGTGATGCTATACTAAAACTTTTACATTTGAATTATACAATAAAATTTTTCTTATTCAAATAAACCTGAAGTTTGTCAAATTCATTCTTCAATGTTTCGGTAAGTTGATCAATAATTTCATACTTGCCAGATTTTGCGGAGATCTCTATCTCTTTTGCAATATTACCTATTTTATCCGCTCCCACGTTGTAGGAAGAACCCTTTATCTGATGGGCAATTTTAGTTATCTTTTCATATGAATCAGATTTTTTCAGAGTTCTCAATTCATTTATCGATTGTTCGGTATCCGCAACGTAAATTTCCAATATTTGTTTTATACATTCTATGTCATTTACAGAATTTTTTAGTCTTTCAGCGTCAAAAAGCTCCTCATCTATGGTATCTTCCGCAGCGTCATCAGAATTTATGGATTTGTGCAAAACAGAAAAGATCGATCTTTTAATACTGCCAATTGAGATAGGCTTTGAAATAAAATCGTTCATCCCAGCATTGATGCATAGCTGTTTATCTTCTTCAAAAGCGTTGGCTGTCATTGCAATAATTGGAGTGTTGTTATCAATAACTTCTGGATCAGTTCTTATTATCTTTGTGGCGGTTATACCGTCCATTTCCGGCATTGACATATCCATAAAGATCAGATCATACCTTTTAGTTTTTACTTTTTCTACAGCTTCAAGACCGTTATAGGCAGTGTCAATATGGGTTATGCCGAGTTTTTTTAGCAAATTGGTGGCGATGATGCTGTTTACTTTATTGTCCTCCACGAGGAGAACTTTGAGTTGTTCAATATCAATAGTTTCATCCATAATATAATAAACCTCTCCTGAATTTTCGCATTCTTTGATATCTGCTTTTTTGAAATCTATTTCAAAACTGAAAATAGACCCCTCACCGACCCTACTCTCTACTTTTATTTCACCCCCAAACATTTTTATTAGATTTTGGGAGATGGCAAGACCAAGGCCTGTACCTCCAAATTTCCTCGTATGAGTATCATCTATCTGTGAAAAAGGTTTAAAAAGTTTATTCATTTTGTCTTCCGGAATCCCTATCCCGGTATCTCTTACGGAAAATTTTAGTCTTATCTCAGTTTCAGAATCTGATATGATTTCCATTTTTACTTCCACCTCACCTTTTTCTGTGAATTTCACAGCATTTCCTGCCAAATTGATCAATACCTGACTGAGTCTATGCGGATCTCCGTAGACACAGATCTCCCTATCCGGATAATCGATATTAAAGGACAACCCTTTTTGGATGGTGGTGGGGTAGATGATGGATCGTACTCTTTTTAATACCTTAATGGGCATGAAGGGGATTTTTTCAAGTTTTAGGTATCCACTTTCGATTTTTGAAAGATCCAGAATATCGTTGATGAGCATTAAAAGATGTTCACTGCTACTTTTAATGATATGTAGATAACTTGATATTTCCTCTGGCAGATTCTGTTTTGGTATCAACTCGAGGGCACCTATTATACCATTTATTGGTGTTCTGATTTCATGACTCATACTTGATAGGAACAGGCTTTTTGCTTTATTTGCAGCTTCTGCCTGTTCTTTTAGAATCTCCATCCTTTTTATGTTATTTATACTTTCAGTACGATCGGAGAATATCCACAATGTTCCTGAAAATTTAAAGGTATTTAATGGGACTTTTCTGATTTCTATATGTTTTTCATCCACTGTATTCAAAATAATATTATTTTTATTGGAGTATGCAAAGTTTATAAACTCTGACTGATCTTTAAAATTAAGACAGATAAAAGAGATCACTTTATCGATCCCTTTTGGAACTAAATCAAGTGGCACACAGAAATCTTTTACCATTTTATCGTTTATCTGAACAATAGTGTTATCATCCGTCAGCATCACGGCATCATTAAAGTTTTCTATGATGGTATTCAGAATAAAGTTTGTCTTATTAAGTTCATTTTCCCTTTCAACAAGTTCTGAGATGTCTACGAAAGTAACGAGTGCATAACTTTGTCCCTGATATTCAAACCTTTTTGATTTTAGGTTTACGTGAAGAAAACTACCATTTTTGGACTTAAAAATTTCAATTCCTTTGTATTCAGTATTGTTTGTCAATACCTTGAATACTGGACAATTTTCTTTATCCAAGTGATGGACGTGAAAAATATCGTGGGCTGATTTCCCTAGGAGATCATCTTCTGTGTAACCAAGAATGCGTGTCAGGGATTCATTTATTCTTATGGTATTGCCATCCTGGTCCATAATATAGAGCCCAGTATGAATGCTGGATAGAATATTTTCTATAAATTTTTCATTTTCTAGTACCTTATCATTTTTAGCACTCACCATTGTAAAAAGTGTGGAGAGTAAGAATGTTAGTAGTACTAATGTAAAAATATCAAATTGAAATTTTTTTAAAATATTATTCAATTCCTCTGACTTTGAGATAGATATTATTAATGCGGTTTGAGTTTGATATGTGTCAAGGATAGTGGTTTTTAAAATCAGGTAGTTCTTACCGTTGTATTTAACATATGTGCCGCCTGAGTTTTTTTGATTTAAAAGTCTGATAAAATCTTTATCTTCTTTGGACGATTCCAAAACCTGTTTATATTCTGATGGGATATCTTTTAATGAGTCGTAAAGCTCTCTGTTGGGATCTTCTACCATCCAGCCCGGTGTAAATTCTTTGTATAACTCTTTTTGGTCATCAAATAATTTATTGAGGTTATCTTTTTTAATTAGGGCGATAATTTCTATCTTTTCAAAAAGATCCGACATCATTTTCCTCAATGATTCAAAAGGAAAAGATATCTCCACACTCCCTATATGTTCATCTTTCCATATAATCGGATATACATTTCTAAAACCAGAGGCAACCTTTCCCATTTCAAAAGTTCTTACTATCTGGAGATTTTTGTTGGCCAGCCAGACATCAGGTCGTTCGATTTTTAAGCTATCCCCAAACTTATCAGGGGCATGCATCCGCAGGATGCTCTCCGCATTTGTGCTATGGAAATGGAACTGTCTTACACCTTTTTTCTTTAGAATTTCATACTTAGGGTATAGCAGGCGGTAAAGCTTTAGTCTTAATAGATCTCGATTTTTGTTGTCAGCATGTTTGTAATCTTTTAAGATCTCTAAAACGTCAGTATTCATTACATAAGTATCAAAATATAAGTCGGCTACATTATTATGGGCTATAGTTACAGATTTCCAGACTATTTCCTGCAAATTGGAATTATTATGAAAGAAAACTTCAAGTGTTCTTTTATTATTGTAATAGATCATTACTGAAAAAGGGGTGAAAAGAATCAAAAATGATAGTATGAAGGTAAGTGTTCTTTTTCTTAAATTACTCATATATTCTCTTTAATATGTTGCTATCAAGTAGCTTTTCAAAATTAATATATTTTGATTCATCAAAGCGATCAAAGCCATTTTTTCCTATCTTCAATATTGATAGAGTGTTATTTGGTATTTTTAGCAATGAATTTCTTATAAGATCGATATCATTTTGGGACATAGTTTTTTTATTTGCCACGATAATAAAGGCAGGCAGTTCATCTGAAGAGATAATAGCTTTTAACCCCAGATTTTTGTATTTTTCAAAGATATCCTCCTTTGTGGCACCGATACTGAACAATCCTGCAATTACTTTTTTGGCAACCTCTTCATGGTTTCCAACATAACTATAGGGTATCGACTCAAGATCCGCACCTTTTTTTTTCAGTGCTGAATGCACAAAAGTATACCCGCAGGTGGATAGAGGGTTTGTCATGGCGATGTTTTTGATGTTTTTTAATGGATCCATCTGGTCGATGGGAGCAAAAAGCACACATCTGTAGGAGCTTTTCCCATCTTTTTCCCTTACCATAACTAAAGGTTCGTAATTGCTGTACTTTCTTTTTAGTGCCAGAAAAGGGATTGGTCCAAGATAAGCTATATCCACATCTCCTTTTATAAACATCTCCACAAGTTCTTTGTGATTTTCATAGTATGTTATTATAATTTTCTTATTTGTTTTATCTGTGACATAATTCAACAATGGCTTGTGTTGTGCTATGGTGGATTCTTTATTACCAACAGAAACGGCGGAGTAGATGTATTGTTCTTTAGAAAGTATTGTTAGTGGAAGAAATAACAATAAAATAAATATCAATTTTCTCATATACTCAACCTCTTCTGAAATTATTATAAAATAAAAAAAGAAGATTATCAACTGGAATTTTATATATAAAAGTTGATTTTTTTGTTGATAAATAGAATTTATATGCTATTATTGAATTATAACAAATAGAATATACACAATTGGAGATTCAAAATGTTATATAAGAATATTTTTCTGGTTATTATGATGATTATTTTTGTGCCGATCCTTATTTATTCCGAGATAAGTTTTGCCCCTATCCAGATGGAAACTGCGGATAGAGAGTATGAAAAATGGAAGCCTTTTATGGCTCTTCTTGAAAAGGAAACAGGGGAAAAGGTGGTATTTAAGCACGCTAAGAGTTATAATGAATTAATTGAGATGATAGCTAAAAATCAAGCTCATTTGGCATATCTATGCCCTTTGACCTATGTGATGACAAAGCAGAGAAATAATGATATTTATCCACTTTATGCCATAAATGTTTCTTCGGGAGGGAGTAAATATAGATGTGTACTTTTCAAATCTGGCGATAAAAAGTTAAGTGTGAAAAACTTAAATGGTGCAAGATATGCTCTTGTGAGCCCTTATGCAACGTGTGGTTTTCTTTCTATGAACTATCTATATCAAAAATATACAGGCAAACAACTTACGGCAGAGCGATTTGTCTATTTGGATAGCCACAATAGTGTAGTGGAGCATGTGATTGCTGGAGATTTTGATTTTGGTGGTACAAACAGTATAGTTTTTGAAAAATACAAAGCTCTTGGTATTGAAAAGGTGGATGAAACACCGGACTTACCTGGTTTTGTCATTGTTGTAAACAGAAAGCTAATTGGTGATGAGAAATTGAATAGATTGAAAAAAATCATAAAGAATATTTTTGAACATGAGGAAATTAAAAGGGTCAGCCCATTCGGAATCTCTTCTGCAACCGATACTGACTATGACATTATAAGAAAAATGATGCCCGTCAAAATCCCTATGGAGGGTAATTTAAGTGCAAAGGATATTAGATAATTATAGATTGTATATTTTAGTACTTTTTGTAATTACTTCAATATTTATTACCTCGTTTTTAATATTCACTTTTTCAAATGAGATTAAGTCTGTATATACTTTTTCCATTTCTAACTTAGAAAGTAGCTTCAATAACAACAGGGATAAATACGATGTATTTTTGAGAACAGAAGTAAGAACAATCCTGAACGATCCGGAGATTGTTGATGCCATTAAAAATATCAATATGAATAAATCAGTGGTGGAATACAGGAGATTATTATTTAAAAAACTTTACAAAAACTATAAACTTTATAAAGAAAAGGGGATTGTGATTTTTAATATATGCGATACAAACTCGATTTTCTTGAATTTTAATCAGCCTGAATTAAGTGGAGCCATCTTATATAGAAAGAGCCTTGCTTATCAGGCTATAGAAAAAAAAGAGGTTGTTATAGGTTATGAAACATACTACGACAGGTTGGTATATGCATATAACTACCCGATAATAATGGATGGCAATATATATGGCGTGATTGTATTTGGATTTAGCTTGAGTGCTATACAGGAGGATTTAAACCAAATTGAAGGTGTACAACATATAATTTTAATAGCAGGAAATGAGAAAGAGAACGATAAATTTTTGGTTAAACTAAGCGATAATCTGGACTGTTTTTATGAACATGATCTTCTTCTAAAAGAAAGAAGTGATTCGCTTGAGTTTGCCAAAAAGATTATTTCAAATTATCCTGATAAAAAAGAGCTATCAGGTAAACTTGATTCTGGTAAAGACTTTTTCCTTTACTATAAGTTTGATAATGAATACTATCTTATGCTTTTCAAACAGATCCTTCCGGAAGGTACTACCCATATCTATCTCGTGTCTGTAACAAAAGCACCTTTCATAAGTACTATGATAAGAAGATATATTACTCAGGGAGTATTAGGGATAGTTTTTAATATAATCATATTTACTGGACTATTCTTAAGTTTCAAGTTTTACGAAAAAATGACAAAAACAGAAAAGCTTACACGAGAGATCAGCCAATCACTAAAAGATTCCCTTGTCATTTTAGATAACAATGGCAAAATCATATATTACAATCCATCGGTAATAAAATTCTTTAGAGACATCGCTAATCTTACTAAAAAAATTGAATATATTTTATCCTCCAACGATCAGCAAATAACCATAGAACTGGATGGAGAAAGTAAAATTTTTTATGTGCATAAAAATGACGTGATCGTATCAGGTAAAAAAGAGGCTACGGTTGTTTTGTTATTTGATATTACTGAAAAGATAACTCTTTCGGAGAAGTTTAAATTGGCTTACGAAATTGTAAAGCACAATTTAAGTGGTATAGTAATTACAGATATCAACGGCATAATAATAGATGTAAATGATGCATTTTTAAGGATCACTGGTTATGATAGAGATGACGTGATCGGTAAAAAACCATCTATTTTAAAATCAGGTATTCACGATGAAAAATTTTATGAAAATATTTGGGAAAATTTATCTAAACGTGGGGTTTGGGAAGGTGAAATATGGAACAAAAGAAAAAACAACGAGATATATCCAGAATACCTTTCGATATTTACAATAAATGATGAACAAGGAAGACCGAAATATTATGTTGGTAGTTTCATAGAGATATCAGAAATAAAAAGATATGAAGAAAAGCTCGAATTTCTGGCGTATTACAATGAAGTCACAAAATTACCTAATAAAAGGTTTTTCATTGAAAAAGTTAGAAAATTTATTCATGATAATCCAGGTAAAGATGTGGCTGTATGTTATCTTGACTTAGATGGCTTTAAACAATTTTTAGATAAGTATGGTCTTGAAGTTTCAAACAAAGTTATCAATCAGATATCAAATAGGATAATGCCGATTCTTAAAAAAAATGATATCATAGCTCATTTTGATGAAGATATATTTGTAATTGCCACAATTGTTGATGATACGAAAGAGCTTGAAGATTATCTTGAAAAGATCCAGTTTGCCATATACAGGCCGATTACTGTGGATGGTGTTGTCTGGAAATTCACCTGCTCTGTAGGTGTTACTATATATCCAGAGGACAATGAGATCCCCTCTGAGCTTGTGAGACATGCCCAACAGGCTATGTTTCAGGCTAAGAGTAGAGGTAAAAATCGCATATTATTTTTTGATCCAATTATGAGTAAACAATTGGCCATAAAAAAAGAAAAACTGGCCATGATTGAAAGGGGACTCAAAAATAAGGAATTTATCTTGTATTTGCAGCCAAAATTCAATGTAGAAAAGAAAGAGGTGGTTGGGGCTGAGGTGCTGGTAAGATGGGTACATCCCCTACACGGGTTGATACCACCATCTGAATTTATACCATATATCAGCAATTCTGATATTGAGGTGGAGTTTGATAAGTATATTGTGTCAAGAGCTTTTGAGTGCATAGATTATCTTTATAGTAGAGGGCTGAAAGTTAAGCTGAGTATAAATGTTTCCCCTAATGCATTACTCAATGAAGAATTGATTGATTTCATCAGGGAAACTCTATTAACTGATGTGAAAGAAAAAAGTAGTATAATAGAAATAGAGATTATTGAATCCACATCGATAACAAATCTCGATAAAGCATCTGAGATCTTAAATGAATTTAGCAAAATCGGTTTCGGCATCTCTGTGGATGATTTTGGAACAGGCTATGCCTCATTGGATTATATTAAAGCCCTTCCCATAGACACGGTTAAGATAGATAGGACATTTGTGGTGGATATGTTATCTGATCCAACGAATCTTAATATTACAGAAGTGATCATATTGCTTGCAAAGGCTTTTAACAAAGAGATTGTTGCGGAAGGGGTGGAGACCGTAGAAACTGCATCTGCTTTATACAAATTGGGTTGCAATATATTTCAGGGGTATTTAATTTCAAAACCACTTCCGATAGAGGAATTTGTAAATATGTATCATAGGTTTAATGATATATCTATTTCACAACTTATTGATACCCATTTTAAAACTAAAGAAGAAATCGAAATTTATTCTGCTGTAAACGCTTTTTCAAGAATAATAGATTTATTAATCAATTATGGAAGTCACGATTTTGATCAAAATAGTTTCGATAGGTTGTATTTCAATCTTATGTCTTGGCTTAGAAACAAAGGTGTATCCTATTACAAGAAGAAAGAGATGTTCGTTCAGATCATAGATGAGATGTTGAATATAAAAGATCATATTGAAAAAGTTTTAAAAAATAATTATCCAAAAGATATGCTCTACGATTTTATACAGGAGTTAAACAAGCTTATGGAAAAATTAAAAGGAACTTATAAGAAGATATGTAATGAGCAAACATAATAGATAAACGATTAACTATTTTTTAGTTGATTTATTTTCCAAAACATACTATTCATCATAATGAATACAGAGAGGCTTTATGGGGAAAGATTTTTCAGTTTATTTAGGTACCAGTGGATACAAGTTCGATGATTGGGTTGGAAGCTTTTATCCATCAAATGTGAAAAAGATGGAGATGCTTGAGTATTATGTTCAGCATTTTAACCTATTGGAGTTGACTTATACTTATTATAAGCTACCCTCTTACGGAGAGATAAAAAATATTTTCGATAGAAGTGGCGGGAATACAGTTTTTACCGTAAGGTTACCACATTTTTTCCAGAAAAATAAATTTAATGAGGATGATGTTAAAAACCTTTTTATTGCATTATCTCCAATACAGGAATCAGGTAGACTCTATGCCCTATTTGTGGATTTTAATTATAGGTTTTCCGCATGTAAAAAAAATCTTGAATATCTTATCTATCTTAAAACTATTTTTAAAGATAATACTCTTTTTGTGGAGCTTCCAAATAGGACATGGTACAAAGAGAGGTATCTTACTGAATTAAAAAACAATAAAATCGGCTTGATTGCCCTTGATCTTCCTATGGTTTCAGGTTTTGCCCCTTTTTACCTTTCACCAATTGAGGGGAAATCTTACATTAGATTATATGGCAGAAGTAAGCTCTGGCTTACGCCGGAAACTAAAGAGTTAAACTATAACTATTCTTTAGAAGAGCTTAAAGAACTATCCATAGAAATCAGGCGTATCAGTGAGGGATCAAATC
This sequence comes from Calditerrivibrio sp., assembly GCF_049968475.1. Taxonomy (NCBI): domain Bacteria; kingdom Pseudomonadati; phylum Deferribacterota; class Deferribacteres; order Deferribacterales; family Calditerrivibrionaceae; genus Calditerrivibrio; species Calditerrivibrio sp. The sequence goes on along the minus strand of NZ_JBMFQS010000009.1, from coordinate 4,239 downwards.
TGGCGGTCTCCTTTTGTAATGTAATAGATGGATATGCACCGAAAAATGCTCTGAAGCTAAGAGATATTCTGGGTAATTAATGAACTATTTTGATATTTACAGCAAGAGGTTTAAAAGCTCAGGTGATATATTTGATCGCTTTAAAAATTCCTTTCCCAAAGGTGTAAGCCACGACATCCGTTTTTTTGCACCTTTTCCATTTGTGGTGGAAAGGGCTTATGGGTCTAAAATACTCACAATCGATGGTATTGAGCTTATCGATATGTGGATGGGGCATTATGCCAATATATTAGGACATACCAATAGAGATATTGTGGAGGAGATCTATAGAGTATCAAAAGAAGGTGTGCAGATCGGTATTTTAAACAGATATCAATTGCAATTGGCGGAAAAGATCAGGGATGCTGTGCCTGAGATGGAGATGATGAGGTTTTGTACATCCGGCACAGAAGCTACGATGTATGCCACAAGGATCTCAAAAAAGTTTACCCGTAGAGGAGTAATTGCCAAGATAGAAGGGGGATGGCATGGTGGCAATACAGACCTATCCTTCGATGTGAAACCACCATATAGTAGAATTAAAAATGATGTTTTGTCAATACCTTATAACGATCTTGAAACTTCGCTTGAAATTTTGCATTCCCACAAAGATAAAGTGGCTGCGGTTATTCTTGAGCCTGTATTAGGTGCCGGAGGAGGAGTGGCGGCGGAAGTTGATTTTTTAAGGGGTATAAGAAGATTTTGCGATGAAGATGGTTCTCTTTTGATATTTGATGAAACCATTACAGGTTTTAGGTTCAGATTTGGTAGTACATGGCCGATTTTTGGTGTAAAGCCGGATCTGTTTACAATGGGGAAGATAATCGGTGGTGGTTTTGCTATAGGGGTTTACGGTGGAAGAAAAGATGTTATGCAGATCATAGAAAAGGGGGATATAATCACCGGTGGGGGTACCTTTTCAGAGCATCCGGTTACAATGGCTGCAGGGTTGAAAACACTTGAATTACTTGAAAAGCATGACTATAATCATCTTAATCTAATGGGTGAAAAATTAAGAGAAAATATCTCATCTCTTTTAAACGAGGATTCTAATATTATAGTAAGTGGATTTGGATCTATGACAGCATTGCATTTTCATAAATCCTTTGATGATGTGGATAGCAAAAGACCTTCAACTTTTTTGACAAAAATTGACTCAGATAGGGAGAGCCTTTTTAAGATATTGATGATATTAAATGGTGTATTTACGATGCATTCGGGTGGATGCCTCACTTTTGCACATAGTGATGAAGATTTTAGAAATATTTTAGCTGCGTACAAAAAATCGTTAGAGCAGTTGTATAATGGATAAGGCTAAGAAGGTAACGGTTCTCAGGTACGATCATGAAAAAGATTCTGCACCAAAGGTGGTTGCAAAGGGTAGAGGGATAATTGCCGAAAAGATTTTAGAAAAAGCAAAAGAGTACAATGTATTGATAAAAGAGGATCCAGATCTGTTGGAGGCTCTTTATAGATTGGATATATACCAGGAGATACCGGAAAATTTGTATCGTGTAGTGGCGGAAATCTTAAGTGAGGTATACAGGATTAATAAGAAACTTTCTTAGTTAAAATGGGGGATATATGGATTATTTCAGAAGCTTGAGAGGGAAAAATGTTTTGGTTACAGGGGCATCAAGTGGTATAGGGGAAGCCTGTGTAAAGGCTTTTGCTCGGGAAGGTGCAAATCTTATTTTTTGTGCCCGAAATATTGAAAAATTAAAATATTTAGAAAATGAAATAAAAGAGACATACCGTGTAAAAACTTTTATTGGAAAAGTGGATGTTCGTTTGCTGGAGCATGTGAATTATTTTCTATCTTCTATTCCGGATGAATTGTCTAAAATCGATATCCTTGTAAATAATGCCGGACTTGCCCTTGGGCTTGAAAAGTTTTATGAAGGAGATGTGGAGGATTGGGATACAATGATTGATACCAACATAAAAGGGTTGCTCTATTTTTCAAAAAATGTAGCTAATATTATGCTAAAAAATAACACACATGGACACATAATAAATATTGGATCCATCGCTGGGCAGGGGGCCTATCCTGGGGGAGCAGTCTACTGTGCCACAAAGGCAGCCGTTAGGATTTTGACAGATGGTATGAGGATCGATCTGGTTGATAAGCCGATAAAAGTTTCAAATATTGCTCCGGGTATGACGGAAACAAACTTCAGTAATACGAGATTCCACGGTGATAATGATAGGGCTAAGAAGGTTTATAAAGGGATTAAACCTCTTTCAGCGGAGGATATCGCAGAGATAGTACTTTTTACGGCAAAATTGCCGGAGCATGTCCAGATTGGAGAGCTTACCGTGACCCCCCTTCATCAATCGAATTCTATGGTGATTTTTAGAGAAAATGAGTGAGGTATAAAATGGACAGTGCATGGTTGGATGAATATTCTGAAAAATTGAAAGCTCTGGGACATCCAATAAGGCTTAAAATTGTGCTTGGACTGATGCATAATGAGTGTAATGTAACAAAAATATGTGATGGTTTAAAGATTCCACAGGCTACAACCAGTCAGCATCTTGCAATTTTAAAAAATAAAGGTATATTGGAAAGTGTGAGGGATGGTACCACAGTATGCTATAGAGTAAAGGATGAAGCCATAAAGGAGATTTTAAGGAGACTGCTTGAGGTCACAAACACAAAATTTGAATGCTAAAACAAATACCTTGACTTTAAAAGATAATTTTAGTATAGATTCTAAAATAATGGGGGAAATATGTCCTTATATGCTCAGTTAGAGTTTGTTTATTTGCAAAATGCATCCATTAAATCAGTACCTCTGCTGTTTATTATGAACAACAAAGAGAGGTTCAGAGGTAAAATTGTGGATTTTGACCAGTACACTATTATCTCTGATGACCTTGGTTATAAGCTTTCTCATAGTAAAAAGGATATTGCCACTATCGCATCAGTGAAGAATATTATAGATATAGAATATATCAGCAAAATTTATTATCAGTCTAATCTTGGGAAAAGGCCTAAACATTTAAAGCCACCGATGCAGGATATATTTCTGAACGAAGTGAGAAAGTCTAAGTCACCTGTCACGATTTATCTCCGCAATGGTGTAAAAATAAAAGGTAATCTTATAGGTTTTGATGATTATACTATTCTGCTTTCTTACGAAGATAAACAACAGTTGGTTTATAAATCTTCTGTTTCTACTGTCCATCCTATTTATCAGGATGGAGAAATTATAAAATATGATGGGGAATAGAGATTATGGAAAATTCAGAAATCAAAATATTGATTGTGGATGATGAAGAACATACAAGATTGGGTTATGCTGAGGTATTGAGGCTTGAAGGCTATGTTGTGGATACGGCGGAAAATGGTAGAGAAGCATTTTTTAAGCTTCAAGAAATGGATTTTGATGTTGTGGTCACAGACCTTAGAATGCCGGAGCTTGATGGTATGGGGCTGATCGATCGGATCAGGCAGTTAAAAGAAAATCAGAAAATCATAATTATCACTGCATTTGGTACATTCAAAACCTACAAGCAGGCAAAAGATGCAGGTATAACAATGTTTTTGAATAAGCCAGTGAGGGCTAAGGATTTAAAAGAGGCAATAATTCAGATATTAAAGAAACAGTAAATATTCCATATTGAATATTTTTTTAGTTTTATTGTGTGAAGAAGGGAAAATCGTATTATGCAAAAAAAATACTTGACATAGCTCTAATTTAATTATATTTATACAGTTCATTTTGTATTGTAGATATGTATGGAAAATAGCCCATGTGGCTCAGTCGGTTAGAGCGCGTCCTTGGTAAGGACGAGGTCACCGGTTCGATTCCGGTCATGGGCTTAATATAAAAAAAAGAGGGAGAACTTTTATGGGAAAACAGAAGTTCGAGAGGAAGAAACCTCACGTTAACGTAGGTACGATAGGTCACGTAGACCATGGTAAGACTACTTTGACAGCTGCTATTACCAGAGTATTGTCGACTAAGGGTTTGGCAGATTTTGTGGATTATTCCAATATTGACAAGGCTCCGGAAGAGAGGGAGCGAGGTATTACGATAGCCACAGCCCACGTAGAGTATGAGAGCCCCACAAGGCACTATGCACATGTGGATTGTCCTGGTCACGCAGACTATGTAAAGAACATGATCACAGGTGCAGCCCAGATGGATGGGGCTATACTTGTTGTAAGTGCTGCAGATGGTCCTATGCCTC